>NZ_JAIZ01000276.1 GCF_000710465.2 Kitasatospora sp. MBT63 | reverse complement strand
GACACGCCAACACCGCGCCGACCTGACCAAGCCCTACTAGTGCTCTGGCCGCAAAGGTTCACCGGGTTTGCTGCACCCCTGGCGGGGAGTACTTCTTGCGCTGGCTCTCGATCTCGGCAGACAGCCCGACCATAGTGTGCAGATGCGTGTAGTACTTGGCCGCGTACTCGTCGTCGATCGCCGGAAGGACCTTCCCGAACGCCGACGTCAGCCGCGTCAGGCGCGCGTGGGCCTGCTCGCTGAGCAGGTCTTCGTAGACGCAGGCGGCGTAGGCATAGGCGTCCGAATCGAGCATCACCATGTCCCGACCCTCGATGTCCAGGCCACGGAAGCCGGGCGGGAACGGCCTGGCCATGTGCTCTGCCATCATCTGCGCAAGCGCGTCGAGCTTCTCATCCAGCATGGGGAGATCCTGCCAGGCAACCGGCGAACCTTTGGGTCACAGCACTAGCAGCGAGGGCTGCTCGTATCGGGTTCCACGGGGTTATCGCTTTCCTGTCGCCTCGGAGTCGCTGCTGACGTGATGGACGTCACCGTCCCCAGGGATGCAGCAGCGTGACCGCTTGAGTGGAGGGCATGCGCCCGAGTTTCGCACCGGGCACGTAGACGTTCGACCTCCAGGTGCTGAGCGGCGGGCCGGGGCCGGGCTGGTGGCGGGTGGTCGGGCCGGTGGGCAGCGGGCCGGGCTTCGCGGCTGGGTGGCCCGCCGGCAGGGCGGTCGGCTACAGCAGGCCGGCGGCGTGGGGCTGCGCCTCCTGGTCGACGTCGTCCTCGTCGGCCTGGTCGTCGCCGTCGGGGCCCGGGCTGCAGAGTTCGCCGATGGCGAGGTTCTGGCCGAGGACGGCCCACGGGTCGCCGTCCTCACCGCTGCTGTCCGCAGGCTGCGCGGGGTCGGCGGCGGGCTCCTCCAGGAGCGCGGCCAGCTCGGTGATGCTGCGGACCTCGAGCGGCTGCTCGTCGCCCCGCACGAGGAGGTAGGAGCGGCTGCTGTAGCCGTGGTCGGTGGGGGAGGGGATGCACAGCAGGTGCGCGCCGCCGGGCAGCTCGCAGGTCGCGGTGCCGTCCGGTGCGCCGGTCCAGTTGGTGGCCTGGGTGAGGCTGCCGGAGCTGCGGTCGAGGGCGTGGGCGCCGGTGGCGGCGCGGTGGGCGGCGTCGGCGGCAACCTCGGCGGCGAGCTGTTCCAGCGTCGGGGCCGGGCCGGCCTGGGCGGTGGGGCCGTAGGCGGGCTGGATGCCGAGGCGGCGGCGCAGCGGGGTGCGGAGGTGGAGGGTGGCTTGGTCGGTGAGGCAGGCGGCGAGGCCGGCGGCGGCCGCGGCGAGGGTGAGGCGGGTCTCGGTGGGGCGGCTGTGGAGGGCGCGGTAGGTGGTGAGGCCGGCGGTGGCTGCGGCGGTGACGGTGGCGATGTTGTCGGCGGCGTCGAGGGCGGCGCGCAGGGTGCGGGTGTGGGCGGTCTCGGTCATCGGGGTGTCCTTCCGGTCGGTGCGGGGTGTGGGGTGGTCAGTTCCAGGCGCCGGTGGGGTCGTCGCTGACCGCCTCGGGGGCGCCCGGTGCCGGGTCCGGTACGGCGAACGGGTGGTTGAGGAGTGCCAGGAGGAGGTCGGCGACCGTGAGGATGCCGACGCGGATCCACGGCTGGGGGCAGCAGTCGTACAGGCCGTCGACGCCGGGGTGGATCGGGGCGCGGCCCCGGTGGTCCTGGTCGCAGGTCGGCGCGATGGCGGGCAGGTCGTCCAGGCGGACCAGGCGCCAGGTGCCTGGCAGCGGCCGGTCGGCGTGCCGCTCGATCTCGCGCTGGGCTACGGCCCGCCGGGCTGCCAGGTCGGGGGAGGACGTCATCTCGGGTGGCTCCGTGCTCTCGGTGGGCGGTGACCGGCCGGGTGGCCGCGCCGCCCACCGGAGCGCCCCGCCGGCCGGCCGGGTGCCGGGGGCGGGGCGCGGGGCCGGTGAGCAGCGTCAGTGCCCGGTGCGGTACTGCCTGATCTCGTCGAAGCCCTCGGTCGCGAGCAGCTCGCGGGCCGAGCGGGACATGCGGTGCTGGTGGCGCAGGACGTCCTCGGGCACCCGCTGCTCGGCCGGCCTCGCCCGGTTCCGCTCGATGCAGAGGGGAAGCGGGGCGTCGAAGTGGGCGGCGATCACGCGCCGGCCGTGCTGGTGTGCCAGCTCCACCAGCTGCGCCCGGTGGTGGGCGGACAGGGACGTGTTGTCGACGTACGTGGTGGCTCCCCTGCGCAGCCTGGCGAGGAGGATCTGGTGCTGGAGGAGGACGGCGTCGGCGGTGGCTCCCTGATCTCCCGGCGCGGAGACCACGGCGCGCAACTGGTCCAGGCTGACGATCTGGTGCGAGGGAACGGTGCGCAGGGCCGAGCTCTTGCCGCTGGCGGCACAGCCGATCATGCAGACGACATCGCCGGGCTGGACGGGGTCGAGGGGGCGAGCCTGGTCGGTGGTGTGGGTGGTGGTCACAGCGGTTTCCTCCGGGGTGGTGTGGTGGGTGGTCAGGCCAGTTGCTCGGCGGCAGCGGCGACCAGGTGCTCGCTGGTGGCGGCGGCCTCGGTGCGGGCTCGGTCGAGGTCTGTGTGGTCGGCTGCGCCGCGCATGGCGTAGGTGGCGCGGGCGGCGTCCTGGGCGGCGAGGGCGAGGGCGGGGGCGAGGATGGCGAGGGTGACCAGCGGGGCGGTGATGTCGGA
This sequence comes from Kitasatospora sp. MBT63, assembly GCF_000710465.2. Lineage (GTDB taxonomy): Bacteria > Actinomycetota > Actinomycetes > Streptomycetales > Streptomycetaceae > Kitasatospora. The sequence continues at coordinate 29,222 of NZ_JAIZ01000276.1, read as the reverse complement.
GCGGGTGCGGTGGCTCTCGCTGCGCGCCTCCGCGTACACCGCGTCGTCGGCGCCGGTGAGGCGCAGCCGTTCGCGGGCCCACATGGTGCGGCGGTGTGCGGCGAGGGCGGTCACCAGGGCGGTGACGGCCTGGACGAGTTCGCGGCGCCGCTCCTGCTCGGTGCGCTCGGTCCGCTCGGCGCGGGCGGCCCGGTGCTGGATTGCGGTGACGGTCAGGGTGCCGGCCAGCGTGCCGACGACGCCGACCAGGGCGATGGCGAGTTCGGCGGCCATCACGCGCCGGCCTGCTGCGGGGCGGGGCGGCGTCCGGTGAGCGCCTCGGGGCGGCGGGACCAGCGCACGTAGTCGACGGAGCTCGCCGCGTAGGTGGTGGTCATCATGCTGCCGGAGCGGTCGATCGCGTCGTGGAGGCTGTCCAGGCGCTGCCAGGCGAGGCGTAGCTGGTCGAGCAGCCAGGTGCGGTCTTCGCCGGTGAGCTCCGGGGCGGCGGCGACGGCGTCCAGGCGGCCGCTGTCCTGGACGCCGGCCGCGAGGAAGGCGTCGATCCGCCGGGCCTCATCGGCGGTGAGCTTGTCGGCGAGACGCCGGGCTTCCTCGGCAGCGGGGTCGTTGGCGTAGCTGGCGAAGGATCGCTCGGAGAGCGCGAAGCGGGCCAGCGCCCAGTCGGACGTGCCCTCCTCGATGCTGTCCTGGCGACAGGTTCGCCCCGTGCGGGCGAACGGCTCGTGGACGGTCGGAGGGGTCTGGGTGGTGTCGGGGGTCACGGTGTCCTCCCGTGGTCGGTGCCGGCCGGGCGGCCGCGCCGCGCACCACGGTGCCCGCCGCCCGGGCCCGGCTGGCTCGGGGACGGCGGGCACGGTGGTGGGCAGCGTCAGTGCCCGGTGGCGGTGCGGACGGCGGCCAGGATCTGGTCGTGGTCGAAGGCGAGATGCTGCGGGCTCGGCAGGCAGTCGAGCCGGATCCACTGGACGGACGCGGCGTCGTCTCCGGCGCGGGCCTCGGTTCCGGCGGGCACGCTGACGAGGTAGGCGACACTGACGTACCGGCCGCGCGGGTCGCGGTCGGGCTCGTCGTACACCCCGATGAGCGTCAGATCGGCGGCGTCGACCAGGACGCCGGTCTCCTCGTGCAGTTCGCGCACGGCCGCGAGACGGGAGGTCTCGCCGATGTCGATGTGGCCGCCCGGCAGAGCCAGCAGGCCCTGGTGAGGCGGCCAGCCGCGCTTGATCAGCAGAACGCGGCCGTCGGCACGCACCGCGACGACGTCCGCGGTGTAGCGGATCGTCTCGGCCCTCTGATGTCCGGACTCGGTGGGCACATCGGTGCTGCTGGTGTCGGTCATGGACTCGCTTTCCAAGAGGTGGGCGGGTGTCGGCCGGGCGGCCGCGCCGCGCACCACGGCGCCCGCCGTCCCGGCCTGGCTGGCCGAAAGGGCGGGCGTGGTGGTGGGCAGTGTCAGTGCCCGGAGAGCCGGTGCGGGGCGTGACCGGGTGGCAGCACGTCGGAGGTGGATCACCGACCGGTGGAGGCAGTGTCCGGGGAGGTCGGGACCGGAGCGGGGGTGGTGGCGTTCGCGGCCCAGCGCAGTCCGGCGAGCGAGGCGACGGCGAGCATCACGCCGGCCAGGAGCAGGACGAAGAAGGTGGCGTCGCGGCGGACCGCGCCGCGCACGGCGGCGATGTCGGCCGCGGTGGGCTCGTGCTGCTCGGCGAGCTGGTGCCCGGCGGGCAGCTGCACGACGACGATCCGCTCATCCGGCTGGGGCCGGCCGGTGTACGGGGCCGGGTGCTGTGCCCGGTACGGGACCGGGGTGTGGGCGTTGGTGGGGCGGGGCTGTTGCTGGCGGGGGAATGTCACGGGGTCTCCTGACGGATGGTCGGTGGGTGCCCGGCCGGGTGGCCGCGCCGCGCACCGGAGCCCACCGTCCCGACCGGGTGGCGGGGGCGGTGGGGCGCGGGCCGTGGGCAGCGTCAGTGCCCGGAAGAGGGAGGGGTCGGCGAGCGGTGAAGATGACGATCAGGACGAGCACGGTGATGGCGATCAGCACGGCGGGGGAGCAGTCGCTGGAGCCTTCGAGCTGCTTGATCTCGGCGTAGATGGCGTCGCACTCGTTCTGCAGGCCGGTGTGGGCGGCGGTGCCGGGGAGTTGGCGAGGGTGGCGGAGCGTTCGTGCAGGAGCTGGCGCAGTTCGGCGAGTCGGGTGTCACGGGATATGGACCAGGTCATGCGATGGGGCCTGCCTTCCGTTCGGTGGCGCGGGACGGTGCGGGGCCGCCCTGTGCGGGCGGCCCCAAGGTCGTGGGTGTCAGCGGTCCTGGCCGTCGTCGCCGGTGAGGCGGCGGCCGTTGATGTCGACCTGGAGGGTCTGGACGTCGACGACGACGGCCTCGATCCGCGGCTCGGGCACCTCGACGGTGACCGGCACGACCGGCGCCGGGGCGGGCGCGGGCGGCTCGTTGATGACCGTGGTGTGGATCCAGGAGCCGGTCAGGGCGAGGGCGGCGAGCACCGCCCACGCGAGCGCGGCGACGCCGGCGGCGACCGGCTTGCCGGGTTCCGTGCTGCCGGACCAGACCATGGCTACGGTCAGCGTGCCGAAGAGCAGGGAGCCGAGCTGGACGCCGACGGTGGCGCCTTGGCGTAGCGCCCTCAGAAGGATCAGGCTCCCGGCGATGGCCCAGGCGGTGTAGAGGGTGCGGGGACCGGCGGGGAGGCCGGTCGAGTGGACCTGGAGGTATTGGTGGATCGGGGTGTTGACGGTGCGCCACAGGCGTCCGGCCGGGACGGTGGAGTGCTCGGGCCGGGCGATCCACTGGACGGCGTGCAGGACGTAGGGACCGACAGCGAGGACGAGCACGATCAGCATCAGCAGGGCGAAGAGGCTGAGCGCGACTGTGGCCGCGATGCTGGGCGCCCCGTAGACGTCGCGGATCACCCACCGCAGGGTGCGGCGCGGCGCGTGCCAGATCAGGTCCGGGGCGTCGGTGTCCGGCCCGTCGGCGGCCTGGTCGAACAGGTGGTCGGGGCGGGGCTGGTTCAAGGCGATCTCCTGCGGGTTACGGTGGGTGATGCGGAAGGCCCGGTCGCGTCGTGCGGCCGGGCTTGGTGGTGCGGTGGGCGGTGGCGCGTCAGCCGTCCTGGCGGATCGGCATCAGCAGGTGCTCGTAGTCGCTCTCGGCGAGGTCGCCGGCCCGGCCGATGAGCACCACGGGCTTGTGGTGGTGGGTGACGTGGAACGTCGCTTCGGGAGCGGCGAGCGCCTTGAGCGCGTCGGCGAGGTAGCCGGGGTTGAACGCGATGGCGGCGCCGTCCTCCAGGGCGCCGTCGGTGTTGCAGGGGATGCGGTCGACGGCGTGGGCGTCGTCGCTGTGCCCGGCTTCCAGCAGCAGCTCCTCACCGTCGGCGGTGACGGCCAGACGGACTGGGGTCTTGGCGGAGGCGACCAGGGAGACCCGCTTGAGGGCGGCGAGCGCGTCGTCGACGGCGACGGTGAGGGTGAGCCGCGCGTCCTCCGGCTTCGGGAACAGGCCGCGGAACTTGGGGAACTCGCCTTCCAGGAGCCGGGTGCCGTAGAAACTGCCCGGGGTGGTGAGGGTGAGCTGCCCGTCGTTCCAGCCCAGGCCGATCGGGTGCTCACCGGCCATCGCCCTCGTCGCGTCGGACAGGAACTTCGCGGGGACCAGGACGGTGCAGGCCGCGCGGCGGACCTCCCCGGCCGTGTCCGGTTCGGTATCCGTGTCTTTCTTCTTGCCCCGCTTGGGCTTCCCTGTGGGCAGCGTGCCGGTCGGCTTCACGGTGAGCTCGCGCACGCCGAAGCGATAGCGGTCGGTGCCGGCCAGGGTGAGCCGGTCGCCCTCCAGGACCATCTGCACCCCGGTCAGCACCGGCAGGGAAGCGTCGGTGCTGGCGGCGACGGCGACCTGGGCGACGGCCGCGGCGAGCGCGTCGGCGTCGACGGTGAGCATCGTGTCCGGCACCGGCGGGAGCGCCGGGTACTCCTCGACCGGCAGCGTCGGGAGCGTGAACCGGGCGCTGCCGCAGACGAGCAGCAGCCGGGCGCCGGAGAGCTCGATGTCGACCTCGCCGCCCTTGGGCAGCGTCTTCGCGATTTCGTTCAGCAGTCGGCCGGAGACCAGCACGGTGCCATCGTCGGCGATCTCGGCGCCGGTGCTGGTGGCCGCGGCGACCTCGTAGTCGAACGCGGATAGGGTCATGCCCTTCTCGCCGGTGGCGAGGAGGATGCCGGCCAGGACCGGCACCGGCGGCCGGGCGGGCAGGGCGCGGGCGACGTGGGCGACGGCGTCCGCGAGCGGACCGGCGAACAGGCGCAGCTTCATGAGCACTTCCTTCGGATGCGTGGGATGCGGAAGCCGGAGGGGCGGGCCGGGCGGGTCAGTCCTCGTCCTCGTCGAGGGCACCGGTGTACGGGGTGTGCAGGTGGAGGTCGCCGTCGTAGTCGGCGCTTTCCAGCGGGTCGCCGTCGGCGGTGACCGGCGCGAAGTCCGGCACGGCGGCTAGGCGCTCGCGCAGCTCGCCGACCGGCAGCAGGCGGGTGCGGGTGCTGCGCCACACCGAGGCCGGCGCGACCGGCAGGCCGGCACCGGGCACGGGCGGGGCGGTGCGCACGGTGTGGAGGTGGACGGCGCCGTCGTAGGTGGTTTCGCTGAGCGGCTCCCCGTCGACCATCACGGGGGCGGAGTCGGGCAGCTCGGCCAGGCGCTCCAGCAGCTCGCCGGCGTTCATGCGGCTGCTGCGCCAGGACGCGGTGGGCAGCGGGCCGGTCGGGGCGGTGTGCCGCCCGGCGGCGGCCTGGACGGCCGTGGTGATGGCGGTGACGGCGGCCGCGGCCACTTCGTCGGGCTTGGCCGGGTTGGCGGGGACGGTCGCGGTGACGCTCATGGGGTCCTCCGGACGGGGTCGGGGTGCGGTCGGTCGGCCGGTGGCGCCACCGGAGCGCCCTGCCCACCCGGCGGTTCCGGGTGGGCAGGGCGCGGCTGGGGACGGGACCGGTCGGCCGGGCTCAGGCGTTCTCGGCGGCGGCCCGGAGCCGGTCGTGGGCGGCGTCGGCGGCCTCCTCGGCGGCGGCGAGTAGGTGCTGAACGGCGGGGTCCTCGCGCCAGGTGCACCAGTCCGGCTCGCCCTCCGGGTCGGGGGCCGGCGGTTCGGTGTCGGCGGGCAGGTAGACGCTGGGCAGGTCGTCGTCCTCCCACAGCGGGGCGGGGCTGCGGTTCAGGAACCGCATGAGGCGGCGGGCAGCGTGCACGGATGTGTCCTCCAGGGGGCCGGCTGCTGTCAGCCGTTGTTGTTGGTGATGGAGCCGCGCCATCCGGCGGACTGCTTGCCGATGGTGGTGGTGTGGGTGCGGTTGAACAGGGTCAGGACGGTGCCGGTCGCGCTGGCGCCGTCACCGCTGGCGGTCGCAGCGGCCGCTCCCGCACCGGCGGAGACGGAGCGGAGCTTGCCGAGCAGGGCGGCCACGCCGATCACCACGGCGCCCACTGCGATGGCCGCCATCTTGAGGAGGTGGCCGAGCTGCTCGGCGTGCGGGGCGACCTCGCCCACCGCTGCGCCGAGCATCCACACCGCGCCGCCGGCCGCGACGGCCGCGATCGAGCCGTAGAGGAGGCAGTCGCGCACCGCCTTGGGCAGGCCTGGGTCGGCGGCCGGGTGCGGCACGGCGGCGGGTGCCGGTCCGGGCTGCGCGTGTGCGGTAGCCGCGGTGGTGGCTGCGGCGAGGGGGTTGTGGACGGGGACGGCGATGACTTTGCCGTCGACCAGGGCGGGGATCAGGGCCGGGGTCTCGGGGCCCGGGTGGAGCGGGACGGCGACGACCTGGCCGTCGAGACAGGCCGGGACGAAGCCCTCCTGGAGGAGGTAGGCGTTGAGGTCGACCGCCGTGTCGGCGGCGGGGACGGCGGGGGTCTCGTAGACGCTGCTCACGGCAGCCTCCAATCCGTGCGGGAAGCGGGCGGGGACAAGGTTGTGCGGGGCGCCGCGGCGCCTTCTGGGGCCGCCGGGCCAGCCCGGTGGCGGGCGGGTCCGGCGACCCCCGGAGAGGCCGGGAGAGGGGGTTGTGAGGCTTGGTCAGGCGGTGTGGGGGTGGGGGCTGAGTTCGGTGACGGTGCCCGGGCGGTACTGGCGGCGCAGGCCGATCGGCCAGCTGTCGAGGGTGGTGTCGGTGACGGCGAGGACGGTTTCGACGGCGGCCTTGCGGCCGGTGAGGGCCAGGGTCTTGAGCAAGTGGGCGGCCTCGGTGTCGCGCAGGATGGGCTCGGCGCCGTCGATGACGACCTTGATGCGCGGCTCGGCCTCGGTGGGCTCGTGCTCGCGGCCGCGCCCGAGGCGCTCGGCGATGACGGCGGCGGCCTCGGTGAGCAGCTGGACGGCCTGGTCGGCGCCGACAGTGCGGTCCAGGCCGGCCAGGCGGCCGGGGCAGGTCGGCTCGATGCCCCAGACGGCGATGGTGGGTCCGGAGGCGAGCTTCTCGGCGGCGATCAGCTGCTCGATGGTGAGGGTCTTGCCCGAGCCGGGGCGGCCGGTGACCAGGTGGGTGACGGGCATGGTGGCCTTTCCTCTCGCGTGGTGGGTGGGAGGGGATGAGTGTGCCCGCCGCCCCGGGGTGCGGGGCGGCGGGCACGATCGGGGCGGCGGGTGGCTGGTTGGGGGTGGGTCAGGCTGCCATCGCGGTGACGGAGCCCCAGGCGCCGTGGCCGAGGTCGACGACCTCGTTCTTCTCTGCGGCCCGCTTGAGGGTGGAGGAGACGGTGGACAGCGGCATGTTCAGCCGGGCGGCGATGATGCCGGTGGTGGCCTGGCCCTCGGTCTCGAGGAAGGCGAGGATCGCCTTCTTCTTGTCGCCGCGGGCCGGGGTGCTGCCCGTGGTGGTGGCGGTGAGCAGCTGGTCGAAGCCGGGGCCGGCCTGGCTGGGCAGTTTGCCGAAGCTCACCTTCGCCGGGGTGACGGTTCCGGCGGTGCTGCCCTTCTTCTGTGGCTTGCCCTTCCCGGCCTGTGCGGCCTGGGTGGTGGTGTCGGGTTCGTCGGTGACGCCGGGCACCGGTGGGAGCTCGCCGCGGCGGCGGGCCGCCAGGCGCTCGCGCCACTCGGTGTAGGCGGGGCCGACGTGCTCGGCCGCCTCTTCCGAGATGACGGCCGGGGTGCCGCGCTTGGCCCAGCGGGTGGCGATGCCGGCCCGCTCGGGGGACCAGCCGCGGAACATCGCGGCGCGCTCCTCCACGCCCTTGAGGTAGCCCATGCCAGAGGTCGGCACGCCGGGCTCGTCCGGCCACACCGCCGGGATGTCGTTCGGGTCGGCGGGCAGGTTGATGACGTACCCGGCGGACCGTTCCGTCGTCCTGAAGGCGATGTTGTTGCCCGCCGTCAGCGGCTGGCGCAGCTTCGGTGTGCCGAGCGAGTCGAGCGTGGGCAGGTGGGTGACCAGGCGGAGCTTGATGCCGACCTTGCGGCCGAGGATCGCGATGCGCACGGCGTAGTCGAGGGCCTCGGGGTAGTTGCCCCAGACGTCCTGCCACTCGTCGATCGTCACGGCGATGAGCGGCTCTTCGGGGGTGGGGGACCAGTCGGTGTCGCCGTACATCAGGTCGCCGTCCTCGTCCTCCCACACGCTGAGCGCGGAGGCCTTGGAGCGGCGGTTGAGCTCGGTGTCGGCGGCGATCAGCATGCCCATGCACTCGTCGACGCCGGGGGCGAAGTAGCTGAGGTAGTCCTGCCAGAACCCGAAACTCTTGCCTTCCTGCGGGTCGCCGCCCCAGGACGTGACCAGGCCGGAGTGCCGCTCGATCGCGAACAGCGACCGCAGCAGCGCACTCTTGCCGGCGCCGGTGGCACCGGAGATGTGGGTGTGGACCGCGCCCCAGCCGGGCCGCCACATCTGGTACTGCGCCGCGCCGCCGTCGATGTGCAGGCCGAGCCGTGCGATGCCGGTCTGCACGTCCAGCGCCTCGGGGCCGGGAAACACCGGCACGTTCTTGAGCGGGTTGCGGTCGTAGACGAGCAGCTTGGCCTTGTCGGCCGCGCCGCCGGGCACGCCGTCCACGGCGATGGAGGAGATCGGCAGTCCGTAGGCGGAGGCGATCATTGTGGTGGCGGAGATCGCGGTGGCGGTGGTCTGCCGGCCGCCGTCCAGCTCGATCAGCGCCTCCCATGCCCCGTCGGCGGTGTCGACGGGGTCGACCAGCTTGGAGCCGGGCAGCGCGCCGCGCTGGGCGCCGACCTTGGCCTCCCACTTGGCGATCCGGTCCTCGGCGCCGACCGGCTCCGCGGTGGCGCGGATGCGGCGGCGCCACCACCAGGGGATCGCGGTGGCGGGGGTGAGTGCCAGCCACCACAGTCCGGTCATCGGCGCCTGGAACGGGCCGGTCCCGGTGATGGGCATCAGTGTCAGCAGGGTGCCGGCCGCGGCCGCCGTGGCGGAGGTGCGGATCAGCTCGCCCTTGCGCATCGGCCGGTTCGGCGGGGTCGGCAGGACCCGGTGGCGGCTGAGGAATCTCGTGGTTCGGCCGGTGTAGGGCTTCTTGGCGCGCCAGGCCCGGTGGGCGAACACGGCTGCCGGGAGGGCGGCGTCGACGGTGAGCGCGCCCGCCAGGCCGTACGGCGCGGCGGTCAGCGCCTGGCCGTAGCCGGCCAGGGCGAGGGAGGCGGCGATCGGCGGCAGGTGGCGGCGGTTGCGGTGCAGCCGCCGGTAGGCGCCGCGCGCCATGCGGCGGGGCAGGGTGCCGCCGGTGGCGGCGGTGTCCGCCCCGGCAGGGGCGGTCGAGGGCTGGGGCTTCATCACGGGTGCGGGTTCCTTCCGGGTCAGCGGGCGAGCAGGACGATGACCGGCCCGAACATGCCGAGCAGGTGGATAAGGTCCATGGGGTCGCGGCGCATCGGGGCGCCCCCTTCATGTGGTCGGCGGGTTGTCCGGGTACCGGGTGCGGCACCTCGGCCGGGCACCGAACCGCCCGCCCCGCGCCGAAGTGGGCGGAGCGGGCGGGCGGTGTCCGACCGGAACGTCACATGCGGTTGTTGTAGGCGTCGCGGTTGGCGGCCGGCACCGGGGCGGAGGCCACCGCCCGGTCGAATCCGCCGTGCCGCTGCTCGATGGCGCGTCCGGCGGCGCGGGCCATGCCGTTGAGCTCGATTGCGGAGTTGGCGGCCGCCGCGACCGTCTGGGCCTGTCCGACCAGCGCGCCGCCGACCTGCGTGAAGTCGTTCAGGGTCAGCGGGTCGAAGCCGAGCGCGGCGATGGCGTGGTAGTTGCGCTCCGCCTCGCGGACCTTGAAGTTGATCCGCTCGAAGCGGTCCCGGGCGGCGGCCTCCTCGGCGGCCGTCGCGGAGGCCAGCTGCACCAGGTTCTCCTGGATCTGGCCGTAGGTGATCTCTGCCATGCGGGGGTGGTTCCTTCCCTGGGGTGGCGGTGGGTCAGTCGCCGTAGGTGGTGGTCTCGGCCATGTCGACCGACGACTGGTTGCGGGCCTCCTGGATGCCGCCGTGGCGGGCCCACACGTTCGCCGACGACTGGCCCGCGTTGCGCTCGGCGAGGTCGGAGGCGCGCAGGTCCTCCTCCCGTGCGGTCTTCAGCTCGGTCAGCTTCTCGACGATCGCGGCGAGCTCGCCCAGCGTCGCCTTGTCGTACTTCGCGGCCGCGGCCGCGTTGTAGGCGTGCTCGGCCTTGGCCCGCAGGTCGGTCAGGCGCATGACGGCGGCGGTCGCGTCGTCCTTCTCCATCCGCGCCCAGCGCGAGAGCTGGGCGAGGTACTTCATCAGGGAGTCGACGCCGGTCACCTCCGTGACCAGCGTCGCGGTGGTGGGCAGGTTGCTCATGCTGCTCCTCGGTGTGCTGTCCTTCCCGCCGCCGGCGGCGACGGGCTGCGAGGTGCGGTCCTTGACGACCCGCAGGTGCGGACCGCTGTCCGGATCGGCCGCCCGCGGCGGCGCCCCCGGCGGCGCGGTGCCGGCGGGGGCGGTCCTGGGGGGCGGCACCGGGCGCGAGCCGGTGGTGTTCGATCCGTCGCCGGGGGCGGGAACGGTCGGCGGGTGGTCCGGCCTGGGTGGCACCGGCGGGCCGGGGGTGGCGTCCGCGGCCGCCTCCGCCGCCTCCTTCGCCTCGGCGACCTTCTCAGTGGTCGGGGCCTTCGGGCCGCCGGTGTTGACCACCTCGTCCTCGACGATCTCGGCGTCGACGATCCCGTCGTCCACCACCCGGGCGTCACGGGCCGGCCCCGTCTTCTCCCGGGCCGTCTTCCGCTCGGCCTTGCTGGCCTTCACCGTCGCCCGGCGCTCCTGGATCGTCGACTTCGTCTCCGGCCAGGCCTTGCGCCAGCCCTCCCGCGCACCCGACGTCCAGGTGTAGACCCTCGCCACCGAGTTGATCGCGCCCTGCGCGACCTTCCGGCCGGACTCGGTCCGGTCGATCGGCTTCGGGTCCTTCGGGGTCTTTGTGTGCTGCGCCGCGGTCGCCCGGCCGGCCGTGATTCCGCCGCCGAGCGCGTACGCGAGCGCCATCGCGATGAGCAGTTCCATCGGGCTCCCCTCTCTTCTACTGCAGGCCGAACGCGGAGGCGACGAAGGAGGCGACGAAGTGCGCGACCCAGCCGACGGTCGCCGCGACGCCGTGGCCGACCGTGCCGGGGATCGCGGTGGCGAAGAACGGCATGCAGGCGGCGAGGGCGAGGGTGCGCGGCGTGCACTTCTCGTCGCGGACGTCGATCAGCAGGACGACGGCCGCGCCGAACGACACCAGCCAGCCCAGCCCGATGCCGACCCAGTCGGTCATCAGCCCGGCCACGGCCTCGTTCGCCCAAGTGACCCCGGAGTTGATGACGTGGCCCAGGCCCGTGCCGGCCAGGCCGACGCCGCCCGCGGTGAACAGCGCGATGTGCAGGCGCGGCATCTCCAGCTTCGCCAGCGCGCCCTTCATCGCCCCGGACACCCGCCCGCCGCCGCCCCGGCCGACGCTGCCGTGGCGCTTGCTCATCCCGGCCGTGACGCTCTGCCCGCCGGCGGCGAGCACCTGCATCGCCACCGACAGGGCCATGCTGGCGACGCCGACTCCGGCAGCCACCGTGGTCTCGATCGCGGTCATGACGACCCCTCCCTGGGGTAGTTGTGGATCACTGATGGATCAGCGAAGACCCGCCCTCGGCGGCCCTCCTGACGGCCCGCAGGCCGCCGTGTGCCGCCCCTTGCGGTTACGCAACGTGGGCGGGTACTCTCGCGCGCGCGCCTGCGCGCCCCTACGCGTTGGGCCCAGGCAGATACGCGTACGGACGCGAATACGCGATCGCGAATTTCGCATCCGCCGGGAGCCGGCTACTTGCTGTGACGCTTCGCCAGGGCCGTCGACAGGCTCTGCAGAGCGGTCGTGATCTGCATCCACTCGCCATCCCGAACCGCCTCCGGCAGCCGGCCGATCACCGACCGCAGGACGTCCCACTCGGCCGCCGCGGCCTCCTTCGGACCGCCTCCAGCTGCCTTGCTCCGGATCTTCGCGGCGTGGGCGCCGACCCTGCGGGCCCGCTCCTCGCTGCGCTTCTCGGCCCTCTTGCGCCGCCAGGCCGGCGGCTGCGCGGTGTCGCTCACCGCTGCCTCCCTCTCGTGCGATCCCTCGGATCTCGCCGGCCGGACGGCCGTGACCGCCCCCACCCACCCGTGCGGGGTGGTCGGGGACGGCTACGAGCAGCCGGACGCGAATGTGCTGTGACCTGCCGTTCTGCCACGCTGAGGGTCGGTCAGGTGGTTGGATGGAGACCCGGACGGGGGCGGCATCAACGCCCCCGTCCGGTGTCATGTCCGCTCACTCCTGGGTGCCGGCCTCGCCCGGGCGCTCGGCGAGGATCTGCCGGGCGCGCTTGCGCCGCTCGCTCGCCGTCGTCTGCGAGACGCCGAGCTCGCGCTCGATGTGGGCGAGCGTCACGACCTGCTCGCCCTCGGCCTCGATCCAGTCGGCGACCTTGCGCGCCTCACGCTCCGCCGGGGTCAGCCGCGCCTTCGCCTCCGCTTCGGCAGCCGCCTCCCGCGCTTCGGCAGCCCGAAGCTCGGCGGCCGCGGCCTCCTCCGCCGTGCGGGCGGCGGCCAGGCGCCTCTGCTCCGCCAGGCGCTCCGCCTCGGCCTGCGCGGCGGTGCCGGCCGCCGCCTCTTCGTCCGCCTTCCGGACCGCTTCGGCAGACCGAAGCTTGGCTTCGTCCGTCCGGAGTTTCGCTTCGGCCTGGTCCTTCTCGGCCTGGGCGGCGGCCGCGGCGGCCTCCTTGCGCTCCTTCTCCGCCCGGGCCTTGTCCGCCTCGGCGCGGGCCGCCGCAGCATCGGCCTTCGCCTGCGCTTCGGCAGCCCGGATCTGCTCCTGCTCCTGCTCGTCCCAGCGGGCAATGCGCTGCTCCCGCTCCCACGTGAGCTGGGCTTCTTCCGCCTCGCGGCGAGTGCGGGCGAGAGCGGCCTCCGCCTCGGCGGCCACCTTCAGCGCGTCCGCGTCGGCCTGCGCGGCGAGCCTCTTGGCCTCCGCCTCGGCCTCGGCTTCGCGCAGCCGGAGCGCCGCTTCGGCCTTGCGAAGGACCTCCGAAGCGGCCGATTCGGCCTCCGCCCGGGCGATCTCCAGCGCCGCCTTCGCGGCCAGCTCGTCCGCCTGGGTCTTGGCCTTCGCGGCGTTGATCTGGGCCTCGGCTTCGACCCGGCGAAGCTCGGCTTCGGCTCGGCGAAGCTCCTCCGCAGTTTCCGCTTCGGCCTTCCGAAGCTCGGCTTCGGCCTGGCGAAGGCGCTCGGCGGCCTCCTCGGCGGCCGGCTTCTCCAGCGCCTGCTCGACCGTCAGCCCGTACGGAGCCAGCGTCAGCGGCAGCAGCTCGTTCGCCCGCGCCTTCTTCTTCCAGCCGCGCTTGCCGTACTTCTGCTTCAGCCGCTCCCGGTACACCTGGCGGGCCTTCAGAAGCTCCAGTGCCTCGGCGTAGCTCGTGATCTCCCACAGCTTCATCTGCCGGGAGATCGCCGCCGTCGCGAACGGCGCGAGGATCCAACGGGAGAACCTGATCCCGTCCATCCGAGCCCGGCCGTTCACCGCGCCGATGTGGGCGGCGTAGATGTGTGCGGCGACCTCGGAGAACACGACCCAGAGGAAGACGAGCGCCGCGTGGCCGAGCTGGCTGGGCAGCGTGGCGGCGGCCTGCCAGTTCAGGTACACGGTGGCGGCCGCACCCAGGCGCGGCACCCACTTCACCCAGGCCAGCTCGCTGTCGGCCTTGATGAGCACCAGGTTGATGATGGAGAACGCCAGGATGCTCAGGTCGAGGCCGACCGGGAGCATCCACGGGTCCTCCCAGGCCCAGCCGCCGTCGGCCACGGGCAGCGCGGCCTTGCGTTCCAGGGCCTTGTAGGAGGCCATCAGGCCGATGGTAGACACCCCGGCGGCGAGCAGGCCGCCGACCGCCGCGAGCGTCCAGTCGCCCTTGCCGAAGTCCAGGCCCTTCTTCTTCCCGGCCACCGCGGTCGGCGCGCCGGTCGGCGCCGGGGTGCCGGCGGGGCGGTCCTGGCCCGGCAGGCCCAGGGTGTTCAGCGGCGGCCGGCTGCCGTTCACCGCGGCCGGCGGGGCCAGCGGCGGCGGGCTCTCGTACGTCGTGCTCATGCGGATCCGTCCTCTCGGGGAAGCGTCCGGCGTCAGGCCGGCTGGCCCGCGCGCGGGGCGCGGTAGTCGATGTAGTTGCCGCCGAGCAGGTCCAGCAGGCCGGCCAGGCCGGCCACCGGCTCGACGTCCCAGGTGCTGCGGCGGCTGGCGATCAGACAGATCCGCTCCGACTCCGGGAAGAAGTGGGCCCGGCTGGTGCGCAGCTTGGTGCGGCCGGGGTGGTAGTGCAGCCACCGGCCGGCGCCGAGGTAGTGGACGGCACTGCCGTCCGGGTAGCCGGTCCAGCGCTCGGCCAGCGCCAGGCCGAGCTCGAGCTCGCCCTCGGTGTCGAGCAGACGGCGCCGGGTCGCGGTCCAGGTGGCGGTGCGGATCAGACGGAACACGGGGGTCCTCCTCGTGATCGGGACGGTGCGTCGGGCGGCGGCGAACGGCAGCGACCGAGGCGGTCAGAGCCGGTTGGGCTGGACGTCGAAGAACACGGTCGAGGCGCCGGCCAGCTGCGGGGTCTGGCGGACCATCTCCCCGATCAGCCAGACGTAGAAGTCGGAGCGGCTCATCCCGGTCGGCGAGCAGCGACCGGAGCACGTGGAGACCATGAAGCCATTGCCGTGCGGCATGGGCTTCTGCAGGGTGAGCACGTAGTGGTGGGTGCCCTGCTGCGGCGTGGCAGCGGCGGGGGACTGGGCGGTGACGGCCTGGGACATGTGCTTCTCCCGTGGTTGGAGGGGCGGTGCGTCGGGCACCGTCGAACACCGCCGCGCCCGGCCCCGGTCCTGCTGGGGCGGGCGCGGCGACGAACGACAGCAACCGACGGTCAGGCCGACGGGGCCAGGGGAGCGAGGCGCTGGAGCGCGGCAACGGTCTCGGGGTGGGCAGCCTCGCGCAGGACGTGCCGCTGCTCGAGGAGCGCACCGCCGGTGGCCATCTGCTCCAGGACCGGGTCGGCCCAGCGTGCGACGTCGCGGGCGTCGAGCTCGTCCATGTACGCGACGTACTCGGCCTGGTCGGCGGCCTCGTAGTCGCGGTTCATCTGCTCCAGCCCGGCCTGCCAGGCGTCGTACTCCTCGGTCGTCCTCACGGGCGGTCTCCTCTCGTGTCGTGGCTGGTGCTGCTACTGCTGCGGCTGCCCGCCGGCCTTCTCGGCCTGCGCGCGGGCGTGCATCTCGCGGGCCCGGCGCAGCAGCTCGTCCATCTGCGCCTGGGACCAGGCGCCGTCCTCGGGGCTGCTCACCGGCCACCGCCGGAGGCGGGCGCGGGCGGGGCCGGCGGTGCGGGCTGGGGGACCGGGGTGCCGCCGCCGATGAAGCTGCGGCAGGTGTGGAGGTGGTCGAGGATCATCGGCCACCGCCGGCGGCCTGCTGCTGGCGGAGCTGCTCGGCGGCCTGGCGGGCTCGCTCGGCGGCCGCCGCAGCTTCGGCGGCGGCTCGCAGGTTGGCCTCCATCTGGGCCTGGAGGGCGGACACGTTCGCCATGTCGAGGGGCTGGGACATGGCGATCACCCGGCCAGCGGGAGGGAGCGCAGGGCGGCGACGGCGGCGGAGACGGTGGCCGGGAGCGGCCGGACCGTGCGGATCGTGGTGACGGGCTCGTCGGCGACGTCGTCCAAGTCGATAAGGACCTGGCGGAGCGCCTCGCTGGCCACCGCCGACCGGGCTTGGACCCGGCGGACCTTGTCGCGCAGCAGGAGCAGCAGCCCGGCGAGACCCCGGGCGCCGTCGGGGTAGCGGCCGGCGGCGACGTCCTCCCAGACGGCCTCGGCCAGGTCCTCGTCGAGGTCGGCGGCGGCCGGGCTGATCTCGGCGAGCTGCTCGGCGGCCGCCGTGAGCAGTCGGACCGAGTATCGGCCGTACAGGTCGTCCAGGTCGTCGGTGGAGCGGGGGCTCGCCGGGGTGTCGACGAGTGCCATCATGGTGTCCACGGTCGTGTCCTCTCGTCATGGTGCGGTGCGACCGACAAGGCCCCGGGGGTACCGCCCCGGGGCCTTCTTGCTGCTCTGTGCTGCGTACGAGCAGCCACGGCCGCCGCCCACCCCGTCGTGCTTGGGGTGGGCGGCGGCCGTGGCGGTTCGTGCCGGTGGTGGCGGGTCAGGCGGCGGGGTGCAGCGTCTTCTTCGGAACCTCGATGCCGCGGATCGGGCCCACGGCGCCTACCAGCGGCTCCGCCCTCCGGCCGTTCGCGTCCTTGACCTCGTCCTGCAGCTTCTTCCACTGCTCCATGCGCTTCCTGGCCTGCTCGATGCGCTGGCCGGCCGTGTACTCGACCTCCGGCCGGGAGGCGGCCATCAGGTGCACCGGGCCGGGCTGCGCCGGCACCGGCTTGTAGTGCTGGGTGGCCGCGCGGCGCGTCTCGGGCGACAGGGCGTCGAGCTGCTGGCGCCGCAGGCGGGCGAGCCACCGATCCGGCGTCAGGTCGACCTCGAACTGGCGGTTGCCGCCGGGGCAGCGGTCGGACTTGCCGCGCTCGTGGCCGACCAGCTTGAGGTCGGTCGTCCCGACGATGCGGCGCCAGGTGTCGCACTCCGGGCAGACGATGGAGGCCTGCGCCAGGTTGATGTTGGCGGGGTTAAGCGAGCTGAGCTTGAGCGGTGCCCGGCCGTAGGTGCGGCGGGAACGGGTGCGGGTCGACATCGGGTTCCTCCGGAACGGTCGAGGGACAGGGGCGAGAGGTTGCTGCTCTCTCCGCCCGCCAGGCCCGGCCCGATGGCCGGTGTCCTGGCGGACAGGCAGCGCAGCACGCTGCTCAAAAGTGGTTCTGGTGTTGCTATGAGGTACAGCCGTCCGGCGCTTGGGGGAGCTAGAGCATCAACCCCGGGACCTCGCCACCGCCCGAAGGCGGCTGACAACCGCATGTTCTGCTCCGGCGTTGTCAGCGCCGGCCTTGCTCAATCAAGGTGACCAACAAACACCACCTTGACCCCTTGCCCCGCTTGTCGGGACAAGTTGTATAGTGATCGTGCACCCACACCGAGCTACAAGTCAAGGGGGAACGCTCGACATGTACCAACAGGCTGGTTCAGTAGGGCAGGATGGCCCCATGAGCAAACCGCTGTATCGCCAGGTCGCCGACACCCTTCGGGCCGAGATCGCCGGCGGAGTTTTCGGACCCGGCGATGACCTTCCCTCCGAGCGGGAGTTGCGCGAGCGCTTCGACGCCTCCCGCAACACAGTCCGTCAGGGCTTGCAACTGCTGGTCTCGGAAGGCTTGCTCAACTCCTCGCAGGGCCGCGCCTACCAGGTCAGGTCCCATGAGGTCTTCGTCCTCAACGCGTCCAAGTTCGAAAATCTGCAGTTCTCCCAACGGGAGGACGGCGACTCGTATGACAACGAGGTGCTGCACTCCGGCCGGCAGCCCCACCAGGAGTTCCGGGTCGAGATGGTGAAGGTTACGCAGGAGATCGCCGAGCGGCTCAAGGTCACCCCCGGTGAACAGGGAGTCCTCCGGTTCTGCCGTCGATTCGTTGACGACACGCCCTGGTCGACACAGGCCACGCACTACCCGAAGTGGCTGGTCGACGCGCACCCCCGCCTTGCCGAGCCCGACGACATCGAAGAGGGCAGCACGAGGTACCTGGCTGACCGGGGCCTTGAGCAGATCGGCTACCACGACGAACTTATGACCCGAATGCCAACTCCGGAGGAAGCCAGCGAACTCCAGATCGGCCCCGGCGTTCCGGTGCTGATCTGGATCCGCACCGGATTCAGCGCGGACAAACCCGTTCGTTGTACGCGCACCACGTTCCGCGGCGACCTGAACCACATCACCTACGACCTGGGCGATCTCCGAGCCCACGCCACCGGAGGCGACCTTCATTGATCATCACCCGCGCAACGCCAACCGATCTGCCGCTGCTCCTCCAGTACCGGCAGGAGGCAGCAGCTTGGCTCCGCAATCTCGGGATCGATCAGTGGAGCAATGCTTTCCCCGATGCGCACATCCTGGCGAGCATCGAGGCCGGCAACGTCTTTCTGCTGAAGGATGGGCCCCAGACCGCTGCCACGATCACGCTCGACAGTGAGCCCGAGCCGGGCCTTTGGACGGAAGCCGAACTGCGTGAACCGTCCATGCACCTTCACAAGCTGATCGTGAACCGTGCTTACGCAGGCCAAGGCATCGGCAGTCGGTTGGTGGACTGGGCATGCGACCGCGCTGCACAGGCGGGCGACCACTGGGTCCGAATCAACGTGTGGAGCACCAACGAACGTCTCCAGGCCTACTGGGGCAGCCAAGGGTTCCAACATGTGCGGACCGTGGTCGGCGGAGGAGTCGGAGGCGCCGGCGTTGCCGGATGGCTCGGGCAGCGGGCTGCAGATCGGAACGATCGGCACGAATTTGTCGAGACGCCCTAACGGACTGCTCACTGATCACTCCTTGACTCGGACCGGTTGCTGATAGTTCGGTTCTAGTCCTTGGTGATCCTCAACTTCCAGATCCGACATGTGGCCAGACGCATTGGCCACGTAGGCCACGCCTTGGGGGCAGCATGGGCCAGCGACCGAACGATCTGACACCTGACGCGTCACCACTTCATCGGTGGGGATACGAGCTTCGGCAGCTTCGTCAGGGACGCCGGTTGTCCCTGCGCGGCCTGGCCCTTGCTGCCCTGATAGACCACAGCCACCTGGGGCGTTTCGAGCGGGCCGAACGGATGCCCGACAGAGATCAGGTCGCCCGCCTCGACACCGCCCTGAACGCGTGCGGCTCCCTGATCCGCGCATGGGACCGTCTCGGGGACGGTCGTGGCGATGTGGCCAGTCCTGTGGTCCATGTGGCCAAAGCGTCGGCAGGTCTGGCCCTGACCCTGCCTCACCAGGCAGCGTCGGATGGTGAGGGGATGTCTGTCCCCTGTCGTCTACGAGACGGGTCGGTGGTCTGGGTGAATCTCGATCGACGCGCGCTTCTGCGCGGCGGGGTCGGGCTCGGTGTGGCGGCAGCCGTAGGTGCGGGAACGCCGGTGGCGGCCGCCGACCGGGGAGCGGCGTCGACGCTCGCGCGCAAGGCGCGCGCGGCCTCGGCGTACGGGGCGACGCCTTTGGAGCACCTGCGGCGTACACGGCGGCTGCTGATCGAGAGCGACAACCTGCTCGGACCCCGGCAGGTCGTCGCAACGGTGCACGAGCACATCGGCGTGATCCAGGAGCTCCGCAAGGACGCCAAGGCCGCCGACCGGCGCGACCTGGCGGAGCTGCAGACCCAGTACGGCGAGTTCCTGTCCTGGCTCTACCAGGACCTGGGGAACAACGAGCAGGCCGGGTACTGGCTGGACCGGGCCTTCCAGTGGTCGCACACCGTCGGCGACGATGAACTGACTTCGTACGTGATGGCCCGCAAGGCCCAGCTGGCCGGTGACATGGCCGACTTGGCCGAGGTCGTCGACCTCGCGGAAGCCGCGCAGCGGATGGCCCGGCCCCGCAGCCGGCTCGCCGCCGTCGCCCGGACCTACGAGGCATACGGGCACGCCCTGCGCGGCGACGCCTCCGAGAGCGAGCGCGCCATCGACCAGGTCCGCGACTCCCTTGATGGGGTGGCCGCCGACCCGACTCCGTGGGGCTCCTGGCTGAACGCCGCGTACGTGGAAGTCCACCGTGCACGGGGCCTCGAAGTCCTCGGCCGCCATGACCAGGCCGCGGACGCCTTCGCCGGAGCGATCCGGCTGCTCCCGGACGGCTACCACCGCGACCGCGGCGTCTACATGGCGCGGCAGGCCGTCGCCCTCGCCGGCGCCCGGCGTCCCGAGGAGGCCGCAGTCGCCGGCGGGCACGCGCTCGCCATTGCCGAAGACACCGGCTCCGGCCGCATCCTCACCGAGCTCGCCCGGCTCGACCAGGAGCTGGCCGACTGGCCCCGCCTGCCCGAGGTCGCCGAGTTTCGCCGCGCCCTCAGCGATTCCCTTCTTCACGAGACCGAACAGGATGCCTGACCTCATGACCTCCCGCCCGTACGTGCTGCTGTCCGCCGCGACCTCGGTCGATGGCTACCTGGACGACGCCAGCGACACCCGGCTGCTGCTCTCGAACGCAGAGGACTTCGACCGGGTCGATCAGGTCCGCGCCGAGTCCGACGCGATCCTGATCGGCGCCAACACCATGCGCAAGGACAACCCGCGGCTGCTGGTCAACAGTGAAGCGCGCCGCGCCCAGCGACTCGCCGAGGGTCGACCGGAGTACCCGCTCAAGGTCACGGTCACCCGGACCGGTGACCTCGATGCGGACCTCAAGTTCTGGCACTTCGGGGGCCAGAAGGTGGTATTCACCGTCGACGGCGCCGTTGAGAAGGTCCGGACGACGCTCGACGGTCTGGCCGACGTGGTGAGCACCGGCCCGGACCTCGACTGGGGTCTGGTCCTCGACGAGCTCGGCCGGCGCGGTGTCAGCCGGCTCATGGTGGAGGGGGGCGGCACCATCCACACCCAGCTCGTCGCCCAGGGCCTCGCCGACGAGATCCACCTCGCGGTCGCGCCGCTGCTGGTCGGGCAGCCCGAGGCGCCCCGGTTCCTCGGCACCGCCGACTATCCGGGCGGATCCGCGGCCCGGATGCGCCTGCTTGAAGCTCGGCCGGTCGGCGACGTCGTCCTGCTCCGCTACGCGCCGAAGGACCGCTCGGCCTGACCACCGATGGTGCCGGCTGATCCGCTGTACCCAAACGACGAGAGGAGGCACGAGGTTGTTCGCCAGTCAGACGGTCATCACGTCAGATCGACACGGGGATCTTGCGCCTACTCTCCGCGTTATCCACAGGGGTAGGCTGTCATCGTCAGTGATCCAGAATGACTTCGCCGTCCGGACCCGAGGGTCCGGACGGCGTTCAAGTGGAGCGGCGCCCGGCCAGGGGCCCGTCCCGGTCAACCACAGCGAGGGTGGTGACGTGATGCAGAGTACCCGCAGCCGGGTCTCCCAGAACGCGCGGCACCCCGCCGTGGAGTCGACCGAGGGTTCTCGGGTCTCGCTCCGGCGGGGTGCCGTCTCGTATGTGTGGCCGGCCACGGCGGCCCCCAGTTGGGGGTGTTCCGTGACCTAGCCCTCGTCCGCGGAGCCTGACCTTCCTACGGGCCTAGCTCCGCCGGCCGCTCCCCGGGACTTACCACCCCGGAGCACGCGGCCAACTGCTTCACCCCAGCTCGTCGGCTACCAACCTTCGAGCGGGTGCTGAGGATCGGCTACCAACCGATCACCAGCGGTACTACCTGGTTCGAGCAGAACCGAGCACGACCCCCCGAGAGGGGACGCACCACCGGCCTCCGCGAAGAGGCCGCTTTGCACCACCACCGGTCAATCCAAGGCCGGTCGCAGTACCGCAGTCGGGGCCTTTCCACGGGCCTCAGCTGCACCCAACCCACGTCGCCCAGAACAAAGAACAGAACAGAACTGGAGGTCGCCGATTGGTATCCGCCCCCTCGCGGGGGCTTGCCGTACCCGACCCGCTCTCGCGGGCCGGTCCATCTGCCTTTGCAGCAGCTAACTAGAAAGGCACTGCCATTTTGCAGCAGCGCATGGCCCCGTTCCAGTCCTGCCGTGTCCCGGTCGCGGGGGCCGTCACCAGGGGTTTCAGCTCGTTGGGCGTCGAGGAGGAGGGGGGAGATCTCTCCTCCCCCCTGTCTGCCATGGGATTCGTCCGGGGACCGGATGGCGGACCGGTTGTCGGAACCGCCGCCGCCAGACCTGGGTATGTGACGGACATCACACGTTCGGGTGATGGTATCGGGGGTGCCGCGGACCGGCTTTCGGGTGTAAATCCGGCCGCCCCGCTGGTTCCCGGCCAGCGCCAGGAGTTGGTCGGCGGCGCGTCAGCGACCGGCGCGGTGGTGTCGAAGGCGGCGCGGCGGTTCGTGCCGTGCGTCGCGGTGTTGCCCCGGCTGCTGGTGCTGGCAGCGGGGCAATGGGTGACCACGACGCGCGGCCGGGTCGCACTGGACCCGTACAGCTGGATGCAGGCGGTGCACTGGGTGGTCGCGTCGGGCTGCTACACCCCGGCCTGGTCGCACGGGCCGAAGGAAATGGGCCGCACCACCATCCGCGTCGCCCAGGAGCTCGCGGCACTGTCGCCGTGCCGGCCGGGGGTGGAGTACCTCGCGCGCAAGCTCAAGACGACGGACCGGACCGTGCAGAACCACCTGCGGATGCTGCGCGAGGCCGGCCTGGTCGTCTACGTCGTCAAGGGCACCCGGGTCCGTGGTGAGCGAGCGCGCGCCTCGGAGTTCGCTCTGGCGATCCCGGCTGCGTTCGACGTCGCCCTGGGCGTCCGCACGTCAGGCGAGGGCACCGGCCGCCGGGTGGTCGGGATCGCGGAGGCCGGGCGGGCGGTCATGGCGCTGCTCGGCAAGCGGGCCTCGCGCAAGGTCCGGGCCGCCCGGTCGAAGGCATCCACGGAGGCCTCGGTGACGACCACTCAGGACCCGTCGTCCGCCACCCAGCCCCCGGTGTCACAGGCCGCTGCGGGCGCCTCGGGAGCCGCCTGCCGTTGCACCCCAATGGAGGGTGGTTGCTGTACTTCTTCAACCGACCGTTCTACCCACCTCCCCTCTGAGAGCAAGCTCGCTGCCGGGACTGACGATTCCTCCACCTCGGGCAAGCAGCAGCGGCGGGAGCGAACGGGCAAGCCGAAGCGGCGCGTCCTGAACCGGGTGGGACGGCGCTACCAGCTGGCGTTCGAGCTGATCCAGCGGGTGCCGTGGCTGTCGAAGGCAGCGGTGGCGCGGGTCGCCTGGGTGACCCAGGAGCTCGCGGACGACGGCTGGACCGTGAACGAGGTGCTGGCCTGGCTCGATCTGCGTCAGGAGCCGGACCGGGTCCGGCGCCCGTCGGCGTTCCTGGCTGCCCGGCTGCGCGGCGCGCTCGCCACCGGCGACACCGCGGCCAAGCGCCGGCGCCTGGTGGAGGCCTGGCTGGACAACCGCCGCGCCACTGCCGGCCGACACCAGGAGTGGGAGGGCGCCTGGGCGCAGCCGCGCAGCCAGTATGTGCGCAACCTGGTCGTCCGTGCGGTGGCCTGCTGCGCCCCTTCCCCCGCCGAGGCGGCCAACGCCACCGTGCACGGCGAGGACGACCCCGGCATGTTCCTGGAGGACCTGACCCGCGAGGAGGTGCGGCACCTGCGCGGTTTGGCGCAGCACCACCCGGACCTGGTGCTGATGGCGATCGGGTCGCAGGGCGAGGACTACGCGCGGCGCTTGTACACGAACGCGGTCGTCGACAAGCTGCTCTCCTTCAAGGAGAAGGCCCCTGCGTACGGGTCGCGGATGGTCGTCCACGGCGGCTGGGGGCAGGCGTGATGGACCAGCTCGCCACCGTGATGGACAACGTCCTGGAGCAGCTGCAGCACCCCGAGCAGACACCGTCGCAGGCCGCCCCGGAGCCCGACCCAGTTCCGGAACCGGAGCTGTCCGGGGCGGACCTGGCCAGGCTCGCCCTGAACGCCGCCCGCCAGGCCGCCCGCAGGAACGGCGCCGCCCAGCTCGCGGCCAAGCGCGCCAAGACCACCGTCCGCGCCCGCCGGACCGACGGCCACGACCCGCTCGGGCTCGGCGGCGCCCTCCAGGCCCTGATGGCCGACCGGGCCTGGGACCTTCCTGTGGTCGGCGGCAGTGTGCTCGCCGACTGGCCAGCCATCGCCCCCGAACTCGCCGGTCACGTCCAGGCCGTCGCGTTCGCCGCGGCCACCGGCCAGCTGGACCTGCGCCCCTCCTCCCTGGCCTGGGCCACCCAGCTGCGCCTGACCTCCCCGACGCTGCTCGCTCGGATCAACACCCACGCCGGCACCGGCGCGGTCCGCTCGATCCGCGTGCTTGCCCCGGCCACCGCCGCGCCCGCCGAACCGAGCCTGCCGGTGGCGCCAACGGTGCAGAAGAGCACGGCCCCGGCCACCGTCGAGGCCGCGCCACCCAGGCAGCGGTGCGCCGGCTACCAGCGCGCGATGGCCGCCCACCGCGAGGCCCAGCCCGACCGGCGCCCGGCAGCCGACATTCAGCAGGCGATCCAGCGCCAGGACCAGGCCCTGGCCGCCCACCGGGAGCCGGAGCAGGCGTTCCGCCACGCCCTGGACCACCAGGCCGAGCTGCGCGACCAGGCCACCCGGACCGCGACCGCGGAGAGCTCCCACACCCGGGCGCTACGCCGGGCCCGCGCCGAACGCGCGGGCACCTTCCCGCTGCGGACGGTCCCGGCTGCCCAGCAGCGAAGCGGTGCGGCGTGACGGCGCCGACCGTAGGCCGCGGAGCGAGTAGCCTCGCAGCAGACGAGAAGTGGAGTGTTGCCATGAGTCAGCCAGTGCGCGACGGAGTCGTGCTGATCCCCCGGCCCGAGCAGAATCCGACCGCGCTCAAGGCTGCCCTGGCCGTGGTCGCTGCGGACCGCCTCCCGGAGATGATCGACGGGCAGACGAAGGCCATGGCCGAGGCCATCGAGGCCGGGAGTGTCCAGCCGATCCGCTCGTTCGTTGCGCACTGGTCCGCCGTCGTGGAGATCGAGCGGCACCCGGCCACCGCGCAGGCCTACCACCGGGCGAACTACCTTGCGAACCACGCGGGCACCGTCCAGGAGTGCAGGGAGCACGCCGCCACTGTCGCCGACCTCTACCGCGCCGCCTACGCGGCGGTGAACGGGTGACCTGGAGCTGGGAGTACCTCCCCAGCGAGCAGCACGTCACCGCCGGTGCGCCGGCCGACTTCCTCGCCGCCGTCGAACACCGGGCCGCCGAGCTCGTCCGCGCAGCCGAAGTCCTCTACCTGGACGGCACCTCCTACCAGGGCAGCGGCGAGCCGATGCGCTACCTCGACGTCGCCGGCGGCTTGGTCGCCTACTACGTCGTCCCGCGCCTGGGGCTCGTCGTCGTCTGCCAGATCACGCCACCACCGGCACCCTGAACCCGGAAGTCGCAGACAACCCCGCGTCCGACACGTCGTGGAGTGGCCTGGTTACAGCAGCCCGCCCAAGGGCCAGACGCGTTCGGCGAGCGGTCCGCGCAGCAGTCCGTCGGCGATGTCGGCTTCGGTGAGCCAGTCGGCGGAGACCAGCAGGGCGGCGTGCTCCGCGAGGTCCTCCACCGGGACGGCGCAGAACGCGGCGGCCGCCGCCAGGGGGATTCCTCCGTCCTCGGCGCGGCCGAGGCGGCCGTCCGGGCGGGTGTGGGCGGCGGTGTACAGGGCGAGGAGCCCCGTGGCGGGGCCCGCCTTCTTCTTGCGGAGCTTGCGGTCGCCGATGGCTTTCTGGGCCCAGCCGGAGAGCTTCGGGCGGGTGGACTTGCCGAAGGTGAACGGGTACGGGTCACAGGGCAGCAGCGAGGGCACGGTCACCACGGTGGGGCTCTCCGGCCGGGACGCCAACGCTTCGGCGACGGTGCCCGACAGGCGCAGCCAGTCGGCAGCGACCAGCAGGTCCAAGACCCGCTCGGTGTCGTCCTGGAGCCAGCCGGTGAAGTCCTGCCCGGTGACGTTCCCGGTTCCGGTGCGCGCGGTGCGCAGAGTGAGCATGAGAACGGCCAAGTGCACCGGGGCGTCGTGGTGCGGGGCGTGGGCGGCGACATGGTCCAGCACGATGCGGGCGCAGACGGCCTGTTGCCGGGTCAGCAGCCGCTCGACCACGACCTCGGACACGCCGTCCGGGCCTCCGGCCACGTAGCCGGTGCGGTTGCCCTGCATCTCACGGCTGGTTTGCGCCGCCTGACGGGTCCGCTGCGCCTCCTGGCGCAGGTTGGTGTCGCCGGTGAGGTCGGCCCACAGGTCGAATGCCCGGGCCTTGCGCTCCTGGAGCTCGGCGAGCAGCGTGAGGTCGGGCTCGGGAAGCTTCTGGTGGGCGCGGAAGGCGTCACCGAGTTCGATGAGCTCGATGCGCAGAACCTCGGGCTCGAGGTCGTACGGCACGATGCGCTGCGCGATTTTCCCCGACCTCCTCACCGGCCGGGATGTTCCGGCCGGTGAGGAGGCGCGGGCACCTGGCACCGCCGCAGCGGCGGCGGGGGAGGGGGACCCGGTCGCGGGGGAGGGATTTCGGTCGGAGAACGCTGCCGCCACGCCCTGC
This sequence comes from Kitasatospora sp. MBT63, assembly GCF_000710465.2. Classification (GTDB taxonomy): domain Bacteria; phylum Actinomycetota; class Actinomycetes; order Streptomycetales; family Streptomycetaceae; genus Kitasatospora. The sequence goes on along the minus strand of NZ_JAIZ01000276.1, from coordinate 3,608 downwards.
CGGTTCGTGTTGCCCGAGTGCGCTTCTGCTGTGGTCGGCGTCCCGTCGACCGGGCCTGCCTCGGCCGGCGCGGTCCGGGCCGCGGGCACCGCATTGGCCAGCACTCGGCAGCCGACTGTGGCGGCCGCGCACCGCGCGCACGTCTCCGTCAGCCGCCACAGCCGTCCCGTCCGGTCCGCGTACACCGTCAGCACCACCGGGCCGCCGCACCGCACCGCCGCCGTCGGCCGCGCCTGGCCGCGCCGTCCGGCGACGGCGTCGGGATCGGCGACGTGCCACGAGCAGCCGCCGGTCAGACAGGCGCAGTAGGCGTGAGCGCGCGGCCCGCCGCCCGCGCGCACCCGGGCCACGTGCAGCTTGACGTGCTCCACCGCGGCCTGGCGCCCCTCCGCGGTGCTGGCGAAGCGCTGATCGGCGCAGGCCGCGCCGGAACAGGACAGCCGGACCGTGCCGGCCGTGGGGCGGCCGTAGGGGTCCAGGCGTACCGTGAACACCCGTCCCACGACGCGTTCCTCCTGCGTGCCGGTCTCGGCCTGCGTTGCCACCTGCGACTCCCACGCTGTGTAGGCCCGTTGATCCGGGCGATCCCCATCATCGTGGATCCGACACATCGCACAGGGCGGTCCGCGACACGCCACGCCAAACGCCTCGGCGAAGCGGTGCGACGAGACCGCGGCCGCGGCGACCGGCCCAGGACAATGGGTGCATGAGCGTTGCCGCTGTTGTGCAGCACGTCGGGCCGTGGACCCTGGACGACGTCCTGGCCCTGCCCGAGGACATCCACCACCGGATCGAACTTCTCGGGGGTGTCCTCCTGCTGAGCCCCCATCCCGATGTCCCCCACCAGCGCGCCGGCTCCCGCCTGGCCGCGCTCCTGACCGCCGCCATCGAGGCCTGCGCCGCACCGCTCGAAGTGCTCCCAGCAGTCAATCTGGTCGTCCCGGACGGCCTGCTGATCCCGGACCTGGTGGTCGCCGACACCACTGCGGCCGCCACGGCCGACCTCACTCTTCGCGACCGCGACGTGCTGCTCGCGATCGAGGTCACCGCGCCGTCCACGCGCGTGGCCGACACCGCGCTCAAGTCCGCGCTGTACGCCACGGCTGGCATCCCGTACTACTGGCGCCTCGAACTCGAGCCCGCCCCGCGCCTCCACCTCGGGCACCTGGAGGACGGCGTCTACGTCGACAGGCTCGTCCAGGCCGGCGAGAGCACTGCGCTCACCGACCCGCTCCCGCTCGACATCGACCCCGCCGTGCTGCGCCGGTAGTCCCGAGTCTTGATGATCTTCATGTACATGTGACGTGATCTCAGGAGTACGTCACATGTACATGAAGGCGGGGGCGCAGTGTCCGGGGAGGGATGAACTCATAGTCCATTTCCGGGATTGTGGTGCCTTCAAGATGAACCATGAGTCCATCCCTCCTCTTCGCTCTTCCCCATCCCGGACCGCGCGCCGCCTGCCCTGCCGGACCACCGGGTACGGGCGGCAACCGGGCCACCATCGCGGCCCGCCGGATCCGGGCCTGGCTGGGCGCGGTGTGCTCCGCCCCCGCACCCGTGGCCAGCGCCAAGGGCTGCGCTGGACCAGCCCCTGCCGCCTGCCCTGCGCCGCCGGTCCGCGTCAGGGCCGTGGCCAGCCCCGCCGTCAGCCCGTCACCGCACCGGCCCGGGCCCTGGCCGGCCCGGGCCCTGGGCTTCCCTGTCAAGTCAGCGTGTCGGGATGAAGTCTTTGCTGATGCCAGAGACACAAGGCTTGAACTTGTGATTTATCCGGTGCGGCGTGGTTTGGTGCCGACCTTGTGGTGGGCGGGCCTGCGGTAGGGCTCGCCGGTGGCCAGGAGCAGGCCCACGTCGTAACGGTTCGCGGGACGGCGATTCTTCGAGCCGGGCGGGCGACCTGGACCGGGACGAGCGGGTTTCGGCACTGCGGCCGGCGTTGAGGTTCTGGCGTGCAGGTGTCGGAACCCGCGTCGGACTCGGGCCGGGGTGAGTTTGTTCGGTTCGGTCGGCTTCTCCCACGGCCGTCGCAGGTCGGTGGTCAGAGAGCGGGCGAGGCGGAGCTGGGTGCAGGCGGCGGCGATCAGCCAGGTCCAGCGGTCCGCCGCCTCGGCTTCCCGCAGTCTCGGCGTGGTCCAGCCGAGTGTCTGCTTGATCATCCTGAAGAAGTGCTCGATGTCGAACCTGCGCAGGAAGGTCTGCCAGGCCAGATCGGTCTCCGCAGGGTCGGCCGTGGGCCGTGACCACCACAGCCACAGCGGCTTGGGGTCGCCGCCGCTGGGCAGGTGGTCGACCTGGAGGCGGACGACAGTGCCCTCGATGACCGGGAGCGGGCCGGGGTGGTCGCGCCAGGCGGCGCGCCCTTGCAACTCGGGGTGGAGCCGGTCCCAGCTCTGGGCATGGGCGGTGCCGTAGCGGGTGGTCTCCGCCTTCGTCTCGGCGTCCGGGGCGCCCCAGGTCCTGGTGTCCTTGAAGATGAACTCGCTGCCGTGCTTGGGCGGCCGCCCGCCGGCCGGGTTGGCCAGGGCGAACTCCGCCCGGGTCGGTGCCGGGCGGCGCATCACCCGGTCCGAGCGCAGACGTCCCAGGATCTCCACGGGCAGGTCGTGCAGAAGGTAGGCCAGCCGCATCACGTCGTAGCCGGCGTCGGCCACGATCAGCATCGACGGGTCGCCCGGGTTCCACTGACCGGCGGCGACCAGGCGCTCGACCAAGGCTCGCAGCTGTGCGGCGGTGACGGCGGCGAGGTCGTCGCCGGGCCGCAGCCGCACCGCGTCCAGCGGTGCGACCCACGAGGTCCGGCCCGATTCCAGGGCGACGACCCACGAGTAGGGCCAACCCGGGATCATCTGGTGCTTGGCGTCGCCCCGGCCGTAGGTGTGGCAGAACGAGCGGGCGTCGCTCGTGTCGGCGTCGGGCCGCAGCCACGGCGAGACGTCCACTGCCAGCACCAGGCGGCCGCCGGCGGCACGGGGCAGCGGCAGACCGGCCAGCTCGGCCCGCAGCCGCTCGACGTTCAGGCTGCCCCGGTTCAGCGCGCCGTAGAGGGCGCCGTGGCCGCGGCGGTGCTCGGGAGCCAGCGCCAGGCCGACCAGGGTCTTCACCGGGCCATCGGTGCACAGCACCGCGTCGGTGAGCTCGAACAGGGCGTCGCGCCGTCCGGTCAGGCAGTCGTAGAAGGAACCCCGGAAGCGTGAGAGTTCCGCGAACCGCTTGCCAAGCACGCCCTGTTCCAACACGCTCATCAGCACGGCCTTCGCGTCAAGTCCTGTCCCTGTTAGTCGAGTTCAGGATCACGCTAAGACCGCGCTCGCGTCTCGTGAACACCCGGACGAGTGATCACAGAGTCCGCCTGTTCGAGCGGATGCAGCCCCCTCAGGGGAAGGTTGTAGCTGTGGTGCCCGGGCCGGGCCAAGGGCACCACCCCGTGATCACCGTGCTGCACTCTCGCGTTGCTCAAGCCATTCGAGGTACCAGGTGCGGAAGGTGTGGGGGTTGCCCTTCGCGTCGAGGTACGGCTTGTAGGGCGGGTTGGTCGCGCAGTCCCGGTCACGCAGCTCGCCGCGGTGCGGGCCGACGATGATGAGCCAGCCGGTCATCCCGCAGCC
>NZ_JAIZ01000275.1 GCF_000710465.2 Kitasatospora sp. MBT63 | reverse complement strand
GTCTGCTGGAGAAGCCGGTCCTCGACGGCATCTACGACCTGACCCTGCTCAACAAGGTGCTCGTGGCCGCGGGCCGACCCACGGTCACGGACGCCGGGCTCGGCAGGACCTCCTGATCCCGGGCCCGACGGCCCCGCCCCCCGCCCGGTAGTCCCGGCCTTCGCCCCCACCGCATCCGCCAGGAGGTGCCCACCATGAGCAGAGCACTCACCGCACAGCACGACGCATCCCCCGCAACGGCCCCCGACGACGCCCCGAGCCCGGACGCCCCGCCCGCCGGAGGCCCCGCCGTCCGGATCTCCGGGCTGCACAAATCCTTCGGCCGTGCCGGTGCCGCCACCGCAGTCCTGGAGGACATCCACCTCGATGTCGCCGCGGGCGAGTTCGTCACCCTGCTCGGCGCCTCCGGCTGCGG
>NZ_JAIZ01000274.1 GCF_000710465.2 Kitasatospora sp. MBT63 | reverse complement strand
CGCGGCCGCGCCCGGCGGCGCCCGCCGCCCCGGCCGCGCCCGAGCAGCCGTCCGAGCAGGTCGGCGGACGCCGGAACGCGCGGCCGCCCCAGGACGGCAAGGACAGCAAGGACAACTACGCCACCGGCGAGTTCACCTTCGTGGACGAGCAGGCGGAGGAGTCCGAGGACGTCATCGACTGGCTGAAGTTCGCCGAGTCGCGCAGCGAGGTCCGGGCCGAGCGGCGCCGCCGGCTGCGCAACCGGCTGGTCGGCGTGCTGGTGGTGCTCGCGGTGCTGGCCGGCGGCGTTTTCGGCTACCTGTGGTGGGACGGCCGGTTCGGCGGGAGCGACGCGGCCGCGGTCGCGGGCGACCGGCAGGTCACCGTGGTGCACCTGCGCGACCTGCAGGGGAAGGTCTCCACCGCGCTGCTGGTGAACGACGCGGCCGGTCACAAGGGTTCGGTGCTGATGCTGCCGGACACCCTCAAGCTGCCCGGCACCGGCGACACCGGTGTCACCACGGTCGGCCAGTCCCTGGACGCCATCGGCGCCTCCGCCACCCGGGAGGGCCTGAGCACGGTGCTCGGCGCCCCGGTGGCCGGCACCTGGCGGCTGGACACCCCGTACCTGGAGCTGCTGGTCGCCCAGCTGGGCGGGGTGGCGGTGGACACCGACGTCGAGGTGCGCGACGGCAACAAGCCGGACGGCAGGGTGCTGGCGCCCGCCGGCAAGGGCGTGATGCTGAGCGGGAAGGCCTCGGTGGCGTACGCCACCTACCAGGCGCCGACCGAGGGCCGGGACGCCCAGCTCGCCCGCTTCGGCAAGGTGATGGAGGCGGTGCTGCGCACCATGCCCACCGACCTGGCGGAGTCCACCGACGACGTGCACCGGATGAACGCGGTGCTGGACCCGTCCCTGCCGGAGAAGAAGCTCGGCGGGGTGCTGGCGCTGCTGGCCGGGCAGGCCAAGGCCGGACACCTGTCCGGCAGCACCCTGAAGACGAAGCCGGACGGCACCCTGGACGAGGCGACGGCCGGCCAGCAGGTGAAGGAGATCCTCGGCGGGACGGTGAAGGCCGGGGCCGTGACCAGCACCGGCGGCACCTCGCGGGTGTCGGTGGTGAACGCCTCGGGCAACGACCAGAACGCCACCGCCGCCGGTGTCCAGGTGACCAACGCCGGCCTGGAGCTGGTGCCCAGCACCGCGAAGGCCGCCGCCCAGGCGGCCAGCGAGATCCGCTACACCGACGACGCGAAGGCCTCGGACGCCAAGGCCCTGGCGGGTGCGCTCGGCCTGCCGGAGACCGTGGTGAAGAAGGTCACCGACCCGCAGAACGCGGACCTGGTGGTGGTCCTCGGCAAGGACTACCAGGCGCCCAAGGCGTAGCGGCAGCCGCCGTCGAGGTGCCCGACCGGGGCCCGGATCCGTGCGATCCGGGCCCCGGCCCGTTCGTGAGATCCTGGAAGGCGTTAATGCCATCGAGCGGGAAGTACACCGTGACCGTCACAGACCACAGCCAGCAGCTCCTCAACGTCGCCGCCCAGGCGGCCGCGGACAAGCTGGCGCACGACATCATCGCCTTCGACGTGAGCGAGGTGCTGTCGATCACCGATGCGTTCCTGATCGCGTCGGCGGCCAACGACCGCCAGGTCCGCTCGATCGCCGAGGAGATCGAGGACCAGCTGCGCGAGCAGCTCGACATCAAGCCCGTACGCCGCGAGGGCGAGCGCGAGGGCCGCTGGATCCTGCTGGACTACCTGGACATCGTGGTGCACGTCCAGCACTCCGAGGAGCGCTCGTTCTACTCCCTCGACCGACTGTGGAAGGACTGCCCCGAGGTGCCGCTGCCGGCCGACGCGGTGGCCACCCGCAACCGGCCCGAGGACGCCGTCACCGACGCCGCGGGCAACGCCGTGTCCGCCGGCCCCGAGGACGAGAGCTGAGCCGCGCCGCGCGGGGGCCGCGCATCGTCTTCTGGCGGCACGGCCAGACGTCCTGGAACCTGGAGTCCCGGTTCCAGGGCAGCACCGACATCCCGCTGACCGAGCAGGGCGTCGAGCAGGCCCGGCGGTCCGCCCGGCTGCTGGCGGGCCTCCAGCCCGACCTGCTGATCTCCTCCGACCTCCAGCGCGCCCGGCACACCGCCGCCGAGCTGGCCCAGGTCACCGGGCTCGGGGTGGACCACCACGAGGGCCTGCGGGAGACCTACGCGGGCGAGTGGCAGGGGCTGACCAACGCCGAGATCCGGGCCCGCTACCCGGAGCAGTTCGAGGCCTGGGCGCAGGGGGAGCCGGTCCGCCGCGGGGGCGGCGAGCTGGCCACCGAGGTCGCCGACCGCGCGGTGCCGGTGGTGCTGGCCGCGGTCGAGAAGCTGCCGCAGGACGGGACGCTGGTGGTGGTCAGCCACGGCGGCACCATCCGCACCATGCTCGGGCGGCTGCTCGACCTCGACCCGGTGCACTGGGAGCGCTTCGGCGGCCTCTCCAACTGCTGCTGGTCGGTGCTCGGACAGGGCGCACGCGGCTGGCGGCTGCTGGAGCACAACGCGGGCACCCTCCCGCAACCGGTCATCGGCGACGAGACCTGAGGGTGAACCAGGGGCGATTTCGCAGTTCCGACTCTGACCAGCTAGAGTCTTCCTCGTTCGCAGGCGAGGAACGCAGACCGAAAGGGAAGCGGGAATCGCGGGAACGCGGGGCTATAGCTCAGTTGGTAGAGCGCCTGCATGGCATGCAGGAGGTCTGGAGTTCGATTCTCCATAGCTCCACTCCGCACCGGTGGTCCGCAAGGGCGCACACGTCGCGGGGCTATAGCTCAGTTGGTAGAGCGCCTGCATGGCATGCAGGAGGTCTGGAGTTCGATTCTCCATAGCTCCACAGCGGAGCCGAAGGCCGCCACCCGATCCGGGTGGCGGCCTTCGTCGTACCCGGCCGGCGCTCCCGTGCTCACCCCGCGTCGGGCGCCAGGCCGTGCTCGGGTCCGTGCGCGTGCGGGGCCGGTGCCGCCGGCGGGCGCAGGTGCAGCCGTTCCAGCAGCGCCCGGTCGCCGGGCGTCCACGGGGTGTAGACGGTCAGCCGGCCCTCCGGCCCGGCGGGCGCCCCGAGCCGGGCCGCCCGCAGCCGCACCTCGCCGATCCCGGGGTGCCGCAGGACCGTCGGCCCGTCGTACGGCGGCGCGGCGTCCCGGCGCTCCCACAGGGTGCGGAACCGGGCGCTGACGCCCGCCAGCGCCCCGAGGAAGCCCTCCCAGGCCGGCTCGCCGACGTGCCGCCCGTACGCGGCGCGCAGGGCCGCCACCATGCGGGACAGCTCCTCGTCCGGCCGCACGAACGGTGTGCAGCACGCGGGCGTGGTGAACGCGCACCAGATGCTGTTGCGGCGGCCGTCCGGGGTGGCGGGCGCGACCGTGCGGGGGAACAGCAGGTCGTACGAGCGGTTGGTGAGCAGCAGGTCGTGGCGGCTGTTGCCGACCGCCGCGGGCAGCGGGTCCAGCTGGGCGAGGATGAGCTCCACCGCCGGGTCCGGCGCCGGTCGCCGCGGTCCGGCCGGTCCGGCGGGCTCCACCCCGGCCAGCCGGAACAGGTGCTCGCGCTCGACCCGGTCCAGCCGCAGCGTCCGGGCCACCGCGTCCAGCGCCCGTTCGGCGGCGTCGACCGGCCTGCCCTGTTCCAGCCGCGTGTACCAGGTGATCCCCACCCCCGCGAGCTGCGCCAGCTCCTCCCGGCGCAGCCCCGGGGTCCGGCGGCGCTGCCCGGCCGGCAGGCCGACGTCCTCGGGCTGGATCCGCGCCCGGCGGGCCCTGAGGAAGGTGGCGAGCTCGTCCCGCCGCTGCTCCCGGCGCGGCGGCGGCCGGGTACCGGCGGTGAGGTGGTCCGACGTCGTCGTCATCCACCCATGCTCTCCCGCCGCGGTGCGGTGCGAGAGGCGCTTGCGGCAGCCCGGCCGGCAGGCCTTCACCACCGGTCACGGCAGCCCCGCGGGCGTGTTCCCTGACGGACCTTCAGTCCCGCCCCGGTGCCCCCCGTGCCCCCGCCGTCCCCGGCGGCACCGTCGCGTGCGCTCGCCGCGGCGGGGGCGGGCCCTCGGGGTGCTGATCAGAGGGGTGCGGGAGGGTCGGAAAGCGATTAGGGAGGCACCCCCGGGACCGTGTATTGTTGGCGATGTCGCCGGGGGAAACGCCGGGGACAGCGGTAACGAGGGGCTATAGCTCAGTTGGTAGAGCGCCTGCATGGCATGCAGGAGGTCTGGAGTTCGATTCTCCATAGCTCCACAGTTCCGGAAGGGCCGTCTCCTGCGGGAGGCGGCCCTTCTGGCGTTCCGTCAGCCGGCCGGCCCGTCAGACCGCCGTTCGGCGTCCACCGGGCTCCGGCAGGGCGTGGTGGGGGCCCTACCGGCGCGCGCGGTGCGCCGGATACGGTCGTGCCATGGCCGACCTGGCGCGCAAACGGAACGAAGAGCTGGCCCGGATACTCCACCAGCTGGGCTGGAGCCCCGAGCGGCTCGCCCGCGAGGTGAGCGCCATGCTGCCGCCCGGCCTCGCGATCAGCTCCACCGCACCGTACAAGTGGCGGGACCGGGGCATGGTGCCGCGCTCCCCGCACGACCAGACCGTCTGCGAGGTGCTCAGCCGCACCGTCGGCATCGCCGTCACCTACGAGCAGCTCTGGGGCCAGATGGGCGGCAGCCGCGGCGCCAAGGTGCTCTCGCCCCGGCTGCTGACCGACCCGTGGACGGCGGACACCGCGCAGACCGCGCTGCGCGAGGCGGGCGCCGACGCGGCGCCGGTCCGGCTCACCGACCTGTTCCGCGGCGACGAGCTGGAGCAGGCGGCCCGGCACTGGGCCTCCCCGCCGCCCGAGGTGACCGGCGGCGAGGGCGCCCTGCGGATCGCCCCCGAGCAGCTTGCCGACCTGCGGCTCTCGTACGACAGCAAGCAGCGCCTGGAGCGCGCCTACGGCGGCGGCCTGATCCTCGGCCCGGCCCGGGCCGAGCTGGCGATGGTCGGCAAGCTGCTGGAGCTCGGCCGCTACGGCGAGGGCCTCGGCCGGGAGCTGTACGGTGCGGCCGGGCGGCTGGCCCGGCTGGTCGGCTGGGCCAGCTACGACATGGGCAACGACGCCGCCGCCCAGCGGGCCTTCGTGGCGGCGCTGCGCGCCGCGCACGTCTCCGGGGACCCGCGGCTCGGGGTCAGCGTGGTCGGCTGCCTCGCTGTGCAGGCCACCTACAACTCCGGCGGGCGCGGACTGGACCCGGTCGCCATGCTCTCCACCGCGCTGCGCGCCGCCGACGAGGTGCTGACCCCCCGTGAGCGGGCCCTGCAGCTCGGCCGGATCGCCCGGGCGCACGGCAAGAAGGGCGAGCAGATCAGCGCGGAGGCGGTCGCCGAGCGGGCGTTCCAGGTCCTCGACGGCGAACCGGACCACGTCCAGGAACAGGCAGACCTGGAGGGCATGGTGGGGGAGGGCTACCTGTTCCTGGGCGAGCACGAGCCGGCCCGCCGGCTGCTCACCTCGGCCGTCGACGCGCTCTCGCCGGAGCGGGCCCGGGCCAGGGCGCTGCTGATGGTCCGGCTGGCCGACTCCTACCGGCGCACCGGGGAGCAGGAGGAGGCCGACCGGATCGCGGACGAGGCCCGGCTGCTGGCGGCCGGCATGCAGTCCGGGCGGGTGGCGCGGGCGCTGCGGGAGTTCGACGCGGCGGTGCGCGCCGGGTAGCAGCGGCGCCGCGGGGCGCCCGGAGCGGAGCGGGCGCGGGCGGCCGGGCCTCCACGGGCCGGACATCGGCCCGGCGGGCGGCCGGCCTTGCGGTACCCTGACCCCATGCGAACCGTGCGCCTGCTCCTTAGCCGGCCGCGCTGACCAGGACCGGCCGACGCCCCCGGGCGGGGGCCGGAGTCGGCGTGGCGACCCCTCCTGCGAGGGGCATTTTTGTTTTCAGGCCCGGCTCGAGGCCCGGTGGCCTGCCCGGGGACGCTGCCCGGTTCGCTTAACGATGACGATGGAGCCCGAAGGACCATGAGCGAGACGACCCCTGCTTCCGGCGCGGCCGACGCCGCCACCGAGCCTTTCCGCTACGGCGCCGCGCTGGCCGCCGAGATCGAGTCCCGCTGGCAGGACCTGTGGGAGAAGGAGGGGACGTTCGACGCCCCCAACCCGGTCGGCCCGCTGGCCGACCCCTCGGCCGGCGAGGTCTCCGCGAAGCCGCACAGCTTCATCATGGACATGTTCCCGTACCCGTCCGGCGCCGGCCTGCACGTCGGCCACCCGCTGGGCTACATCGCGACCGACGTCTACGCCCGCTACCAGCGGATGACCGGTCACAACGTGCTGCACACGCTGGGCTACGACGCCTTCGGCCTGCCCGCCGAGCAGCACGCGGTCAAGACCGGCCAGCACCCCCGGATCACCACCGAGGCGGCCATCGCCAACATGCGCCGCCAGCTGCGCCGGCTGGGCCTGGGTCACGACTCGCGGCGCTCGATCGCCACGATCGACCCGGAGTACTACCGCTGGACCCAGTGGATCTTCCTGCAGATCTTCGACTCCTGGTACGACACCGAGGCCCAGAAGGCCCGCCCGATCGCCGAGCTGGTCGCCCAGTTCGCCGACGGCACCCGCCCGACCCCGGACGGCCGCACCTGGGAGGCGCTGTCCGCCACCGAGCGCGAGGCCGTGCTGAGCGAGTACCGGCTGGCGTACTCCAAGGAGGTGCCGGTCAACTGGTGCCCCGGCCTGGGCACCGTGCTGGCCAACGAGGAGGTCACCGCCGACGGGCGTTCCGAGCGCGACAACTTCCCGGTCTTCAAGTCGAAGCTGCGGCAGTGGATGATGCGGATCACCGCCTACTCCGACCGCCTGATCTCGGACCTGGACCAGCTGGACTGGCCCGAGGCCATCAAGCTGCAGCAGCGCAACTGGATCGGCCGCTCCGAGGGCGCCCGGGTCGACTTCGCCGTCCCCGGCGACCAGGCGATCACCGTCTTCACCACCCGCCCCGACACCCTGTTCGGCGCCACCTACATGGTGCTGGCGCCCGAGCACGCGCTGGTCGACGCGATCGTCCCGGCCGCCTGGCCGGCCGGCACCCACGACGACTGGACGGGCGGCGCGGCCACCCCGGCCGAGGCCGTCGCCGCGTACCGCGCGGAGGCCGCCGCCAAGTCCGACGTCGAGCGCCAGGTCGACGCCAAGGTCAAGACCGGCGTCTTCACCGGCGCGTACGCGACCAACCCGGTCAGCGGCGAGCCGGTCCCGGTCTTCATCGCCGACTACGTGCTGATGGGCTACGGCACCGGCGCCATCATGGCCGTGCCCGCCCACGACCACCGCGACTTCGCCTTCGCCCGCGCCTTCGCGCTGCCGATGCGCTGTGTCGTGCAGCCGACCGACGGCCGCGGCGACGACCCGCACACCTGGGACGACGCCTTCGACACCTACGACTCGGTGATCGTGAACTCGGCCCACGACGGACTGTCCCTGAACGGCCTGGGCGTGGTCGAGGCCAAGGCCGCCGCCACCGCCTGGCTGGCCGAGCGCGGCATCGGCGAGGGAACGGTCAACTACCGCCTGCGCGACTGGCTGTTCAGCCGTCAGCGGTACTGGGGCGAGCCCTTCCCGATCGTGTACGACGAGGACGGCGTGATGCACGCGCTGCCCGAGTCGATGCTGCCGGTCGAGGTCCCCGTGGTCGACGACTACTCGCCGCACACCTACGACCCGTACGACGCCACCTCGGAGCCCAAGACCCCGCTGTCGCGCAACGAGGCCTGGGTCAACGTCGAGCTGGACCTGGGCGACGGCGTCAGGACCTACCGCCGCGAGACCAACACCATGCCCAACTGGGCGGGTTCCTGCTGGTACGAGCTGCGTTACGTCGACCCGGTGAACAGCGAGAAGGTCGTCGACCCGGCCAACGAGGCCTACTGGATGGGCCCGACGGAGGGCAAGCCGGCCGGCGGCGTCGACCTGTACGTCGGCGGTGCCGAGCACGCTGTGCTGCACCTGCTGTACGCCCGTTTCTGGCACAAGGTGCTGCACGACCTGGGCCACGTCTCCTCGGTCGAGCCGTTCCACAAGCTGTTCAACCAGGGCATGATCACCGCCGACGTGTACCGCGACGACCGGGGCTTCCCGGTGCCCGCGGCCGAGGTCGAGGAGCGCGACGGCGCCTGGTTCTGGCAGGGCGAGCCGGTCACCCGCGAGGCCGGGAAGATGGGCAAGTCCCTGAAGAACGCCATCGCCCCCGACGCCATCGCCGACCAGTACGGCGCCGACACGCTGCGCCTGTACGAGATGTCGATGGGCCCGCTGGACGTCTCCCGCCCCTGGGACGACCGCGCGGTGGTCGGCTCGTTCCGCTTCCTGCAGCGGCTGTGGCGCAACATCGTCTCGGAGTCCACCGGTGAGCTGGTGGTCACCGACGAGACGCCCGACGAGGCCACCCTGCGCGCCCTGCACAAGGCGATCGACGGCATCCGCGCGGACCTGGCCGGCCTGCGCTTCAACACGGCCGTGGCCAAGGCGATCGAGCTGAACAACTTCCTGGTCAAGCGAGGCTCCACGCCCCGCCCGGTGGCCGAGCAGATCGTCCTGCTGATCGCCCCGCTGGCGCCGCACATCGCCGAGGAGCTGTGGCGCCGGCTGGGCCACGAGGACTCGCTGGCCTTCGCCGACTACCCGGTCGCCGACCCGGCGTACGTGGTGGACGAGACCGTCACCTGCGTGGTCCAGATCAAGGGCAAGGTCAAGGCCCGCCTGGAGGTCGCGCCGTCGATCTCCGACGCCGAGCTGGAGGCCCTGGCGCTGGCCGAGCCCGCGGTGGTCGCCGCCATCGGCGACGCCCAGGTCCGCAAGGTGATCGCGCGGGCGCCGAAGCTGGTGAACATCGTCACCGGCTGACGCGTCGTGGGAACCGGACCGGCCGCCGCTCCTCGGGGAGCGGCGGCCGGTCCGTCCGTGCGCGGCTGACTCACTCCTGACTCACGGCTCCTCCGCGGGCGCGTGCGGGGGCGGGGGCGTGGCCGGTGCCGGGGCCGCGGGTGCGGCCGCGGCGAGGCGGTCGGCCAGCGTACGGACGTGCTCGACCAGCTCCGGCGGCTCGTGCACGGTGAAGCCGAACCCGAGGACCGCGAGGTGGACGGCCAGCCCGTCGAGGGAGTTGGAACCCGCCCGCAGGGTGCAGCTGTGCTCGTCCAGCGGCTCCACCAGGCCGGAGGTCGGCGGGATCCGCTCCGCCAGGACGTGGGCGGGCGCCCGGACGGTGACCCGGGCCTGATAGCGGTACTGGCCGACGGCGATCTCCCAGGACGCGAACGAGCGGACGTCCTCGTCGGGCGGCCGTCGAGGGGCGAACCTCGGCCCGGCGGGCGGCCGGAGCGTGATCCGGTCGACCCGGAAGTTGCGCCAGTCGGCGCGCCCGGTGTCCCAGGCGACCAGGTACCAGCGGGTGCCGGTGTGCACCAGCCGGTGCGGTTCGACATCGCGCCGGCTCTCGCTGCCGTCGTGCGAGCGGTAGTCGAGGCGCAGCCGTTCGTGCGCCCGGCAGGCGGCGGCGATACCGGTCAGGACGACGGCGTCCACGGCCGGACCGTTCGAGGCCAGCGCCACCGTGGTGGCGGCGAGCGCGTCGACCCGGTGCCGCAGCCGCGACGGCATCACCTGCTGGAGCTTGGCCAGCGCCCGCACCGACGACTCCTCGATCCCCGACACGGTGCCGCCCGCCGCCGTACGCAGGCCGACGGCCACCGCCACCGCCTCCTCGTCGTCCAGCAGCAGCGGCGGCATCTGCGCACCGGCGCCGAGCCGGTAGCCGCCGGCCACGCCGGGCGTGGAGTCCACCGGGTAGCCGAGGCTGCGCAGCTTGTCGACGTCCCGGCGGACGGTGCGGACGTCCACACCGAGGCGGTCCGCGAGGTCCGCACCGGGCCAGTCCCGGCGGACCTGGAGGAGTGAGAGCAGCCGTAGCAGTCGGGCCGAGGTCTCCAGCATGCCGGCCAGTCTGGCACCGATCGCGGACGGATGCTGTCCTCGGTGGCGACCCCGAGACCCGCCCCCGGCAGCCCTGAGCCTTCCCTGATTCTGCGGCGGCCGAGGGCTTCCACCGCCCTCGCCCTGCTGCCGGACCGCTACGGTGGAGGTCTCGGCAGAGCACGGCGGACCGCACGGGCGGCCGGGCCCGGTGGCAGCGGTGGAGGAAGGTGGGCTCGCCATGGACGCGCTCGGAATCGTGGTCGTGATGGTCCTGCTGCTCGGCGCCGCGGTGGTGGCGGCCGCGGTGATCGGGACGGTGAAGGCGGCCAAGGCCGCGGCCGTGAAGCTGGAACGCCACGAGGCGAACGCCCGCCGTGCCGTGGAGAACGTCACGCTGAAGGCGAAGACCTTCACCAAGCCGGGCCCGCACGGCCAACTCGCCGCCGTCCGGCTGTCGTTGCGCACCGCACTGGACAGCACCCGGCAGGTGCTCGCGGGCGGCCTGCCGCAGGACGGCCAGCTCGGCGAAGCCATGCAGCTGCTCACCCGGCTCGACGCGCACGCCGCCGAACTCGACGCCGAGATGCGGATGCTGGAACGCGAACCGGACGCCGCCCGGGTCACCGCCAAGCTGGCCGAACTCCGCGAGCGGGCCGGGCGCATCACGCACTCCGCGGAGTCGCTGCGCTGGGCGGCCCAGGACCGGATGCGACGCTTCGCCGACGACGAGCTGAGCCGGCTGACCGACGAGTGCGCCAACGAGGCGGGCGCGCTGCGGCACTGGGACACCGGGGGCGGGGCCGGTGACGCGGGTGCGGGTGCGGGTGCGGGTGCCGGTGATGGCGATGCTCGTGTTCGTGCCGGTGATGGCGGTGGGGCCGGGGCGGACGGACGGAAGGGGCTTGCCGCCGGGCGCCGGCCGAGCGCCGAGGAGGTCCTCGGTCTCGCCGAGCCGCTGGCCCGGCTGGCCGACCGCCTGCGCAAGCCGAACGCCGGCGGTTCGTCCGCCGGGTAGCGCGGGTGGGGTGGGTGCTGCGGGTGGTGCGTGGTGCGGGCCCCGGCCCGCGGGGGACGGCCGCGCTGTCCTCCGCGACCAACGGGGAGTAACCTCCGGCTCATGCCCGGCCACCTCGCTCTTGTCACCGATTCCACCGCCTACCTGCCGCAGGACGCGGTGGACCGGCACGGGATCGAGATCGTCCCGCTCAGTGTGGTCGTGGGTGACGAGGTACTGGCCGAAGGTGTCGAGATCTCGCCGAAGGACGTCGCCGAGGCGCTGCGCGGCAAGCAGCGGGTCACCACCTCGCGGCCCGGTCCCGAGACCTTTGCCGCGGCCTACCGGGCCGCCGCCGAGGCAGGAGCGAGCGGCATCGTCTCGGTGCACATCTCCTCCGAGCTGTCCGGCACCTTCGAGGCCGCCCGGCTGGCCGCCGCCGAGGTGGGCATCCCCGTCCGGGTGGTCGACAGCCGCCTGGTGGGCATGGCCCTCGGACACTGTGTCCTGGCTGCCGCCGAGGCCGCCGAGGCGGGCGCGGACGCCGACGAGGCCGCCGCGGAGGCCGGGCGGCGGGCCGAGCTGACCCGGGGCTTCTTCTACGTGGACACCCTGGAGTACCTGCGCCGGGGCGGTCGGATCGGCGCGGCCCGGGCGCTGGTGGGTTCCGCGCTGGCCGTCAAGCCGTTGCTGCACCTGTCCGGCGGGCGGATCGAGCCGCTGGAGAAGGTCCGGACCGCTTCCCGCGCGATCGCCCGGCTGGAGGAGATCGCCGTGGCCGAGGCGGGGGAGCGGGAGGTGGACATCGCGGTCCACCATCTCGCGGCCGAGGACCGGGCCGAACCGTTGGCGGAGCGGCTGCGCGAGCGGGTGCCCGGGCTGCGCGACCTCCAGGTGGCGGAGGTGGGTGCGGTGATCGGCGCGCATGTCGGGCCGGGACTGCTGGCGGTCGTGGTCTCGCCGCGCTGAGCCCCCGGCACCGGGAGCCGTGGCCTGCCGGGCCTCAAACTCACTCGTCCGAGGTACCTGAGTTATCCACAACCCCGGGTTTTCCACAGGGAATTCGGTGTTCTCCGTGAGGTGCCGGCGGCGGGTCTACCGTCCTGGGCATGAGGACCATGACCCCGGGTGCAGCCCGTCGCCGCCAGACCACCGAGACCGTCCGCCACCGGATGGCCAACCTGTTCGCCGCAGCACAGGACGCGGAGTACCACCCGCCCCACCCGTCCGTCCTGACGTCCGCGCCAGCACCGGGGAGACCAGGGGCGCCGTGGCGGAGCAAGGCGTCACCACCCGCTGCGGACGACGACGAGGGCGTGGGTGCGGGTTCCCAGGAGTTGGCGGACGCGGTCCCGGATCCCCGGCCGGAGCGTCCGCGTCCGTACCAGCCCCCGGGGTCCCCGCCCGGCCCGCGCCGGTTGCTGCCGCCGCTGCCGCCGCTGCCTCCCGGGGTCACGCTCGACCGGCGGGCGGTCATCGGGCTGACGGTCCTCCTGCTGCTCGCCGTCGGGTACGCCGTCCAGCACTTCTGGCTGGGCCGCCCGCAGCCGGTGACCGTGCCCACGAGCACGGTCGCCGAGGGACCGGAGCGGCCCGCGGGAGCCGGACCGCCGCCCGCCACCCGCGCCGGGGCGGCGCCCGCCGAGGACCTGGGCCCTGGTGGGGGTACCGCCACCGCCACCGCCGCCACGGGCCCCGGGATCGGCGTCGTGGTCGACGTGGCGGGCCGGGTCGCCCACCCCGGCCTGCGCCGGCTTCCGGCCGGTGCCAGGGTCGCCGACGCGTTGGCAGCCGCCGGCGGTCCGCTGCCGGACACCGACACCCAGAGCCTCAACCTGGCCCGGATGCTGACGGACGGCGAGCAGATCCTGGTCGGCGCCCCGGCCGTCCAGAGCGCCGCGACCGGCCCGGCAGCCCGAGCCGGTCCGCTGAGCCTCAACCGCGCCACTGTCGAGCAACTCGACACCTTGCCCGGGGTCGGCCCGACGCTGGCGCAGCGCATCGTCCAGTTCCGGCTGGAGCACGGGTCCTTCCGCTCCATCGACCAGCTCCGCCAGGTCAGCGGGATCGGCGCCCGGAAGTACGAGGAGCTCAAAGCCCTGCTCGCCCTCTGACGGCGTGCCGTCAGCCATCGGTCCACCCCCCTCACCAACCGCCTCGGACCGCAGCGAGGTGCCCGCCATCACCCTGCCCGCCATCACCCCTCCCACTGCCGCCCTCCGCACCGCCCTGCCCACCGCCACCCGGCCCCTTCCCGCCGCCGATCTCCGGCTGCTCCTCCCGGCCGTCTCGGCCTGGGCCGTCACAGCGGCCGTGCTCGACAGCGATCCGCGCCGCCACCCGCTCCTGCTGCTCGCCGCAGCCCTGGGCGCGGCGCTGGCCCTCGTCCTGCTGGCCCTTCCGTCCCGTCGTCGGCGTCAACCGGTACGTCTGCTGCTCGCCGCCACCCTGCTCACCGGCGCCGCGGCCACCACGACCACCGTGCTGCACACCGCCGACCTGCACCGCGGCCCACTCCCCGCGCTCGCCGACCCACCCGCCGTCCCCGTGCCCGCGTCCTCCGTCCCTGACGCCTCCGGCCCGTCCGACCTTCCCCCGGTGCCGCCCGACGTGACGGTGGAGCTGACCGTGGCCGGGGACCCGCGCTCCCACAACTCCCCGTCCCGCGGTACGGCGGCGGCCAGCTCCGTGCTCACCGTGGCGGCCGTCGTCGACCAGGTCCGCCAGGACGGGCCCGGGCAACCCCGCACGGTCACCACCCGTACCCCGGTCACGCTGATGGTCCGGGTCCAGGACGCCGCCGCCTGGCAACGGCTGGTCCCGTCCACCCGGCTCAGCGCCGACGTACGGGTGCTGCCCGCCGGCCCCGGCCGGTACGACACCGCCGCACTCCTGCTCGCCCACGGCCCGCCACGGCTGCTCGCGCCGCCGGCCCTCCCACAACGGGTCGCCGCCCAGCTGCGGGACGGCCTGCGAGCGGCCTGCGCCCAGCTGCCGCCCGACGTCGGCGGTCTGCTCCCCGGACTGGTCGTCGGCGACACCTCACACATCCCGGACGACCTCGCGGACGCCTTCCGGGCCACCGACCTCGGGCACCTCACGGCCGTCAGCGGCGGCAACCTCGCCATCGTGCTGGCGGTTCTGCTCGGCGTCCCCGGGCGGTCCGGCACCACCGAGCGGGGCGGGCTGGCCCGGCGGCTCGGAATCCCGCTGCGCACCACCGCCCTGCTGGGCACCGCGCTGACGCTCGCCTTCGTCACGGTCTGCCGACCGGAGCCGAGCGTGCTGCGCGCCGCCGCCACCGGCCTCGTGGGCCTGCTCGCGCTCGCCTGCGGCCGCCCGCGCCAGGCGCTGCCCGCGCTGGCCGGGGCCGTCCTGGTCCTGCTCCTCTGGGATCCGCTGCTGGCCCGCTCGTTCGGCTTCCTGCTGTCCGTCCTCGCCACGAGCGGCCTGCTCACCCTCGGGCCGCGGTGGACGGCGGCGCTGCTCGCCCGCCGCTGGCCGCACCACCTCGCCGCCGCGGCCGCCGCGACGGCCGCCGCGCAGGCACTCTGTGCACCCGTCACCATTCTGCTGGCGCCGCGGGTCAGCCTGATCGCCATCCCCTGCAACCTGCTCGCGGAAGCCGCGGTCGCACCCGCGACACTCCTCGGCTTCGCCGCGCTCGTCGTTGATCCGGTCTCCCACCGTGCGGCCGCCCTGCTCGCGGACCTGGCGGCGGTGCCCACCGGCTGGCTGCTCCTCGTCGCCCGCCACGGCGCGGACCTACCGGGCGCCGAACTGGCCTGGCCCGCGGGCCTGCCCGGCGCCGCTCTGCTGGCGGGGACGGTCCTGGCACTCGTCTGGGCCGCACCGGCCCTGCTACCGGGGTCCGCCGGCCGCCGTCCGGGCCAGCTCCGTCCGGGCCAGCTCCGTCCGGATCGCCTCCGTCTGGACCACCTCCGTCCGGACCACTTCTGTTCGGATCGCCGGCCCGAACCCCGGCGCCGGGCCCGGCTCCGGCTCCGGCTCTGGTCCCGGCACCGACGTCGGCCGTGGCCGGCGCAGCCAGGGCATCGAAGCCCCATGCTCCGCTGGCTACCGGCGGTCGTCTGCGCGCTGCTGTTGCCGATCGCGCTGCTGCGCCCGCCGGTTCTCAGCAGGCTCGCCACCGGCTGGCCGCCGCCGGATTGGCGGCTGGTGCTCTGCGACGTCGGACAGGGGGACATGACCGTCCTGCCGGTCGCCGCGGACACCGCAGTCGTCGTCGACACCGGCCCGGACCCCAAGGCGGCCGACACCTGCCTGCGCGAGCTCGGCATCACCCGCATCCCGATCCTGATCCTCAGCCACTTCCACGCGGACCACGTCGAGGGCCTGCCCGGCGTGCTGCGCGGCCGTCGGGTGGGCGCCGTGCAGACCACCACCCTCGATACCCCGCAGGGCGAGCAGGGCCGGGTCGCCCGCTGGTCCGCCGGAGCGGGGGCACCACTGCTGCGTGCCCGACGTGGCGAGCGTCGAACCGCGGGCCCGCAGCTGTCCTGGGAGGTGCTCTGGCCCGACGGTGTACCCGGCCCGCTCTTCCCGGGGGCCAACAACGCCAGCATCGCCGTCCTTGCGACGGTCGGCCCGGCCGCCGACGCACTGCGCGTCGCGCTCCTCGGCGACCTCGAACCACCGGCCCAGGCCGAACTGTTGCTGCGCGGTCCGCCCCTCGGGCCGGTGCACGTGCTCAAGGTGGCCCACCACGGCTCGGCCAACCAGGACTGGGCACTGGCCGCGGCCCTGCGTCCGAGACTCGCGCTGATCAGCTGCGGGGCCGGCAACCCGTACGGCCATCCGTCCGCGTACACCGTCGACCGGCTGCGGGCGCAGGGCGCGACCGTGCTGCGGACCGACCGGTCCGGCGATATCGCGGTCGTCGGTACCGGCGGCAGCCTGGCGACGGCCGTCCACCCGCACCCGCCCCGGCAGTGACGGCGATGCGGGTGTGCCCGGTGGGGGAGCGCTCGGCGCGGACGCCGTCAGCCCCGCCGTGGCCGTGCGCTGCCCCCGGAGCCGGAGCCAGCGGAACCACCAGTGCTGACAGGTCCGACAGGTCCGACCGGTCCGCCGGGGCTGCCGGGGGCGTCGAAGCGTTCGGTGCCCACCACGCGCAGCAGTTGCAGGTGGGTGGCGTCCGAGGTACCGGGCGGCGGGGTGAAGATCAGCAGGCGCTGGTCCTCGGTCGGTGTCAGCAGGGTCTGGCAGTCCAGGTCCACCGGGCCGATCACCGGGTGCACCACCCGCATCCGGCTGGACCGCCGGACGGCGACCTCGTGCAGCTCCCACAGCGCGGAGAACTCCGTACTGGCCGCCCGCAGCCGCTTCACCAGCGCGGCCGACGCCGCGTCGCCCGCCCGGCGGGCGACGGCCGCCCGCAGGTCGGCGACGTGCACCCGGCTCCAGTGGTCGTGCTCCGCGGCCGGGTAGGCGGTACGGGCGGCGGGGTCGGTGAACCACCGCCATGCCACGTTGCGGTTGTCCGGGTCCAGCGGGCACACCCCGCCGAACAGGGCCGTCGCGATGGCGTTCTGCGCCAGCAGGTCGCCGAGGTCGCTGACGATCTGCGCCGGGGTCTCGGTCAGCTGGTCGAGCAGGTACAGCAGCCCGGGCTCGATGTGCTCCCCGCAGAGCCGTCCGGTCGGCGGACGGTGCCCGGCGAGCAGGAAGAGGTGGTCACGTTCGTCCTCGGTCAGCCGCAGGGCGCGGGCCAGCGCGCCGAGCATCTGGTCGGACGGCTGCGGGCCGCGGGCCTGTTCGAGCCGGATGTAGTAGTCGGCGGACATCCCCGCGAGATGGACCACCTCCTCGCGCCTCAGCCCCGGGGTCCGGCGGCGCGGGCCCTCCGGCAGGCCGACGTCCTGCGGGCGCAGGCGCTCCCTGGATCGGCGCAGGAAGTCAGCGAGCTCACGGCGGTTCATCTCCATGCCCGCCATCCTGCCTGTTCATCCGACGGCCAGTCAGGGATCGCCGATACCAGTCACGGAGCGCAACCGGCCAAGGGTGCGGCGCCGCCCACACCGCCCCCGCGGCACCGGCCCGGCTGCCCGGCCCGGCTACCCGGCAGGCCGCCCCACGCGGCATCCGGCCGGGCCGGTCAGTCCTCCTCCCGCCACCCCTCGAACTCCGCAGCGGTGTCGTCCAGATCGGCGAGCTGTTCCGCCGTCCAGCCGCCTTCCTCGGGCGCCTCCAGCACTACCAGCCACTGGGCGTCCTCGGCGTCGTCCTCCCCGGCCAGCGCGTCCCGCACCAGCTCGGGCCGGGCGAGCCCCGGCAGTTGCTCGGTCAGCCGGTCGGCGGCCTCCTCCGCGGCGTCGCGGTCGGGCAGGACGAGCAGCTGGCGGGTGTGGTTCGCGGTCATCGCACCATTGTCCAACCCCGGTGCGCCCGCCCCGGGCAGAGGCCTCCACATGGTCCCGGCAGGGGTCTCGGCACAGGTCTCGGCAGGGTCCCCGCGGGTGTTACCCACCACACCGCCCACCACCGCGCCCGCCGCAGTCCCGGCCGACGTGTCGCGGAGCTGTCGGCGCCGCGTGCGATGCTGGTACGCGATGGCCAGGAAGAGTGCACCCGACGATCTGCTCGCCCCGCTGACCCTCGCGGTCGGCCAGGAGGAGCTGCT
Source organism: Kitasatospora sp. MBT63 (assembly GCF_000710465.2). Lineage (GTDB taxonomy): Bacteria > Actinomycetota > Actinomycetes > Streptomycetales > Streptomycetaceae > Kitasatospora. Next base: position 17,781 of record NZ_JAIZ01000274.1, on the reverse strand, counting down.
GCTGGACCGTGCGGTCGCCGAGGTGGTGGCAGCCGCTCGCGCCGCCGACCCGGACACCGACGTCCGTGATCTCGCCCCCGGTGCGCTGCAGCCCGGCAGCCTCGCTGAGCTGACCACGCCCTCGCTGTTCGCCGAGCGCAAGGTGATCGTGGTCCGGGCCGCGCAGGATCTCGCGGCCGACTCGGTCAAGGAGGTCAAGGCGTACCTCGACTCCCCGGTCGAAGAAGTGATCATGGTGCTGGTGCACGCCGGCGGCGCCAAGGGCAAGGGCCTGATGGACGCGGCGAGGAAGGCCGGAGCCCGCGAGGTGGCCTGCGCCAAGCTGACCAAGGCGGGCGAGCGGCTGGCCTTCGTCCGCAACGAGTTCCGGCAGCTCGGCCGCTCGGCCACCCCGGAGGCCGGGCAGGCGCTGCTCGACGCGCTCGGCAGTGACCTGCGGGAGTTGGCCGCGGCCTGCAGCCAGCTGACGGCCGACGTCGAGGGCACCATCGACGAGACGGCGGTGGCCAAGTACTACAGCGGCCGGGCCGAGGCGACCGGCTTCGAGGTGGCCGACCTGGCGGTCACCGGCCGGGCGGCGGAGGCGCTGGAACGCCTGCGCTGGGCGCTCGCGGTCGGCCAGCCCCCGACCGGTATCACCTATGCGCTGGCCGCCGGGGTCCGCAGCATCGGCCGGCTGGCCACGGTCGGGCGGAACATGCGTCCCGCCGACCTGGCCCGCGAGCTCGGCATGCCGCCCTGGAAGGTCGACCGGGTGCGCCAGCAGATGCGCGGCTGGACGGGCGACGGCGTCGCGGCGGCGCTGACCGCGATCGCCCAGGCCGACGCCGCCGTCAAGGGCGGCTCGGACGACCCGGCCTACGCCCTGGAACGCGCCGTGGTCGCGGTCGCCCGCGCCTCCCGGATGAGCGCACGCCCCTACTGAGCCCGGTCCCCCTACTGGTCCCGGTCCCGGTGCGCCCGGCGACCGGCCCACCGCCGCCCCGGCGACCGGCTCACGACCCCACGGTCAGAGCCTGCCGCCGAGCGCCTTCAGCGCGTCCCGGCTGTCGATCAGCAGCGCCTGCCGGATCTCCTCACGGTCCGGCACGCTCGCGGCCTTGCCCTCCTGGTACGACCCGGACCAGCTCGCGTAGTAGGTCATCCCGGCCTGCCGCACGTACAGGACCTGGGTGAGGTAGTGCCAGGTCTTGTCCGAGCCGGAGGTGTCGTCCAGGAAACCGATGTACGCGTCGTCGCCGAGGCCCGGAACCGGGCTGATCTCGTACTTGCGCTGCTGGAGTCCGGAGCGCTGCGCCTCGAACTCGAGCCGGGGGTCGACCTTCTTGTGGAACTGCACGTCCAGGTAGATCGAGAAGTAGTCGCTGTCGCTGCTGAGTCTCTTCCGGTACTGGCTGCAGTACATGTCGTCGAGCGCCGTGTGCCGGGTGGTGTAGTGGTACGGCGTGCCGGTCTGCGAGGGGTACAGCTGGCTGAACTTGGCCAGCTTGACGGTGTCGCAGAGGTCGTCGGCCACCTGGTACCCGGCCACGCCGGGGGAGTTGCCGGCGCCGTCCGTGACGATGCCCGGTACGAGCAGGACGGCGGCCGCCCAGACGGCCGAGGCCAGCACCGCGCCGCCCACACCCCACAGCACCCCGCGCCGCCCGCCACCGTTACCGCCGCCACCGTTACCGCCGCCACCGTTTCCGCCGCCGGGGACCGGACCGCCCGGACCGGAGGTCGCTCCCGGGCCGGAGGTCCCCGGCACTGTCCCGCCCGGCCCGTACCCAGGTGCCGCCGGCCGGCCACCCGGCAGTGTCGTACCGGGCAGCGGACCGCCCTGGCGTCCGAGTTGCGGGCCGCCGGGCTGGTGCCCCGGTGCCTGGCCGTAGGGGGAGGAAGGCACGTTGGGTGGTGGTGGAGTCGACATCGGGGCCCCCAGCTGGCCTGTCCGGTACTGCGGTCGGGCGGTCGAACCGAACCATACCGGTGCCCGTACACCCCGCATCACCGTGCGACCGGCCGACCACCAGGGGCACCGTCGCCCGCCGTGGCCCCCTCCCTGGGCGCGCCGCCCGGATCGCTCCCGGATCGCTCCCGGATCTTTCCCGGAACGCCGACAGGCGCCGCGACCACCCGGGGAATGGGGTTCGGTCGCAGCGCCTGTCGGTCTACTGCTGTCCAGCTGTCGTGTACCGCACCCGCGTGGCGAACGCAGGCCGCGTGCGGTACGGAGTCGTGCGCCTCGGGCTTCCGGATAGAGGGCCGGAGGGGCCGTCGAGGTTCGGTCGGCGCGGAGCGGGTAGAGGGCCGCGGATCACGCCGTCCGGTCCGGGCCGGGCCCGGTGGTGCTCACAGGAGCGAGAATCAGGCGGCGGTGTTGACGCGCTTGGTGATCGCCGACTTCTTGTTGGCGGCCTGGTTCTTGTGGATGACGCCCTTGCTCACGGCCTTGTCGAGGGCACGGGAGGCAGCGCGCGCCAGCTCGGTGGCCTTCTCGGTCTCACCGGCGGCAGCGGCCTCGCGGGCCTTGCGCAGGGCGGTCTTCAGCGAGGACTTGACGGCCTTGTTGCGCAGGCGCGCCTTCTCGTTGGTCTTGTTGCGCTTGATCTGGGACTTGATGTTCGCCACGAAGGAGCCTCAGTCTGGTTGGAACGACGGTTTCCGGGTCCCCGGCCGTGGCCGGGGTTTCGCACCTTCGGCGGCCCCGGTCTGCTGAGAGGGCATGCCGAGGCCAGGTGCAGCGCCCCACGTTACCAGGGGCCCCGACCCGCCCCCAAACCGGCGGGCCGCAGTCCCGCCGGGCCGGCCCTAGCCGTGCGGCAGCGGTTCGCCGTAGTGCTCGACCTCGGGGAACGGCTCGTAGAAGTGGTGCAGCAGCTCCCGCCACGTCGCGTACTCCGCGGAGCGCCGGAAGCCCTCGGTGTGGTCCTCCAGGGTCTCCCAGCCGACCTGGAGCAGGAACCGGGAGCCGCGCCCCTGATCCAGGCAGCGCCGCAGCTCCAGCGAGCGGAAGCCGGGCTGCACCGAGATCAGCGGCCGGGCCAGGGCGAAGGCGGCGAGGAACTCGTCCTCCCGGCCGGGCCGGACGTCCAGCAGTGCGCTTTCGAGGATCATGCCCAGCCATCCTGCCCCACGCCCACGCCCACGCCCACGCCGACGCCGACGCCCAGGCCCACGCCCGGGCCTGCGCCCAGGCCCGTCCCCCCGGAGGGCTGCGCCCGTGCCCCCGGAGGGCCACGCCCCCGCCCCGGAGGGCCGTGCCGCGGCCTCGCCGGAGGGGCCGGGACGAGCTGACCGGCGCCGCCCCCCGGGCTCGTGGGAAGATGGGCGGAACCATATCGATCGGACGAGACCGTCCGGTCGCCGGGAAGACGGTCCGAGACGGCCCGCAGACCCCGGCCCCCGGACCAACGGAGAATCGGACCAAGGTGCCCGCGACCCCCAGCAACGTGCCAGAGCCCAGCCGGACCGACCCGGCGGTGATCCGCAACTTCTGCATCATCGCCCACATCGACCACGGCAAGTCCACGCTCGCCGACCGGATGCTGCAGATCACCGGTGTGGTCGACCCCCGGCAGATGCGCGCCCAGTACCTCGACCGGATGGACATCGAGCGTGAGCGCGGTATCACCATCAAGTCGCAGGCGGTCCGCCTTCCGTGGGCCCCCCGGGCCGGCGAGAACGCCGGCACCACGCACATCCTGAACATGATCGACACCCCCGGCCACGTGGACTTCACGTACGAGGTGTCCCGCTCCCTCGCGGCCTGCGAGGGCACCATCCTGGTGGTCGACGCGGCCCAGGGCATCGAGGCGCAGACCCTCGCCAACCTGTACCTGGCGCTGGAGAACGACCTCACGATCATCCCGGTCCTCAACAAGATCGACCTGCCGGCCGCCCAGCCCGAGAAGTACGCCGCCGAGCTGGCGCACATCATCGGCTGCGACCCCGAGGACGTGCTCAAGGTCAGCGCCAAGACCGGTCTCGGCGTCGAGGACCTGCTCGACCACGTGGTCGACCGGATCCCGGCCCCGGTCGGCGTCAAGGACGCCCCGGCCCGCGCGATGATCTTCGACTCGGTCTACGACTCCTACCGCGGCGTGGTCACCTACGTGCGTGTGGTCGACGGCCAGCTCACCAAGCGTGAGCGGATCGCGATGATGTCCACCGGCGCCACCCACGAGCTGCTGGAGATCGGCGTCATCTCGCCGGAGCCCAAGGTCGCCGACGGCCTCGGGGTCGGCGAGGTCGGCTACATCATCACCGGTGTGAAGGACGTCCGGCAGTCCAAGGTCGGTGACACCATCACCTCGATGCACAAGGGTGCGACCGAGGCGCTGGGCGGCTACAAGGACCCGCGCCCGATGGTGTTCTCCGGCCTGTACCCGCTGGACGGCAGCGACTACCCGCTGCTGCGCGACGCCCTCGACAAGCTGCGCCTGAACGACGCCGCGCTGGTCTACGAGCCGGAGACCTCGGTCGCGCTCGGCTTCGGCTACCGCTGCGGCTTCCTCGGCCTGCTGCACCTGGAGATCATCCGGGAGCGGCTGGAGCGCGAGTTCAACCTCGACCTGATCTCCACCGCCCCGAACGTGATCTACCGGGTGGTGATGGAGGACGGCTCCGAGCACACCGTCACCAACCCGAGCGAGTTCCCGACCGGCAAGATCGCCGAGGTGTACGAGCCGGTCGTGCGCGGCACCATCCTGGCCCCGAACGAGTTCGTCGGCGCCATCATGGAGCTCTGCCAGGCCCGCCGCGGCAACCTGCAGGGCATGGACTACCTCTCCGAGGACCGGGTGGAGCTGCGCTACACGCTGCCGCTCGCGGAGATCGTCTTCGACTTCTTCGACCAGCTGAAGTCCAAGACCCGCGGCTACGGCTCCTTCGACTACGAGCCGATCGGCGAGCAGAGCGCCAGCCTGGTGAAGGTCGACATCCTGCTGCACGGCGACGCGGTGGACGCGTTCTCCGCGATCGTGCACAAGGACAAGGCCTACAACTACGGCGTGATGATGGCCGGAAAGCTCCAGAAGCTGATCCCGCGCCAGCAGTTCGAGGTGCCGATCCAGGCGGCCATCGGCTCCCGGGTGATCGCCCGTGAGACGGTCCGCGCGATCCGCAAGGACGTCCTCGCCAAGTGCTACGGCGGTGACATCTCGCGTAAGCGCAAGCTGCTGGAGAAGCAGAAGGAGGGCAAGAAGCGGATGAAGATGGTCGGCCGCGTGGAGGTCCCGCAGGAGGCCTTCATCGCCGCGCTGTCCACCGACGCGGACGCCCCGAAGGAGAAGAAGTAGCACCAGGGCCCCGACCGGCCCCGACGCAGGCCGCCACCCGTGACCGACGGGCGGCGGCCTGCGCCGTCCACCGGCCGGGGCCGGCGCCCGGGACCGCTCAGCGCCGGCTGGGGAAGCCCGGTGCGACGGTGATCACCGCGCCGGGGGCGTACCGGCCGACGGTGGCCAGCAGGGCGTCGGTGTCCAGCGGCCAGCCGTTCACGGCCCGGCTGGCGGAGACCAGTTCGGCGTCGACGCCGGTCAGGTCCTCGACCGCCGACCGGCCCAGCGGGCCGGTCGGTGTCCCGGGCAGCCGGGCCGCGCCGGGCACCCGGTGCACCCCGACGTACGGCATGCTGCTCCCGTACGGCAGCGGCTGGAGCCACAGCCGCAGCCCGCGGACCTCGGACCAGGGCACCAGCGTGGTGGTGGCCGCGTAGCGCAGCGGGGTTCCGCCGAGCAGGATCCCGTCGGCGTCCACCCGCAGGGCGACCTTGCGGCTGCCGCAGATGTAGGCCATCACCAGGGCGCCGCCGCCGAACAGGAGCAGCCCGCAGATCCGCAGGACGGCGCCGAGCGGGCCGGTGCCGAAGACGTCGGCCAGCAGCAGGACGGTCACGAACAGCAGGCACGTCAGGAGCACGCCGACGGTGCGGGCGCTCCAGCCGAAGCGGGACTCGTAGACCTCTTCGCCGACCTTTTCATTGACATCTTCGTTGATCGTCACGGGCTGGATTGTGTCAGTGCGGTGCACGGTCGGGGAAGATCCCCGTGCGCCGCAGGGGCGTCCGCCGGTCAGCGCAGCGCCAGTACCACGCCGTTGACGATGGCCGCCTTGGTCAGCCGGGCGAGGGTGCCGCGGACGGCGGTGGGCCGCATCGAGTCGTCCCGGTGGATCAGCTGGACCAGGGCCTCGCGCCGTCCGAGGCTGAGGCACTGCAGGCCGTACCGGAAGGCGAACGGCGCCGAGGTCCGGCCGGCCAGCCGCTTGCCCAGGTAGAGGCCCATCGGCTGGGCGGTGGCGCAGCCCATCCGGAGGGTGCCGGTGCCGGGGACGGTGACCTCGGCGGCGTCGCCGATCACGTACACCTCGGGGTGCGAGACCGAGCGCAGGTACTCGTCGACCCTGGCCCGGCCGTCCGGGGTGACCGCGAGTCCGGCGGTGGCCGCCAGCGGGTGCGGTTCCATCGAGGCGGCCCAGGCGACCAGGTCGGCGTCGAGGGTCCCGGTGTCGGTGCGCAGCCCGTGCGCGGTGACGGCGGTGACGGGGGAGTGCTCGTGCACCTGGACGCCGAGCCGGCCGAGGACCCGCAGGACGTGCGCCCGGCCCTTGGCGGAGAACCAGCCGCCGACCTGGCCGGCGGCGACGATCCTGACCTGCCAGGCGGGGTGCGCCTCGGCCAGTTCGGCGGCGAGTTCGATGCCGGTGGCGCCGCCGCCGACCACGGCGACGGTGCCGGGCGTGGGTGCCTCGGCGATCCGGCGGCGGATCTCGACGGCCCGTTCGGCGGTGAGCGCGTGCTCGGCGACGCCGGGGACGCCCTGCCGGTCGGTGCGGCTGCCGAGCGCGTACACCAGGGTGTCGTAGGACAGGGCCTCGCCGTTGTCCAGGAAGACCTTGCGGGCGGTGAGGTCCAGTTCGGTGACCCGGGCGGGGACGTGGGTCACCTGCCGGCCGCGGATCACCCGTGCGATGTCGGGCCGGTGCTCGGGGCGCCCGGCGGCCTGCTCGTGCTGGCGCACCCGGTGCCGGAAGCGGGTCTCGGGGGCGACCAGGGTGACCCGGTGGCGGCGGCCCGCCCGGGTGGCCGCGCTGAGCCCGGCGTAGCCGGCGCCGATCACCACGATGTGCTGCTGCCCGGTCATGGTGTCCTCCTCCTTCGGTGCGCGGTGGTCCGCGCGTTCGGGAAGGGGACGACGCAGCCGGTCCGGGTGTGACAGTGACCCGCGTCACACCGGGCGCCGCCGGTCAGGCCAGGTGGGTGAGCTTCTCCGGGTTGACCACGACGTACGCGTCGGTGATCCGGCCGTCGCGGACGGTGAACGCGATGACGCCGCCGACCCGGCCGGGCGCCTCGTAGAACACCATCCCCGGTTCGCCGTTGACCTGGGCGAAGCCGAAGGAGGCGGTCGAGCCGGGGGCGAAGACCCGGCGGAGCAGGCCGAGCACCAAGCGGGCGACCTTGTCGGCGCCGTACACCGGCCGGGCGCCGGCGCTGACGATGCCGCCGCCGTCGGAGTGCCAGACCACGTCGGGGTCGAGCACGGCGAGCAGGCCCTGGAGGTCGCCGCCGGTGGTCGCGGCGGCGAAGGCGTGCACGGCCTGCCGGTGTTCGGCCGGGTCGATCCGGCCGCGCCGGCTGCCGTCGCGGACCCGGCGGCGGGCCCGGGAGGCGAGCTGCCGGGTGGCGTCGGGGGTCCGGTCGAGGGAGGCGGCGATCTTGGTGAAGTCCACCGCGAAGACGTCGTGCAGTACGAAGGCGGTGCGTTCGGCGGGGGTGAGCTGCTCCATCACGGCCAGCATCGCCAGCGACACCGACTCGCCGAGCTCGGCCCGGCGGGCGGGTGAGTCCTCGTCGTCGACCAGCGGTTCCGGCAGCCACTCGCCGTAGTAGGCCTCCCGGCGGGCGCGGGCGGAGCCGAGCTGGTCGTAGCAGAGCCGGGTGACCACCGTGCTGAGGTAGGCGCGCGGGTCGGCGGCCCGGCTCCGGTCGGCGGCCCGCCAGCGCAGCCAGGCCTCCTGGAGGACGTCCTCGGCGTCGGTCAGCGAGCCGAGCAGCCGGTAGGCGACGGCGCCGAGGTACCGGCGGTTGGCCTCGAACGCGTCCTCGGACGGGTCCTCGAACGCGTCCTGGACGGCGCCCTCGGCGGTGTCCGCCGTGGTGGGCGCGTCCGCTCCGGTGGCTGCGGCGGCCGTGGCCGATCCCTCGTCACTCACCCGCCCACGGTAGCGCGGTGGGGCCGGCCGGTCAGCCCTCGGCCGCCGCCATCAGGGTGCGCAGCAGCCGGTTCAGCTGCTCGGCGTCCCGTTCGCCGAGGGAGGCCATGACGTGCTGCTGGACGGTCATCCCGGCGGCCGCGGCGCCGTCGACGGTGTCCAGTCCGGCCGGGGTGAGGGTGACCTTGAGGCCGCGCCGGTCGTTCGGGTCGGGGGAGCGGGTGAGCAGGCCGGCCCGTTCCAGCTTGTCGAGGCGGCCGGTCATGCCGCCGGTGGTGAGCATCAGGGTGGCGGTCAGCTCGCGCGGCGAGAGGGTGTACGGATCGCCGGCCCGCCGCAGGGTCGCGAGCACGTCGAACTCGCCGCGGCCGATCCCGTACGGGGCGTAGGCCTGTTCCGCGCGCTCGCCCATGGCCCTGGCGATCCGGTAGATCCGGCCGAACGCGGCCATCGCCTCGGTCTGCGGGGTGAGGTCGGGGCGTTCGCGGCGCCACTGGGCGGCGATGGCGTCGACCGGGTCGGCCGGGTCGGCCGGGTCGGCCGGGTCCGGCTGTGCGGGGTCGGTGGTGGTGCGGTCCATGCGGCCAGTCTGGCACAGAGCCTTTGCGGCAAGCTGCTTAGCGCAAAGCGGCTTGCAACTGATTGGCTTAGTGCTAAGTTACTTTCATGCTTTCTTCCTCGCGCACCCTGCTGCTCACCGCGCTGGCCCCGCTCGCCTGGGGCTCCACCTACGCCGTCACCGCCGAGTTCCTGCCGCCCGACCGCCCGCTGCTGGCCGCCACCCTGCGGGCGCTGCCCGCCGGGCTGGCGCTGCTGGCGGCCACCCGGGTCCTGCCCCGCGGCCACTGGTGGTGGCGGGCCGCCGTGCTCGGGGCGCTCAACATCGGGATCTTCTTCGCGCTGCTGTTCATCGCGGCCTACCGGCTGCCCGGCGGCGTGGCCGCGGTGCTCGGCGCCGTGCAGCCGCTGCTGGCCGCCGGCCTCGCCGTCCCGCTGCTCGGCGAGCGGGTCGGCCGCCGGTCCCTGCTGGCGGGCCTGGCGGGGGTGGTCGGGGTGGCCCTGGTGGTGCTCAGGGCCACCGCCCGGCTGGACGCCCTCGGCATCCTGGCCGGCCTGGCCGGCGCCGCCTGCATGGCCACCGGCACCGTGCTGACCAAGCGCTGGGGGCGGCCGGAGGGCGTCGGCCCGCTGGCCATGACGGGCTGGCAACTGGCCGCCGGCGGGCTGCTGCTGCTCCCGGTCGCGCTGCTGGTGGAGGGCGCCCCGCCGGCGCTCACCGCGGTCAACCTCGCCGGGTACGCCTACCTGGCCATCGCCAACACCGCGCTCGCGTACTGGATCTGGTTCGCCGGCGTGGGCCGGCTGCCCGCAGCCTCGGTCGCCCTGCTCGGGCTGCTCAGCCCGGTCTCGGCCGCGGTGCTCGGGTGGGCCGCGCTCGGTCAGGCCCTGACGGTGGTCCAACTGCTCGGGATGGGCATCGCGCTGGGCTCGACCGTGCTCGGCCAGCCCCGGGCCCGGACGAGCCGGGGGGAGGCCGACACCGCCGGCCTCCCCCCGGTCGCACCGCGGTCTCAGTCGACCTCGGCCACCGCCTGAGCGAACTGCGCCTGGTAGAGCCGGTGGTACGCGCCCTGGGCGTCGATCAGCTCCTCGTGCGAGCCCTGCTCGACGATCGACCCGTTCTCCATCACCAGGATCACGTCGGCGTCCCGGATGGTGGAGAGCCGGTGGGCGATCACGAAGCTGGTCCGGCCGGTGCGCAGCCGGGCCATCGCCCGCTGGATGAGCACCTCGGTACGAGTGTCGACCGAGCTGGTGGCCTCGTCCAGGACCAGGATGCTGGGCTGGGCGAGGAACGCCCGGGCGATGGTGATCAGCTGCTTCTCGCCCGCGCTGACACCGGTGCCCTCGTCGTCGATGACCGTGTCGTAGCCGTCCGGCAGGGTCCGCACGAAGCGGTCCACGTGGGCCGCCCTGGCCGCCTCGATCACCTGCTCGCGGGTGGCGCCCTCGGCGCCGTACGCGATGTTGTCGGCGATCGAGCCGCCGAACAGCCAGGTGTCCTGGAGCACCATGCCGATGCCGGAGCGCAGCTCCTCGCGGGCCATCGCGCCGATGTCCACGCCGTCCAGGGTGATCCGGCCGCCGCTCACCTCGTAGAACCGCATCAGCAGGTTGACCAGGGTGGTCTTGCCGGCGCCGGTCGGGCCGACGATGGCCACCGTGTGGCCGGGCTCGACCTTCAGCGACAGGCTCTCGATCAGCGGCTTGTCGGTGTCGTAGCGGAACGACACGTCCTCGAAGGAGACCCGGCCGTGCAGCGCCGCCGGGCGCTGCGGCACGGCGGGCTCGGGGGTCTGCTCGGGTGCGTCGAGCAGCTCGAAGACCCGCTCGGCGGAGGCAACCCCGGACTGCACCAGGTTGGCCATCGAGGCGACCTGGGTGAGCGGCTGGCTGAACTGCCGGGAGTACTGGATGAAGGCCTGCACGTCGCCGATGGACAGCGCGCCGCTGGCCACCCGCAGCCCGCCGACCACCGCCACCAGCACGTAGTTGAGGTTGCCGATCAGCATCATCGCGGGCTGGATGATCCCGGAGATGAACTGGGCCTTGAAGGCGGACTCGTAGAGCGCCTCGTTCTCGGTGCGGAAGATCTCCGCGGCCTCCTGCTGGCGGCCGAAGACCTTGACCACCGTGTGGCCGGTGTACATCTCCTCGATGTGCGCGTTCAGCTTGCCGGTGGTGCGCCACTGGGCGACGAACTGCGGCTGGGCCCGCTTGCCGACCCGGGTGGCGACCACCACCGACAGCGGCACCGAGACCAGCGCGATCAGCGCCAGCAGCCAGGAGATCCAGAACATCATCGCCAGCACACCGACGATGGTCAGCAGCGAGTTCACCACCTGGCCCATGGTCTGCTGCATGGACTGGCCGATGTTGTCGATGTCGTTGGTGACCCGGCTGAGCACCTCGCCGCGCGGCTGCCGGTCGAAGTAGCTGAGCGGCAGCCGGGAGATCTTCTCCTCGACGTCCTTGCGCAGCCGGTACACCGCCCGGTTGATCGCCAGCGCGGCCAGCCGGCCCTGGAAGATGCCGAAGACGGTCGCGGCCAGGTAGATGCCGAGCACCCAGAGCAGCACGGTACCGATCGCGCCGAAGTCCATGCCCTGGCCGGGGGTGAAGTCCACCGAGCCGACCAGGTGGGCCAGCTTGTCGCCGCCCCTCTGCTGGGCCAGCTCCACGGCCTGCGCCTTCGTGGTGCCGGGCGCGTACTGCCCGCCGACCACCCCGGCGACGATCAGGTCGGTGGCGTGGCCGAGGATCTTCGGCCCGACCACGGCGGCGCCGATGCTCAGGGTGCCGAGCGCCAGTACCCCGGTGATCAGGTTGCGTTCGGGCCGCAGCCGGCCGAGCAGCCGCTTGCCGGAGTTCTTGAAGTCCAGCGACTTCTCCGCGCCCTGGGCGCCCATGAACCGGCCCGGTCCGGCCGGCCCGCGCCGCGCGGCGGCCTCCTGGGAGCCGCCCGGCTTCGGGGCCTCGGCGCCCGGGGCCCCGCCCGGGGCCTGCTTCGCGGTGGTCACGCCGCCTCCTGCTCGGTGAGCTGGGAGAGCACGATCTCCCGGTACGTCGGGTTGTCCGCCATGAGCTCCTGGTGGGTGCCGCTGCCCACCACCGCGCCCTCGTCCAGGACGACGATCAGGTCGGCGTCGCGGATGGTGGAGACCCGCTGGGCGACGATCACCACGGCGGCGTCCGCGGTCTCCTCGGCGAGCGCGGCGCGCAGCCGGGCGTCGGTGGCGTAGTCGAGCGCCGAGAAGGAGTCGTCGAAGAGGTAGATCTCCGGCTTGCTGACCAGGGCCCGGGCGATGGCGAGCCGCTGGCGCTGGCCGCCGGAGACGTTGGAGCCGCCCTGGGAGACCGGGGCGTCCAGGCCTTCGGGGAGGAGTTCGACGAAGTCCCTGGCCTGGGCGGTCTCCAGGGCCTGCCAGAGTTCGTCGTCGGTGGCGTCGGGGCGGCCGTAGCGCAGGTTGGAGGCGATGGTGCCGGAGAACAGGTAGGGCTTCTGCGGGACCAGGCCGATCACGTCGGCCAGCCGGTCGGGCGCGATCTCGCGCACGTCGACGCCGTTGACCAGGACCTCGCCGCCGGTGGCGTCGAACAGCCGGGGGACGAGACCGATCAGGGTGGACTTGCCGCTGCCGGTCGAGCCGATCACGGCGGTGGTCCGGCCGGGCCGGGCGGTGAGGTCGATGCCGCGCAGCACGGGGGCCTCGGCACCCGGGTAGCGGAAGTCGACCCCGCGCAGCTCCAGCAGGCCGCGGGCGCGCAGTTCGGTGACCGGGGAGGCGGGCGGGACGACGCTGGAGTCGGTGTCCAGCACCTCCTCGATCCGCTCGGCGCAGACCTCGGCGCGCGGCACCATCATGAACATGAAGGTGGCCATCATGACGCTCATCAGGATCTGCATCAGGTAGGACAGGAACGCGGTGAGCGCGCCGATCTGCATGCCGCCGCTGGCGATCCGGTGCGCGCCGAACCAGAGCACGGCGATGCTGGAGACGTTGACCACGCCCATCACGGTGGGGAACATCAGCGCCAGCAGCCGGCCCACCCGCAGCGAGTACCCGGCCAGGTCCTCGCTGGCGGTGTCGAAGCGCTGCTTCTCGTGCCCGTCCTTGACGAAGGCCCGGATCACCCGGATGCCGGTGATCTGCTCGCGCAGGATCCGGTTGACGGTGTCGATCCGTCCCTGCATGCCGCGGAACTGCGGCCGCAGCCGCCGGATCAGCAGCAGCACGACCGCGCCGAGCGCCGGCACCACGGCCAGCAGCAGGCCGGACAGCGGCACGTCCTGGTTGAGCGCCATCACGATGCCGCCGACGCACATGATCGGCGCGGCCACCATCAGGGTGAACGCCAGCAGGGTCACCATCTGGACCTGCTGGACGTCGTTGGTGGTGCGGGTGATCAGCGACGGCGCGCCGAACCGGCCGAGCTCGCGGGCGGAGAAGCTCTGCACCCGGTCGAAGACCGAGGCCCGGATGTCCCGGCCGACCGCCATCGCGGTCCGCGCCGCGTAGTACACCGCGGCGATCGAGCAGACCGCCTGGGCCAGCGAGACGCCGATCATGACGCCGCCGACCTGCAGGATGTAGCCGGTGTCGCCCTTGATCACGCCGTTGTCGATGATGTCGGCGTTGAGCGTGGGCAGGTACAGCATGCCGATGGTGGAGATCAGTTGGAGGAGCACGAGTAGGAGGATGGGTCGGGAGTAGGGCCTCAGGTGGGCCCGGAGAAGTCTGATGAGCACCGTGACACTCTCGTCGTCGCCGGGATGCCGCGCATCCCCGTTTTCTCAATCCGTACCGCTCGGGTCCGGCCTCTTCGCTGCCGAACCTGCGGGCTTGTACAGTCCTTTGCACTGCCGGTCCGCGGGGGTGCCACCCTCCGTGACCCCCTTACGGAACGGCTCCGTACCCCCTAGGCTGCTGATTGCCGTCTTGTTACTCGCTGGTTAATAAGTCGGCCGATACGGCTGCCCCCACATCCGCCGTCTCCATCACCTTGGCCACCCGCCCCCCGGAGGTCCCCGTTGAGCAGTGTGCAGTCCATGATCGAGCGGCGTCCGCCCTCCGTGGCACACCTCTTCCTCAGCAGGGTAGAGGCCACTCCCGACCATGAGGCGTACCGGTACCCCGCACCGGTGGACGAGCACGCGGCCGACGGCGCCCCCGGCGCCGAGCAGTGGCGCTCGCTCACCTGGGCGCAGGCCGCGGTACGGGTCAGGTCGGTCGCGGCCGGTCTGCTCGCGCTGGGCATCGGCGCGGAGGACCGGGTCGCCATCGCGTCCGCCACCAGGATCGAGTGGATCATCGCGGACCTCGGCAACATGTGCGCCGGCGCCGCGACCACCACGGTCTACCCCAGCACCAACGCCGACGAGTCGGCCTTCATCCTCGCCAACGCCGGCTGCCGCGCGGTGTTCGCCGAGAACGAGGCCCAGCTCGCCAAGGTGGTCGCCGAGCGGGACAACCTCCCCGAGCTCGACCACGTCGTCCTGTTCGACGCCCCGGCCGGCCCGGTCGAGGCGGCCGGCCTGAACGTGATCACGCTGGCCGAGCTCGAGGAGCGCGGCGCCGCGTACCTGGCCGAGCACCCGGACGCGGTGGACAAGGCCGTCGACGCGATCGACAAGGAGCAGCTCGCCACCCTGATCTACACCTCCGGCACCACCGGCCGCCCCAAGGGCGTGCGCCTGGTGCACGACTGCTGGGCGTACGAGGGCGTGGCCCAGCAGGAGAGCGGGCTGCTGCGCGCCGAGGACGTCCAGTTCATGTGGCTGCCGCTGTCCCACGTGTTCGGCAAGACCCTGATCTCGGGCCAGATCGCCACCGGCCACGTGATGGCGGTGGACGGCCGGGTGGACCGGATCATCCACAACCTGCCGGTGATCAGGCCGACCCTGATGGCCTCCGCGCCCCGGATCTTCGAGAAGGTCTACAACGGAATAGCGGGCAAGGCCAGGGCCGAGGGCGGCGCCAAGTACAAGATCTTCCTGTGGGCCGCCGGGGTGGCCCGCGAGTACGCCCGCACCACCCAGGCCAACCGGATCGCCACCGGCCGCGACAGCGCGCCGCTCGGGCTGCGGCTGCAGCACGCCCTCGCGGACAAGCTGGTGTACACCAAGATCCGGGCGGCGTTCGGCGGACAGCTGCGCGGCTCGGTCTCCGGCAGCGCGGCGCTCGCCCCCGAGATCGGCTACTTCTTCGCCGGCGCCGGCGTGCCGGTGCTGGAGGGCTACGGGCTGACCGAGACCTCGGCCGGTTCGACCGTCAACCGCGCCGAGGACGTCCGGGTCGGCACGGTCGGCACCCCGCTGCCCGGCACCGAGGTGCGGATCGCCGAGGACGGCGAGATCCTGCTGCGCGGCCCCGGCGTGATGCGCGGCTACCACAACCTGCCCGAGCAGACCGCGGAGGTGCTGGAGCCGGACGGCTGGTTCCACACCGGCGACATCGGCGAGCTCGCCGCGGACGGCTTCCTGCGGATCACCGACCGCAAGAAGGACATGTTCAAGACCTCCGGCGGCAAGTACGTGGCGCCCAGCGAGGTCGAGGGCAAGTTCAAGGCGATCTGCCCGTTCGTCAGCAACGTCCTGGTGATCGGCAACGGCCGCAACTTCTGCACCGCGCTGATCGGCCTGGACGAGGCGGTGATCATGCCGTGGGCGGCCGAGCACGGCCTGGCCGGCAAGTCGTACGCCGAGGTGGCGGCCGACCCGCAGGTGCACACCCTGATCGAGGGCTTCGTGCAGCGGCTCAACGGCGAGCTCCAGCGCTGGCAGACGATCAAGAAGTTCACGCTGCTGCCGCGTGACCTGGACGTCGAGCACGGTGAGCTGACCCCGAGCCTGAAGATCAAGCGCCCGGTGGTGGAGAAGACCTACGCCGACGCCGTCTCCGGGATGTACGCCGGCACCGTCGAGGCCTGACCCCGCGCCCGCACCACCTGTCCCGCCCGCACCACCTGTCCCGCACGGTCCACCCGGGCCGTGCGGGACAATGGGTCAATGCCCTCCGCACTCCCCGACGGCGTTCCCGTGCCGTCCGACGGTTCCCTGCCCGCCCACGCCCTGGCCGGGCTGGGCGAGCGCCCGTTCGGTTTCTACGTGCACGTGCCGTACTGCGCCACCCGCTGCGGCTACTGCGACTTCAACACCTACACCGCCACCGAGCTGCGCTCGGCCGGCACGGTCGCCTCGCAGGAGACCTACGCCGACAACCTGGTGGCCGAGGTGCGCCTGGCCCGCCGGGTGCTCGGCGACACCGAGCTGCCGGTGCGCACCGTCTTCCTGGGCGGCGGCACCCCCACCCTGCTCCCCGCCCGCGACCTGGTGGCCATGCTGGGCGCGATCAGGGACGAGTTCGGGCTGGCCCCGGACGCCGAGGTGACCACCGAGGCCAACCCCGAGTCGGTCGACCCCGGCTACCTCGCCGAACTGCGCGAGGGAGGCTTCAACCGGATCTCCTTCGGCATGCAGAGCGCCCGCCCGCACGTACTGCAGCTGCTCGACCGCCACCACACCCCGGGGCGGCCCGAGGCCTGCGTCCAGGAGGCCAGGGCGGCCGGCTTCGACCACGTCAACCTGGACCTGATCTACGGCACCCCCGGCGAGTCCGACGACGACTGGCGGGCCTCCCTGGACGCCGCCATCGGCGCCGGACCCGACCACGTCTCCGCCTACTCGCTGATCGTCGAGGACGGCACCAAGCTGGCCGCCCGGGTCAAGCGCGGCGAACTCCCGATGATCGACGACGACGTGCACGCCGACCGCTACCTGATCGCCGAGGAGGCGCTCGCCGCGGCGGGCTTCGGCTGGTACGAGGTCTCCAACTGGGCCACCACCGAGGCCGGCCGCTGCAAGCACAACGAGCTGTACTGGACCGGCGGCGACTGGTGGGGCGCCGGCCCCGGCGCGCACAGCCACGTCGGCGGAGTGCGCTGGTGGAACGCCAAGCACCCCGCCGCGTACGCCCAGGCGCTCGCCGAGGGGCGCACCCCGGCGCTCGGCCGGGAACTGCTGGCGGGCGAGGACCGCCGGGTCGAGCGGATCCTGCTCGAGCTGCGCCTGGTCGACGGCTGCCCGCTCACCCTGCTCACCGCGGACGGCCTGCGGGCCGCCGAACGGGCGCTCGCCGACGGCCTGCTCGACCCGGCGGCGTTCGCCGACGGCCGGGCCGCCCTCACCCTGCGCGGCCGGCTGCTGGCCGACGGCGTGGTGCGCGACCTGGTGGACTGAACCGGGCCCGCGGCTCAGTCCTCCGCGAGGGTCACGAAGTCGATCAGCTCCTCGACCCGGCCCAGCAGCGCCGGGTCCAGATCGCGGTAGCTGCGCACCGAGCCCAGGATCCGCTTCCAGGCGGCCGGGGTGTCGGCCGGCCAGCCCAGGCGGCGGCAGACGCCCTCCTTCCAGGACTCCCCGCGCGGCACCCGCGGCCAGGCCGCGATGCCCACCGAGGAGGGCTTCACGGCCTCCCAGACGTCGATGTACGGGTGGCCGACCACCAGTACCCGGTCGCCGGTCACCCTGGCGGCGATCCGGTGCTCCTTGGTGCCCGGCAGCAGGTGGTCGACCAGCACCCCGAGCCGGCGCCCCGGGCCGGGCCCGAAGGCGTCGACGATCGCCGGCAGGTCGTCGATCCCCTCCAGGTACTCCACCACCACGCCCTCGATCCGCAGGTCGTCGCCCCAGACCCGCTCCACCAGCTCGGCGTCGTGCCGCCCCTCGACGTAGATCCGCGACTCCCGTGCCACCCGGGCCCGCGCGCCGGGCACCGCCAGCGACCCGGAGGCCGTCACGGCCGGACCGCGCGCGGGCGCCGCGGCCGCCGGCCGCACCAGGGTCACCACCCGGCCCTCCAGCAGGAACCCGCGCGGGGTCAGCGGGAACACCCGGTGCCTGCCGAAGCGGTCCTCCAGGGTGACGGTCACCCCCTCGGCGGTCTTCTCGCACCGCACCACGGCCCCGCAGAACCCGGTCACGGCCTCTTCGACCACCAGGTCACGCTCGGCCGCCACCTC
>NZ_JAIZ01000273.1 GCF_000710465.2 Kitasatospora sp. MBT63 | reverse complement strand
AGGTCGTCGCCAAGGGCGACGAGAAGGTCACCATCCCCGGTTTCCTGACCTTCGAGCGCACCCACCGTGCCGCCCGTACCGCCCGTAACCCGCAGACCGGCGAGCCGATCCAGATCCCGGCCGGCTACAGCGCCAAGGTCAGCGCGGGCTCCAAGCTCAAGGACGCCGCCAAGGGCGCCTGACGTGCCCGGGTGTCCGCGGCCCACCCGGCTGCGGACACCCGCACCGCGGCGCCGGGCGCCAGCAGGTCGCATCGCCCCCGTGCCCTGTCGGACCGGCGTGATACCCCTCGGTCATGACCGATGCCGCAACGCCCGGGCCCGAATCGCTCTTCCAGCAGGGATGCGCAGCGCTGACCGCCGGCGACGAGGGGGCCGCCGACCTGTTCGAGCGGGCGGTGCGCGACACCGGAGGCGACATGCTCTGGCGGGTCGCCGACGCGTACGCCCGGGCTTACTCCGCGCAGGCCGCGCCCTGGACGAGCCGGGCCGTCACCTCGATGAGCACCGACGCCGGCCTGATGGTCCACCCAGGGACGCTGCGCATCATCGCCGACCACGGAATCTGCGAGCAGCAGCTGTGGGCGGTCGAGGTGCGTTCCTCCGAGACCGACCGCCCGGCGGTGGTCACCGCGCTGACGGCCGCTCTGCCACGCCTGATGCGGGTCACCGACGGCGGTCAGGAGCTCACCGTGCAGGAGATGGACGACGCCCTCTCCACCGGGGTGACCTTCTACAGCCCCAACCACGCCGCAGTCGACGCCGGCGGAACCGCTCCGCGGGTCTGGCTGGACTGCAAGGACGCAGTAGCGCCGATGATGGCCCGCGCTGTGCTCCACGTCGTGATCGACGAGTTGAACGCCGCCGGCATCACCCGGGCCGAGCTGTGCACCCAGCTGTAGCCGAAGCACCCGTAGACCAACGCGATCAGCGCTCGCCTGCCGGCCGCAGCGGAGGCCACCCACCCCAGCGCTACGGCGTCAGGTCCCCCGCACCAGGATGCCCGGCCCATGCGGCTACTGCTCCCTCGGGCAGGCCCCACCGCAGCACCTGCTCGTTGTCGCCGACGCGGAAATCGGACGGGTCGGGCATAAGGACAGCGCACGTCGCACGCCGGGCCTGCTCGGCGGCCCGGAACGCCGGGGCCAATGCGATCCCGAGGTAGAGCGCGGCGTGTCCGTCGGGCAGAGACGGGTCCGCGACCTTGCCGTCCCGAAGGCACCAGGCGTGTTCGAACACCGGCCACGCGGTCAGCCCTGGGACCAGGACGAAGCCCTCGACGTAGATGGCCCGGGTGGCATCGGCGTATTCCGTGGCCGCATCGAAGCAGCGACCTGGCCGCCACTGGGGGCGGTCGCCAGGCCACGGTGAGGGCATCCAGACCATGCCGATCTCCAGGACCATCTGCGCGACGGAGCGGAAGCACCAGGTGTCGTCGCCCAGCCGCAGGCCCGCGAAGGTTCCCACGAACTCCCGCAGTCTCGCCGCATCGTCGCTTGCCGCCATCGCCCCTCCAATTCGGTCCGGCGCTGCACCTGGTAGCGCCGCCAGGGCGACCATCGTGCCGTACCCGGTCCCATCAGATGGCACCGAGCCAGCCGGCGACAGAGAGCCGCAGGGCGGCACGGCTACGCACACCGAGGTGCGGGCCGGGCCGACGACGGCTGCCGCACATCGCCGACGGAGGACGGCTCACATGCCGGCGGCCGGCCCGGGCTTCAGGCGACCGTCGAGAGCCGCGTCGATGAGACGGGTCGCGCTTGCCCGTACTTCCGGCTCGGCCCTTCGGAGATTGCGTGCGACGGTGCTCGCGGGCATCTCCAGGACGCGATCGAGGTCGCCCAGCAGCGGTTGGAACCGGCCTGCGGCGGCGGTGACGTGTTCCAGCTGTTCGGCGTAGCCGCGGCTGATCAGGGACGTGGCCAGCCCAACCATCAGTAGCCGTACGAACGGCTCCCCGGCGAGATCCGAGACGGCCTGGAGGCCGGCCCGATTCGCACTGCCGGTCGCCTCATCGAGCACCCGACTGGCGAGAGCGAGGCCCGCGACGAGCGTTTGGGCCAGGACACGCGCCCGCTCCAGCTCGTCGTCGCCGGCCGCCGCGACCGACCCGGTGATGGCGGGAAGCGAGGTGACACCGGCGCCGAACTCGAACAACTCGGCTGCCGGACCGGTGAGCCAGGGGCCCGCATCGGCGACACGATCACGACGACCAGGCGAGATCCCCAGAACCCGTTCGGCCATCAAGGCGTCGTCCTCGCTGACACCCTGCTGCTCACCGAAAGCGAAGGCCCTCAGCAGCCTCACCACGGCATCGGCCCGGTCCGCTGCCTTCACGCGCACGCGGCGCGGAAGGGCGTGCGAGCCACGGCGGCCGGAGAGCTGGCCGGCCAGCGACTCCAGCGCGCGGTCGCGGGAGCCGGGACCGGCCTTGCCCAGTCGCTCGGCCTCGGCCGTCAAGGCGTTCTCGAGCTCACGGCAGGTCTGGTCGAGGACTGCGGCCAGGGCCTCGCGGCCGGTGGCCGTGTCGATGGCGTGGCCGTCCAGCCACAGCAGAGCCCGCAAGGTGGCCGGGTCCTTGGTGTGGGCGCGGTAGGCCATCACCGCCACGAGCTGGCCGTCGGCACCGGCTGGGTAGGACCAGACCGGCCTGACCCCGTTGTTCGCCGTCCGCCTCGGCCGGGGGACCAGGCCCTGGGAGCGAAGCGTCTCCAGCAGGCGCTCGCTGACCACGTACCCGGCCTCCGCCGCCGCGCGCAGGAGATCCTCACGCCGCAGTGGCGGGGGCACCAGGTCGTCGTTCATGGCCCAAGGGTAGTGGCGCCCACCCACGAACCGGGGTGCCGCGGCGACGGCTCCGACAAGGTACTCCCGGCGCAGCCCCCGACAACTTGCAAACGGGTAATCGGCAGTTGATCAGGAGCAGTTGGAGTTGCTTCTCTGGAAGTGGGCCCGCCGTGGGCCCGGTACGTCCGACAACCTGAAAGGCAGGAACGATCATGAAGCGATCCGCGTCCGTGATGGCGCTCGCCGCGCCTTGCGCACAGCTGCTCACCCGGCAGTGGGCCCAGCGGAACGGCTACAGACCGTGGGAGGTGGCTCTGCTGGCCTGGGCGGTCAGCGCCCTGGTGTCCGCGGCCGTCCTCCGGCTGTAGCGGCCGGAGCGGCGTGCCGGGGCACGCTCTGGCACGCCGCATTCCGGACGCACCGAGACCGAGCCCGTACGGGCGGGCGGAGGCGGCTCAGGGCGGAGCCGCGAACGCGGCCACGAACCGCTGGCGCTGCTGCGCCCCCGGACCGTGGACGCGCCGGCTCTCGGAGATGCCGAGCTCCGTCAGCAAGCGCCGGCCCCGCACCTCCCCGACGCCCGGCAGGCTCGTCAGCAGCTTGAAGATCCTGGTCTTCCCGGTGACATCGTCCTTCCGCGCCAGGGAGTCCTCCAGAGCGAGGTCGCCGGCCTTGAGTTTCGCGAGGAGCTCCGAACGGTGGCGGCGGGGTGGCCATCGCCTTCGCTAGCGCCTCGAAGCGGGCCTCACGGACCTGACATCCGTGGCAGGTTGTGCGTGACCCATCGCCAGATGTAGCGTGCGATGCATTGTTTGTAGTGCGCGCTGCATCTGGAGGGTGTTGTGAGCTCCACGGTCACCACCGGCCAACTGATCCGCGAGGCGATGGCCTCGATCGAGCAAGCCGGGACCGACGAGGGGACCCCGATCCCGGTCGTGCTGGACTCGCCCTCCACGGAGAGAGTCGGATGGGGCGGGCCGGTCGAGTGGCACCCGCTCGTCGCTCTCGCGGTCGCCGGCCACATCGTCCAGCACTGGAGCGATGGCTGGCAGCACAAGGGACCGTTCGAGGTGGAGATTGGTTCGCCCATCCGCCGCACTGCCGTCCTGCACTACCCGGGCACCCCCCGCTTTGCTTCGCGTCGCTTGATGGCTGGCGGCCACCCTGACGACGGAATCCGCGTGCGGGAACTCTGTGGCCATCGAACCTGTATGGAGGACGCGCCGGCCGGGCCCGGATCGCGCTGCCCAGCACACTTCGGCGACCCGGTCGAGGGCGGCCACTGGGACCACACTCGCTGGGCGAGGATCGCAGCCGAGGCCTGGCGCACCAAGCATCCGACCGCAGGCGAAGCGAAGGTGATGCTTGACAACGAGCGCAACCGCCTGATCGCGGCGGCGCTGGGCGTCGGCATGCGCCCTATTGACTTGCACCGAGCCACGGGCATCGCCCGCACGACCATCGACCGGGTCGCCGACCCGCAGCCGGCCCCGGAGCCAGCGTGAGTGAGTCGGTCGGACCGGAGCCGGGGATAGAGTCCGATGCCGAGGCCGGGGAGGAACGCCTGGTGGCGGTGGACGACTACGAGTACGAGGAACGGGAGTTCCAGGACTTCCTCACGGACAGGAGCGGGCACCGTCGTCCGACGACGAACAACCACGCGGGGGGCACGACGGTGGGACTAGGTGCAGGCGGGAATGCTCACGGCCAGCCGGCCGGACTGACGGACGAGACGAGCCGGGAACTGCTGGCGGGCGGCGAATTGTCCTGGTGCTACGCGTATCTGGACCTGCGAGCCACCTCCGAAGGGCCACCGTGCACGGTCGGCGAGCGGTTCGGCGACCTTATCGTTGAAGACGGCGGGGGCCTGTTCGTCCTGGGCGAGGCCCTGTACCCGTCGGGGAACGAGGACGTGACCGTGCTGCTCGACGGTGCGAACGGCGCGGTGTACCTGGCCTGCCCGGACAAGCACGGGGTGCTTCGACGCGACCTGCTGGCCAGCAACCCGCGCGCCCTGATCGCGATGATGCTGGTGGTGGAGTCCACCACGCTGTGTGCCGCGGGCGACTACGAGAGGGAACCGGGCGAGGAGGACCCTCCGTACGGGCCCGCGACCGTCGACGCGGCCGTGCGGATCGGTCTGCGGGAGATGCGCGAGGCCGATCCGGAACTGTGGAGGCGCACCGGTGGACGGCCCGCGCACTGGGAAACCGCACTGCGGGTCCGTGCACTGGCTTGGGGCGCGGAACCCGCGAAGCCGGGCAACTCGGTCGTGATCGGGCCCGACCTGGTCGAGGACCTCGCCGCACTGACCGGTGACGGCACCGTCCGGCGGTTCGGCCCCCACGACCTGCCCGAGAGTCTCGTCCACGGCCCGACACGGCGCCTGCTCACCGACGTCGGCCTGCCAGTCTCCGACCGCTGCACCCTGGTAGTTGACTCCGACGGGCCGCTGGCAACCATGGCCGAGTGCTACCCCGGAGACTACGTACCCGGCGACGGGGAGTCGACCGGGCGCCACTACCAGGGCGAGTTCGCAGTGCTTGGCGGGTGGATGTACGACCTCGACGTCGCGCTCAACGGCGCCACCGGCCGGATCGAGCTTCCCGACCGGTTCGACGACAACCAGCCCGCGCCCTACCTCCACCGCGATGTCGCCACATTGCTCCATGTGCTGTGGACCTTCGAGCGGCTCCGTGCGGACCGTAGGCGCTGCAGCAGTCCGGCCGCTTCATCACCGTGGGCAGTTTTCCGGCCCCGCGATCTCCTCGACAGCGTCGGTGAGACCCTCCTGCGCGCCCTCGATCCCCCGGCGTGGGCCACCGAGGACCACTTCTGGCCGATGCGCACCGACGACTGCCACATGGGCGCCTTGCTCGATTAGCGACCTGCCGCCGGGCGGTTCGGCCCGCAGGAGGTTGGCGTCCCGCTGCTGAACGTGTGGACGGTGAGTGGGGGTTGGTCGACGGGGTGGCTGTGAGCGGGTCCGCAGCGCGGGCAGGTGACGGTGGTGCGGTCACGAGGGCCGAGCACGCTGGTTCTGTTATCTGAGGCTCCCGGGCCGTCTGAGCAGATCAACTGGCATCCGAAGCTGTCAGACACCTCACGGCGCCAAGCCGTCAAGTCAGGGCAGCGGGCACGAGCCCAGTGTTCGATTTTGAGGTCCCTGCCGGTGGTCAGGGAGCGTCTTTGGTGTGGCTTCGGGTGAAGTTCCATGGGGCGGGTGCGTTGGCGGCCTCGTACTCGTCGGCGATGCCGAAGACGCTCCCGCATCCTGGGCATTCCGCCCGGCCGAACAGGTGCGTCAGACCCCAGGCCAGCTCTTGCTGGCCATCCCGTACAGCCAGCTCGCACAGCGTCCTCCCGATGCCGGTCAGCTCGTGCGAGGCGGCCGGCCGGAGCGGGACCTGGTGGACGTCCCCCAGGTGCCAGTCCCGGATCGACGAGTAGCAACCGTAGTCGCCCACCGCGATCGTCACCGAGGCGTCGCAGTGCGGGCAGGCGACGGTGACGAAGGAGTCGGTGAAGTCGTCCAGAGACTCGAACCACAGAGGCTGGCCGTCGAACGCGAGCATGACCCGCAGCCGGCCTAGGTAGGTCTTCCCGTTCAGGCCAGGCCTCAGCCGAGCAGCAGCCGTGACCCGCAGCTCGGCCAGGGTCGGCGCGCACCGGGCGACTTCTTCGTCGACGCCGTGGGGTTGGAGGAGTCCACCCGCTATGGCGCCGGCCAGATCAAGCGCCCAGTCCCCGATGTCCTCGGCCTTCGCGATGTCCGCCAGCCGCGGCAATGCGGCAATGCTCGCGGGGGTGATCGTCCCCTGGTGGCACAAGCTCCCCCAGAGCAGGTCGATCGCCTCCTGGTCACGATCGACGGCCCGGTCCAGCAGCCCGGGTATCGCGTGTGCCGGGCCGTAGGCGTCGTGGAGTGTGGACCAGTCGATCATCCGGTGATTCAAGCACGCTGCCCAGCGGCCTCCGCGGGGCGGTGAGTCGCAAGCGAGATCACCTACGACACCGCCAGTGCTGGGGCCTGCGGCGCCGGGAACGCGGTGTGTTCGTCGAACAGGCGGCGGTTCCTGAGGCAGTGGTAGAGCTGGCCGAGCATGCGGTTGAACAGGTTGCGCTGGCCGGCGGCGTGCCAGTCGGCGTGGTCGTCACGGCGGCGGCGGTAGTGGGCCTTCGCACCGGGCGACGCCGTGATCGCGGAGAAGGCCCACAGGTAGCCGGCGTGGTTCAGCCGGTCGTTCTTCACCCACCGGCGGGTGATGCTGGACTTCTTACCGGAGGCCCGGGTGACGGGAGATGCGCCCGCGTAGGACTTGAGACCGCGGGCGTCGGCGAACCGGTGACGGTCGTCGCCGATCTCGGCGAGGACGCGGGCGCCGAGCTGGGTGCCGAGGCCGGGAAAGCTGAGGATGATCTCGGCGTCCGGGTGCTGTGGGAACACATCCTCGACGGCCTGGGCGAGGTCGTCGGCGGCGGTGCAGGCGGCCGTGAGCTGGCCCAGGAGGGCGAGCATCTGCCGGTCGAGGGCGTCCTCGACCAGGGCGGGCTGGTGGGCCCAGTCGGCACGGAAGACCTCGCGCAGCCGATCTGCCTCCGCCTCGATACCGCGCTGGCGACCGGACCGCCTGAGGGCGGCGGCGAGCTGCGTGCGGGTCAGCCGCGCGGCCCTGGACGGTGTGGGGGCGGCCTTGAGGATCTCGCGGGCCTCGGGGCGGCACAGACCGTTCTTCCACGACTCGAAGGCGGCCAGGGCGGCTGGGTAGTACTCGCGAAGCAGGGAGCGGAGCTGGTTGGCCATCTGCTGCTTGTTCCAGACCGCGTCCTGCTGGGCACGGGCGAGGACGGCGACGGCACGGGCCAGGTCGCTGTCGTCGGGCAGGGGCCGGTGGGCGTGTATGTCGGTGCGCAGGATGTTGGCCAGGACCAGGGCGTCGCCGGGGTCGGACTTCTTGCGGG
>NZ_JAIZ01000272.1 GCF_000710465.2 Kitasatospora sp. MBT63 | reverse complement strand
GCGCCACCGCTCGCTCACCGCCTCCCGCTCACCACGCCGCCGTACCCGCCGGGGCGGTCGGTGAGGCCACCGGCGGTCACCACGACCGCCGGGACAGGCCGACGCGGGCGCACAGCGAACCGGCGGACCCTCGACACCCTACCGACGCGGCCCGACCCCACCACCTGCGGCTCGCCGGGCCCATCCCGCCCGGCCGAGGCCGTGGCACGATGCCTCCGTGCGCCGCCCACACCCCGGCCGCACCCCGCACCGGCCGAAGAGGAGCGTCAACCACACCGTGTCGGACCACCTCGGCCCCCTCGTCCTCGTCGACGGAGCATGGCTGATCGGCGACCCGGCCGCCCGCGGCGGCGCCCACCTCAGGCTCGAGGAGCAGGGCATCGGCCGCTGGGAGGCAGGAGCGCGGGCGGAGCTGGTCCCGTGGCGGAGGTTCATGACGGTCGGTCTGACGGTCACGCCCGGCCGGTGGGGCGACTCGAAGCTGCTCGCCGCCGTGACCGACCAGGTCCTCGCCCTCTCCGGGGCCTCCCGTACGGGCGGCGGCGCCGCCACCCTCTCCGCCACCCTGCGGCAGCCGTACGAGTACTGGAGCGCGGAGTTCACCCACCACCGGAGGCGGTACCCCGGCCGGGAGTGCCGGCTGCTCGGCGAGTTCCTGAAGCAGACCGTCGAGTCGGGGGCGGCCCGCTCCCTCGGCGACCGGGACCGGGTCGCGGCGGTGGTCGACCGCCTGGCCCGGCTCCCGTCCGCACCGCTGCGGTCCGCCGCGTCCCAGGTGCGGGACGCGCTGGACGGTTGATCCCCGGCGGGTGCGCACACGACACTGCAGCTCCCCGTCGAGTGGGTACGGGCGTTCGGACGCCGGATCTGGCATGATCGCGAACGCCACAGCAGGGGTCCGGACAACACGGCACAGGAGGCGTCATGGCGGGTCAGTTCGAGGCCACGGTGGAGGTGGACCGGCCGGTCGCGGAGGTCTTCGCCTTCCTCGCCGACGGGCGCAACGACCCCGAGTTCAGCCCCCGGGTGCTGGCGATCACCAAGAGGCCGGACGGGCCCACCGCCGTCGGCACGGTGTTCACCAGCACCGTCAAGGACGCCGGGATGAAGACCGGCCGGGAGTTCCGGATCACCGAGCTGGTGGCGCCCACCACGGTCCGCTGGGCCGAGATCTCCAAGAACCTCGTCACCGCCTCCGCGGGCGGCTACGACCTCCAGTCCATCTCCGACACCCGGACCCGGGTACGGATCTTCAACACCCTGGAGGGCCACGGCATCGGCAAGCTGCTGGTCGGCTTCGCACTGAGCGCCGCCCGCAAGGACGCCGACGCGTTCGGCCGCCGCATCAAGGCCGCCGTCGAGGCCTCCTGACGGGGCAGCCGCCCTTCACCCGCCCCGCCCGTCCACCCGCCCCGCCCGTTCACAGGCCCTGGATGGCGACGCCCAGGTCGGGTCCGTAGGAGCTCCAGCAGACCAGCGAACCGTCGGTGTCCAGCTCGCCCATGAACCACTCACCGTCCGCGAGCACCAGGCACAGCCCGTGGAAGGACAGGATCGCCTCGGGCCGCAGCCGGTCGTAGTCCGCCCCGTCGGCCCGCTCGACCAGCACCGGCCGCCACGGCGGGAGCAGCGTGGCGGTGCCGTCCCCCGACTCGGCGCGCACCCGCTCGATGGTCCAGCCGTCCGGCAGGCCCGCCGACGCCGCCGACTGCGCCGGGCGCGGATCCGTGGCCGGGCGCCGGAGCTTGCCGTCGGTGCCCGCCCGGGGTACGCCCTCGACCGCCGTGCAGATGCCGAAGACCCGGTCGTGACCGGTCCAGCCGTTGACCCGGCCGCGGTTGTTGCTGATCTGCACGCGCTGCCGGGCCCGGTCCACCGCCGACACCAGGTGCAGGTACACCGTCCCGCCGACCCGGGCGAGGACGATGTCCCCGACCTCCACCTTCGCCGGATCGACGGGGGCCACCGCCACCAGCTGCCGGCTGCGCACCAGCGGCACCATCGACGACCCACTCGGCCGGAACTCCACCACCGCGCCACCCGCGACCCGGCCGGCCACGGCATCCAGGACACCCATCCGGTGATCGTCGCAGACCGGCCCACCCACCCCACAGCGGTTTTCCCCGGAACGCCGACGGGCACCCGCCGCACGGACAGTGCGGCGAGTGCCCGGCCGACCGGTCAGCCGGCCGGCCTCACGGTGCGATCTCGAACTCGGGCGGCCGGAGGCACGCGAGGCACTCCGTGTCCGGCGCGGTCGGAGTGTCGAAGAACGAGCGGGTGATCGCCTGCGCGCACGGCGAGTCGGCGAACACCACATGGGCGACGTACGGGACGGTGACCTCGGTGGACCGGCTCAGCGTGCGGGCGGCGTACGGCCCGTTGCTCGGCGCGGTCTGGGAGTCGAAGCCGCCCGACAGGACGAGGGTCGGGATGTCGCTGCGCGTCACGTCCCGGATCGAGCGCGGGGCCGGGGGGACGTCCCAGGCACGGCAGTCGTCGTGGAGCCAGGCGAGCTGCGGGGCGTTGGACAGCACCGACCGCGGGAAGGACGGGAACGCGCGCCGCCCGGCCCGGATCACGTCCTCCTCGCTCTCGTACGGTGTCCACTCGCTGCAGAAGACGCCGAACGAGAGCCCGTGGGCGACTCTCCCGATGGCCTGCGGGCTGAGCTTGCCGCCCGCGTACTGCTCGGCGATCCGCTGCGGGTTGCCGTGGGCCAGATCGTCGATGGAGCGGGGCACTCCGGCCGCGAGGTGGCTGGCGGAGGTCAGCCAGGTCACCAGCACTCCGCCGTCCAGCACGACCTCCACCGGCTCCGGGTGGCCCGGGACGGTGACCGTGGTGGTGACCGGCCGGGCCTCCAGCTCGACGACGAGGCGCTCGAAGGTGCCCTTGAGGTCCGGGTAGCGGCTGTTGCAGGCGGGCTGCTCCGCGCACGCCTCGAACATGCCGTCGAAGCCCTCCCGTGCCGCTCGCCAGGTCACGGCCCCACCGGCCAGGGAGGGCGGCAGGACGCCGTCGATGCCGACCGACCGGATGCCCGCCGGGTGCAGGCGCATGTACTGGAGGGCCAGGTCGGTGCCGTAGGAGATGCCGAACACGTTCCACTGCTCGATGCCCAGCGCCACCCGCAGGTCCGCGTAGTCGGCGGCGCTCTCGGTCCCGTTGTAGGCGCTGAGGTCGGCCCCGCGGCCGATCAGCTGCTCGCGGCACTCCCGGGTCGCCTCGACGTGCAGGCGCCCGGTGGACGGCGCACCGAAGACGAGGCCGAGGGCGCGGGCGTTGAACTCGTCGATGTTCGGGCAGGTGAGCTCCGGGTCGGCCGAGTAGGTCCCGCGCTGGGACATGAAGATGACGTCCCGGTCGTGGTTCAGACCGCCGTTGACCGCCAGCGGGATCTCGGACACCGCGTCGTCGCCGGGCCCGCCGGCGAGCCACACGATCGGGTCGGGCGCCGGTCTCCTGGTGGCCGCCGGGATGATCGCGACGCCGAGTGTGATCTTCCGTCCGTCGTGCCGGGCACGGTTCTCGGGCACGGTGAGCGTGCCGCAGCGGGCCGTGTCCAGCTCGGGGATCGGGTCGGCCGTCCGGGGACAGGGGCCCGGCTCGAAACGGGCGTGGCCCATCGTCCGGGCGACCGTGCCGAGCGGCTCCGCGCCGCCGTTCCCGGCATGGGCGGGCAGCGCGGCGAGGCCGGCGAACAGGACGCCGGCCGTGGCCCCGGCCAGCGCGGTTCGGAGCCGTCGCACAGGGCGCCGGTGGTGGGGCGGGCGGATGGACATCAGGCTCTCTCCGGGTCGGGGGTGATGGTGAACGGTGCGGGTTCCAGTCCGGCCACGCAGCAGTCGTCGGGCGCGGTCGGATGTGCGAGGAAGGAGGCCAGGACGCTCTGCGCACACGGCGACTGGGGGACCACGAAGTGGCCGATCCCGGGAATCCGTACGGCGGTCGAGCGGGAGAGCGTCCGGGCGGTGTACTCGCCCCAGCTCGCCCCGGTCTTCGCGTCGAAGGTGCCGGAGACGATCAGCGTCGGGACGTCGCTGTAGGTGGCGACCCGCTGGATCCCGGTGCGGTCGGGGACGTTCCAGACACGGCACACGTCGTACTCGAAGGGCAGCTGCGGGGCGTGGGCCAGGACCGTGTCCGGCCAGCCGGGGAACGCCCGGCGTCCCGCTTCCAGCAGGTCGGCCTCCGAGAAGCCCGGCGCCCACTCGCCGCACGCCACCGACTGGGTCAGGCCGTGCGCGAACTCGCCGATGACGGGCGTCGCCCCGGCGGCCTGGGCCCGGGCGAAGCGCTCCGGGTTCCCGTGGGCGAGTTCGTCGAGCGCGGCGGGGACGTCGACGGCCGGCATCGCGCCGCCGTCGGCGACCAGCAGGTTCACCAGCGAGCCCCCGTCGAGGACGACCTTCACCGGGTTCCCTCCGCCCGGCGGCTGCACCGTCAGCGTCAGGGGGTTCGCCTCCAGCCGCCGGACCTGCTCGGTCAGCGTGCGCGGCAGGTCCGGGTAGCGGCTCCCGCAGCCCGGCTGGGCCTCGCACGCCGCGAAGATCGCGTTGATCCCCTCCTGGGCGCTGTCCCAGGTCCACGGCAGGCTCACGATCTGCGGAGGCGCGACCGAGTCGATCGCCACCGAGCGGATCCCCCGGGGGTGCCGGCGCAGGTAGGTCAGGGCCAGGTCGGTGCCGTACGAGTACCCGTAGACGTTCCACCACTCGATGCCCAGCGCCCGGCGCAGATCGGCGAAGTCAGCGGCGTTCTCGGTGGTGTTGTAGGCACTCAGCTCGATGCCGTCGGCCGTCAGACGGTCCCGGCACTCCTTCGCCGCGCCCACCAGCAGCCGCCCGGTCGACGGTGCGTCGTACGGCAGCCCCACGGCGTACGCGTTGAACCGGTCGATCTCCGGGCAGGCGAGGTGCGGCTCCGAGTGCAGCGTGCCGCGCTGGGCCATGACGACCAGCTCGCGATCCCGGTTCACACCGGAAGCGATCAGGAAGGGGATGGCCCCGAAGGCGTCGCCGCCGGGCCCCCCTTCCATGAACACCACCGGATCCCCGGCCGGGGTCGAGGACACGGCCGGGACGGTCGCGACGGCCAGCCGGATTGTCCGCCCGCCGGGCCGCTCGCGGTTCTCGGGCACCTCCAGGAACCCGCACCGCCCGGGTACCGGCTCCGGCGTCTCCGGGCAGGGCCCGGGCACGAACCGTGTGGGAGCCCCTGACGGGTGCCCACGGCCGGGTGCTGACACGGCACTGCTGGATGTCGGGCCGATCACCCCCAGGAAGGTCAGACCCGCCGCGACGAGCACCACCCCGTTGGACGCGCGCCGGG
>NZ_JAIZ01000271.1 GCF_000710465.2 Kitasatospora sp. MBT63 | reverse complement strand
GCGGGCGGGCGGAGCTGCTGGAGCGGCTGGACGCGCTGGCCCGGGGCCGGACGGCGCCGGGCCTGTTCACCGGCAGCGCGGCCGGGGCCGGGAAGCTGGCCTTCGTGTTCACCGGGCAGGGCAGCCAGCGGCCCGCGATGGGCCGTGAACTGTACGCCGCGCACCGGCCGTTCGCGGCGGCGTTCGACGCGGTCTGCGACGCGCTCGACCGCGGCGCCGGCCCGCGCCCCGAGCGGCCGGTCCGGGAGGTGCTGTTCGCCGCCGACGGCACGCCGGGGGCGGCGCTGCTGGAGCGCACCGACTACGCGCAGGTCGCGCTGTTCGCGCTGGAGGTGGCGCTGTTCCGCCAGTTGGAGGCCTGGGGGGTGGTGCCCGACCTGCTGCTCGGCCATTCGGTCGGCGGGATCGCGGCCGCCCACCTGGCCGGGGTCTGGTCCCTGGAGGACGCCTGCACCGTGGTCGCGGCCCGGGGGCGGCTGATGCACTCCTGCCGCTCGGACGGCGCGATGCTGGCGGTGCGCGCAGGTGAGGCCGAGGTCCGGGAGTCGCTGGCCGGGCGCGAGCACCTGGTGGCGGTGGCCGCCGTCAACGGTCCGGCCGCCACGGTGCTCTCCGGTGACCGCGCGAGCGTGCTCGACCTCGCCGGGCAGTGGGCCGGGCGCGGCCGCCCGGCCACGCTGCTGCGGGTCGCCCACGCCTTCCACTCCCCGCACATGGACGGTGCGCTGGCACGGTTCCGGGAGGTGCTCGACGGTGTCACCGCGCACCCCGCGCGGATCCCGGTGGTCTCCGACCTCACCGGGCGGCCCGCCACCGACGGCGAGCTGGCCGACCCCGGCTACTGGGCCCGGCAGCTGCGCGGCACGGTCCGTTTCCTGGACGGGATGCGCACCCTCCAGCGCAGCGGCGCCTCGCACTTCCTGGAGCTCGGTCCCGCCCCGGTGCTGACCGCGCTCGGGCACGAGTGCCTCGACCACGGTGTGCAGAGCCCGCCGGTCCTGGTGGCCGCCCAGCAGTCCGGCCGCGCCGAACCGGCCGCGCTCACCGAGGCGTTGGCCGAACTGCACGCCACCGGGGTGCCGGTCGACTGGGCCGCCCGCTGCGGCCGGGCGACGCTGGTCGACCTGCCCACCTACGCGTTCCAGCGGCGGCGGTACTGGCTGGAGCCGCCGCGGCTGCGCGGCGGCGGCCGGCCCGTCGGCGGCGGCGTGCCCGGGCGGTACTCGGTCGGCTGGCAGCGAGCAGCGGCGGCACCGGCCGCCG
>NZ_JAIZ01000270.1:34619-69235 GCF_000710465.2 Kitasatospora sp. MBT63 | reverse complement strand
TCCATTGTCGGGTGTGTCCACATCGCAGGGGTCACCTCAGACCTTGTGGGCGGCTGCGACGATCCGGACGGTGCTCTCGCCGGTTGCCTCGATGGCTTCGCGGAGTCTGTCCCACTGGAGCGGGCGCAGGCTGTTCTGGGATTTGGGCTTGTCGCACAGCGAGCGCAGGACCGATCCGGGCAGGAGTCCGGCCATGTCGGTCCAGGCCGCGTCGTGGCGGGAGCGGTAGGTCGTGACCGGCCTGCGGCGGGTGACGGGGGTGTCGAACTCGGCCTTGCAGTCGAAGCACAGGTACTCCGGCGTCAGGGTCTTGCGCGGCTTGAAGCTGGCCTTGCCGCAGTGCGGGCAGGTGTAGACGTCCTTCTCGGCCTGTTCCCTGGCGATCTCCTCGATCACCGAGACACCGAGCAGGGCCTTCTTGTCCCACAGCGCGATCACGTCGCCGACCTGCATGTTCGCGTGGTTCGGGACGGTGCTGTCCCAGCTGTAGTGCTGCGACGGCTCGTCGTCGTACCCGTCGTTGCCCCCGTGCGAGCGGTCGTCCCCCACCGCCAGGACCAGCCACGCACCCATCGTCTCGCTCCCCTTCCCCAGGTCACCAATCCCCGACGCTGTACCTGCCGCGGATCAAGGTGCTTGGCCCACAACCTAGCCGCTCACTCGGACAACCAACCCCTGTCTCCCATCAACCCCCATCGCCAAGCTGATGATTCGCCGGCACGGGGTGGCAGCGGCGCCTACCGGTGACACCGGAACCAACACGCTTGACCCCAGATCGCAATGTTGGACGTTTCCGCAGGTGGGGGCTTTCTGGCGCACGCCACACCAAGCGGCCAGCCGGGTGTTGTTCGGCTCCGAGCACAGCGTGTGGTCCCGGAGTGGTCCCGGGAAACCCATCCGCCGTCTCAGTCGATGAGGATCTACCTGCCGCCGATTCAGCACTTCGAGCGATCGACCGGCTCGACATGTCTTCTGCGTGGCGACCGCCTCCCGGACCCTTCGTGCGATCAGCCCTTGCTAGCCGAATCCGGGCGCGAGGGCCCTGGAACCTTATGGCCGCCAGTTTGCAGGGCTGTCGATGCTGCGCAATCGTTGAAACTACGAGAAGTTATCCCGTGCCCGAATTTCTCAACATGGGGGTCGAGATGACACTTCTCCTCACCTGCATCACCAATAGATTTGCAGTTCAGGCATCCGACCGGAGACTTACACTGCTGGATGGGAGCATTCACGAGGAGGTTGCCAATAAGGCGACACTATTTGGCAATTCGGCCGCATTTGCATTCACCGGATTGGCGCGCTGCTCACACGTCGAACGCACGGATGAGCTACTAATGCGATGCATGGCCCAGGAAAAACCACTTCCCGCCCTCCTCGACACCCTTGCCAAGACCGCAGCCTCCAGCATTCGAAATTTGCAGCTCGCCTGCCGCCCGACAGAACGCCGAAGCGCAAGGAGGACATCCTTCGTCGGTGGCGGGTTCGCCGGCATGAGGAACCCGCAGGCTCAGGGAAGACTACCGTCGTCAGATCACCTACACCCCTACCTTGCTGTGATCAGCAACGCGCAGGACCTGAGCGAGGAGTGGCGGGAGGAGGCCGACCAAAACTTCTCGGTCCATCTCAAATTTTTGCCACCCGACTCACTGTTCATGCTCCATGCCGCCGGGCAGCAGCTCACAGGAAACGAGCGAAATCAGCTTGAACGCAGCATCAGGAGAATATTGGAGAAGACTGAAGGCCCTGAGCCCATCGCCCGAGTGCTGGCTAGGACGATCCAGGCAGTCTCCAATCGGAACGCACGCGTAGGGCCAAACGTAATGTGCGCATTTGCCCACCGCTCACGCGTCTTCGATAATTCCATACAACTCGCTGGCGGGCTCATTCCGATCGTCACCGAAATGCAATATGAGGCTGAATATTTCAAGAGAGCCCCCAATGGCGACCCAGCGCGCTGGATATACAGCCCGGCCAGCCCATCTGCCGCCATTCACTATGGCCCGAATTACGCAAACTCAGGGATTCAAATTAAGGGAATCAGGTTCGGCCCGCCCGGTGCAGATAGCGATTAGAGGCGGGCGGCAGAGCGGTTTTGACTGGTGTCCTCTGGATTGGGGCCGAGCACGGTCGGGGGCGGTACGCTTGCCCGCGATCTCGGGCCGGCTCCTTGCCTTAGCCCGCAATCCGGCCGAGGGGACCCCAAGCCTTGCTCAGTGCGGCTCCGGTCCTGACCGGTGGGTAAACCGTGGAGCCGCCCGCCCCAGCCACGGCGGGGTGAGGGACAGGTCTCCCGCTTGTCTGCGTGCACCCGGCGCGGCTGGCCACCACCGCCCGGCGAAGACGGGCGCGGTGGCGAGCGGCCTGGGCCACGCGCCGGTGCGCCCTGCCCGCCTTAACTCCCAGAGCGACTCTTCACGAACAGCCGCTCTCCGTGGGAACCACACCAGCGAGGTGCCGTGGGGATGGCCAATTGACCTCGGTCATACTGACCAGGCCCTCGATGATCGTCGCCGAATTGCGGCATCCTCATCGTGGCGGGAGTGCACAGGACGAGGAAGGAGCGACTGGTGGCCGAGCGGAGCCCACGTGGCACGTACCTACAGATCGCCGATGCGCTACGCGCTGAGATCGGCGATGGTTCCGGGCAGACCACGCTGCCGTCTGAGGCCGAGCTGATGAAGCGGTATGGCGTCGCACGAAGCACCGTCGGGCGTGCGCTCAAGATTCTTGCGGACGAGGGTCTGGTCCGCTCCCAGCAGGGCACCCGCCGCACGGTCTCGACCGCGGCGGCGAGGCCCACGGTCTACGACCAGATCGCCGGTCTGATCGCCGCTGAAGGTCTGGCTCCAGGTGATCCGTTCCCGCCGGAGAGCAAGCTCTGTGAGCTGACCGAGGCGTCGCGGGGCACCGTCCGTCGTGCGCTGGCCCAGCTCGAAGGCGCTGGCGTGCTGGAAGTCCGGCAGGGCAAGGGGCGCTTCGTCCGCGCGCTGTCGGGACCGAACATCGCACCATCCACCCCCTAGGAAGGACCCCACCGTGTGGGCCTACGACCTCGCTGAAGCTCTGCTCTCCGAAGACCTTCCCCGCCGCTGGGCCCACTCCCAGGGAGTGGCTGGCCGGGCTCGGACGCTGGCGCCGATCCTCGGGCCGGATACCGACTTGCTCGAAGCTGCCGCCGTGCTGCACGACGTCGGGTACTCCCCCCGCATCACCGACACCGGGTTCCACCCGCTCGACGGCGCGCGGTTCCTGCGCAACGTCGAGCGGGTGGACGAGCGGGTCGTAAGGCTCGTTGCCCACCACTCCTGTGCACTGTTGGAGGCAGAAGAGCGTGGGCTGCGCGAGGAGCTGAAGGCTGAGTTCCCGTTGGAGGAGCCCGGACTGGTCGATGCGCTGATCTACTGCGACATGACCACCACCCCGGACGGCACGCCAACGACCACACCGGCGAGGGTCGCCGAGATCGTGAGCCGGTACGGGCCGGACAGCATCGTTGGGCGGTTCATCCGCCGAGCGGAACCGGAAATCCATGCGGCGGCTCAGCGCGTGGAGCGCAGGTTGACGCTGGCCGGCCCCGGGGCCTAACCGATGTACGGCTGAACGCGATCCGGGTCGAGGGCGTGCTGAATCCGCAGCCGCATGGACGGATGGATGTCGAGGTCACCGAGGTCCGCTGGGTCGATCCAGCGGACCTCCTTCGATTCCTCACTCGTCCGAAGTTCTCCGCCGACCGGCCGCGCGCGGAAGCAGATGGAGAACTGCTGGCGGACCTCGCCGTCGTCGTACGCCATACGGTGCCCGGGGTTGGTGTAGAGCCCGGTGACCGTCACGACCGCGACGTCAATCCCGGTCTCCTCGCGCACCTCGCGGATCACCGTGTCGGCGATGAACTCGCCGATGTCGTGGCCGCCACCGGGCAGCGCCCAGAGTCCGTTGTCCGTCTTGTGGATCAGGAGCACGCGACCGGCCTGGTCCTGGACGACGGCCACGACCGACGGGACCACGGAGTTCGCTGCCGGCGCGCTGGGGTCGTTGATGTAGTCGATCCGGCTCATGCGGCCTCGCCTTCAAGCATCGGGGCAGTGATCCTCCGGGAACTCTCCCAGATCCGTTCGATGCTGGCCGCATACGTGCTGAACAGCTCGCCGCCCGGGACCTGCGAGAGGTGAAGTACCGGCGCGAGATAGGCACCCACGCCGTATACGTGGCCATTGACGAGCATGTCGTCATCAGCGCGGTAGAGCGAGTTGTAGAGCGTGGTGGCGTGCAGTCGGAACTCGACGCCCGGCACGCTGAACAGCGGTGCGTAGTTGGCCAACGCGTTACGGATTTTCCCTGCCATTGCCGGACCGATCCCCTCGTCCTCGCCGCGCTGGGCGATCGCGGGCGAGTCGGGATCGCCCAACATCATTCGGACGGGAACGCCGGCGCTTGCCTTCTCCCTGATCAGGCGGAAGAAGGTGGGGTCCTCGGAGAGCCAGAAGCCAGCGTAGACGACCAGGTCGAAGCTGCGGGTCGCTCCGGCGTACAGCGAAGTCCACAACTCCTTTGGCACCACTGCCCGATGCGGGTAGAGCTTGACCAACTCGGCCCGGCCGGCCTCGGCCGTTTGGCCAACGCTCTCCTCGTCCGACCACAGGTCCGACAGGTCGCGCTGTAGGAGGTTCGCAAGGGCGTACTGGAAGCGTCGGTACGGCTTGCGCTGGTCCTTGGCCTCGACCCACCGCTCCACCGTGCGGGCGCTGACGCCGAGCCGTTCCGAGATCTGTTCAACCGTCAGGCCGCTTGTGAGGATCGCTCCTCGAAGCCGCTCATTGACCATGTCGTCCTCCCCCGGACGATGCGGTGGCGCTTGGACGATGCGGGACGACTTGACCGTAGCGAAGTAGGCGCGAGGTCGTCCACCAGCGCCGTATCTCGACATGCCTCGGCGCGCGAATCTAGTGATGCGCGATCGGGGCAGTCTCCCGATTCAAACAACACGGGACTTGACGAGGCGTCGGTTCAGCGCCATCGTAAGAGACATGTTCAACATGTCTTGCATGGCGAGGCTGGCGAACTGGCAACCCTTCTTTGGGCTGCTCTGAACTGCGAAAACGCACCAGGGGAGCGGCGTGACCGCCCTCCGAGGGGCGGCTGTGAGCTGAGGCGGAGGACGCTGCAATCTCTGCAAAGGCCAGGGGACAGGGGCTTCGGCCCTGACTGGCGAGGTGGCCCGGTGACCGCGAGCAACGGCCGGAGAGTGGGGGCGTGACCCCCCTTGCAGTGCGAATTCCTTGTTGCTCGAACAGAAGAAGGTCCCAATGGGCCTGATCATCCGCGAGTCCCATAGGTCGCCTCGCTGTGCCGCTGGCCAGTGAGGCACCGACCAGCGCTCACGGTTCCCGGCGTGCACCGCTTCGGCGGCGGCACGTCGGGTTTCCGCGGTCGCTCGTCGAGCGTCCGCCCGTACCTGTCGCTACGGCTGCGGCTCCGGTGCTGGCACACCGGAGCCGCGCAGGGCCGTCCGAGTGAAGGAACACGACCCATGAGACTGATTGTCGCAGGCCAGGAGGCCGCTACGGCCTCCGAGTTCGCCGAATTGGCCCTCGGTATTGACGTGGCGCTGTTCGCCGGCACCGACGAGGAGACGGCCACCGACACGGTGGTGCGGCTCGCGGTGGCCCGGGAGGTTCTGCGCGACCTCGCCCCCGAGTCCGCCCGCTACGCCAAGGCGCTGATGCGCACGGCCAAGCGGCGTCGGGCACTGGTGTGGAAGGCGGCGGCGTGATGACTCGGTTCGTCCGCCGCGGGATCCGCGGCACCGCCCACGCGCACCTGATCGCCCGCCCGACCGGCCCGTACGCCGTGGAGGTCGTTCCGTCCCCGGACGGCAACCTGCCCGGTGCGGCCTGCAAGGGCGTGGACCCGGACCTGTTCTTCGCCGAGCCGGACGAGGACGACGCCGACGCCGACCCGGCCGCGGTTGAGTTCGCCACCCGGCGGGCCTTGGCGGTGTGCGCCAGCTGCCCGGTCAAGGACAAGTGCCTGGCGGGTGCGCTCCGCCGGAACGAGCCGCACGGCGTCTTCGGCGGACTGACCGCCGCCGAGCGCCGGGCGCTCAAGCGCAGTGAACAGAACCGCCAGGCACGCCAGCGTGGCCTTGCCCGCGAGGCCGTGATTGCGGCCGGGGTGGGGGGTGCGGCGTGATCGCGACAGCGATGCTCACCGGCCTCTCGCAGTTGCTCACGGGTCGCTCACGGCGGCCTCATCGGGGGCGGCCGTGAACACGCTGGTGACCCCGCAGCAGATCCGTTCTGCCGAGCGGGCGCTGAGTGCCGGAACGTGGGCGATCACGTTCGGAGCGGTGCTGTACAGCGTGCTCACGGTGACCCCGCTGATGTCCGCGCACACGCCGAAGGGCTGGGGTTGGACGGCGCCGATCCTGCCGTTGGTGGTTGATGCGGCGGTGGTGATCGTGGTGCGGATGGACAGCACCCTGGCTCGGCTGCGCGGTGACGGCGGCCGGTGGCCGGTGGCCGGTCGTGCTGCGTTGGATGACCGGCCTGATGACGGTACTGCTCAACGTGGGCAAGTCCGCCCTGGACCACGATGCGGTGGGAGTGGCCGTGCACGCGGTGGCGCCGCTTCTGCTGATCGTCACGGCGGAGACTTCCCTCGCCTACCGCAAGGCGATTGCTGGCGCGCTGGCCGCCCGTGAGGCTGCTGAGAAGGCCGAGCGCGCCGAGCGCCACCGTCTGGCCGAGCAGGCGCGGCAGCAGGAGCGGGAGGAGCGCGCGGCTGCCGCCGAGGCGGCGGCGCGGGCCGAGCGTGAGCGGCGTGAGTTCGACGCTGCGCAGGTCCGCGAGCAGCGTGAGCACGAGCTGAGGATGTGGCGCGAGCAGCAGGCCGAGCAGGCTCGCCGCGAGACCGCGCAGCGCGATGAGAGCGCCCGCCGGGAGGCCGCCGAGCGATCCGAGCGGGCACGTCGTGAGCAGGCCGCGAGCGAGCGTGAGCATCGTGAGCGCCTGGCAGCCGAGCAGGCCCGCGCCGCCCTGCTGTCCGCCGCGCCCGCCACGGAGCGGCTGCCCGAGGACAGGGCCCGGGAGATCGTTCAGGCCGCTGTTGCGGCGGGCCTGCCGCAGCGGACCGCCGCAGAGCTGACCGGCTGGTCCACCGGCTGGATCGCCACCCGTTACCAGGAACTGCGCACCACGACACCCAAGACCCTCGCCCTGGCTGGCGCGGGGAGCGAGGAGACGTCATGAGCACCGAGTTCATCCCGGCCCCCGAGCCGGAGTTCGAGCAGACCCGCGTCGTGGACGTCTTCCCGCTCCACGGCTTCACCTGCGCGCACACCACCAACGACAGCGGCACCGTCGACTGGTGGCACGTCTTCGCCGCCGACGGGCACTACCTCGGCCGCACCAGCCGCCCCGAGTACGTCGGTGCGGTCATCCAGCAGGCCCGCTGACCAGGCAGGAGATCGTCATGACCGACACTCCGACCGTGGTCGAGGTCACGGCAGCGCCCGCAACCCCGGCCACCCCTCCGAAGCCCACCACCGCGCCCGCCGTGCCGGCCGCCGCGGTGCCCGGTGTCCCGCTGGCCCTGGCCGCCGCGAACGCAGCCGGGACCGTCGCCTCCGGCGCGCTCGCGCTCGGCGTGCCCGCGGCGCTGGCCGTCGCGGGGACAACCGCGGCCGTCCTCGCCGCCGGCGGCGCCGTCCGGCGCGCCCGCAACCGCCGCACCCTCGGCCGGACGAGCCTTCCCAGCACACCGGGGGCGGCCCGTTCGGGTGCCCGCGGCAGCGCGTACGGCCAGGTCCCCGCCAGTCGCACCGCGTACGGTGCCGCCCCCGGCCCGGTGTCCGGCCTCGGCGGGCCGAGCGCGTCGGGCATGCGCGCCGCGACCAGGGCCGCCGCCCACCGCACCGGCCACACCGCCGCCGCACCCCACTCCGCGCCCACCGTCCCCGTCGCTCGTCACTCGGGCGCGGGCCCGGTGAGCGGCGGTCACCGCTCCGCCGGTCACGCGGCCGGGGCGTCCCGGCCCACGGTCTCCGCCCGAACAGCTCACGGCGGCACCGCCGCGCACCACCCCGGCAGCACCAGGACGTCCAACTCCACTGGGCGGAAGGGTGGTTCGTTTGCCCGCCCCGGTGTGGCGTACGACCTACGCAAGCCCGCCGCCGGGTCGCCGTCGGCCGGCCGGTGGCCGGGGCTGTCGCCGCAGAAGGCCGCGAAGATCGCGCAGAGGACGGACAAGCGTCTGGCCAAGGGGCTGGCGCGGGCCCGCAAGCGCGCCGGTCTCGACCCGGTGACCGGCGCCGACGCGGGTGCGGCCGGATCCAAGTCGGCTGCGGCCGAGGAGGTTTCGGCCCAGCAGGCGAAGATGCTCCGCCGCTCCGAGCTGCGGCACGCGGCCCGGATGACCGGTTCCGGCCTGGCCGCCGGCCTGGTCGGCGCGGCGTCGGCTGCGGCGTTCAACTGGCGGCACAAGGGCAGGGTCTCGGGTCACATGCGCGCCGTCTGGCGCCGCCTGGCCGACCGCGCCCGCGCCGTGAAGAAGACCCGCGACGCGGCGATCCTCGCCGGCAACACCGGCAAGGCCGGCACGGCGGACACTCCTGCGGTGCCGGTCCCGGCGGAGCGGGTGAACGTCCCCGGCCGCCCCGAACCCACCGCCCCCGCCGCCGGCGTGAAGGCGGTTTCGAAGCGTGCGGCCGGTCTGGTCGCGCGGATCACCCTGGGCAAGTCCACCGATCAGGAGGCCACCGTGTCCGAGTTCGAGTCCACTGTTCCCGCGTTCTCCCTCTCCTCGGCGGCCGACGTGATGCTCCAGGCCGCCTCGACCTTCGACCCGGAGCACATGACCGAGTTCGGCACCCTCGCCGACGACCTCCCGGTCGCGTTCGCCACGATCCAGGAGGTGCTGCGCGTGCTCGCCGAGAAGGGCGCCGAGCAGCTCCCGCTGGATCAGGCCGTGAGCGAGGAGATCGCCGTCGGCTACCAGGCCATGGGCCGGGTGGTGCAGGCGCTGGAGAACGTCGCCCCGGTGTTCCGGCAGGCCCACGCCGAGGACTTGGAGCGCGTGGAGAACCCGCGCAACGGCCTGGAGGCCGAGCGCAAGTGGAACGTCTGACAGTCGTCCATCCGGCGCTGTCACAACCCTCTCCGTTCCTGGGCCGCCCGCGCACTGCGCGCGGGCGGCCCGTCCCTGTCCACACCCTGTGGAGGAATGCCTCATGAGCAGCCGCAGCACGAAGAAGCCGCCGCTGACGGTGGACTGGAAGGCGCCCCACGGGGTGCTGTCCGGCACCGTCAACGGCACCCTCGGCGCCCTGACCACCGCGGGCCTGGGCCACGCCACGGGCATGCCCGCCGGGTGGGCGCTCGCCGCCGGTGCCGCGGGCGCGCTCGGCTCGGCCCTGGCCGGGGCCCGCCGCCGCCTGACCGCCGCCACGCTGTCGTTCCGTGCGTCCTGCTGGCTGACCGCCGGAGGCTGGGCGTCGTGGGCGATCGCGCACGGCGGCCCGTGGACGTGGCCCCACCTCGGCGCGCTCGCCGTCGCCGGGATCACGGCGGGCACCCTCGCCCCGGTGCTCGCCGGGCACGAGGAGGTCGAGCAGGAGGCCCGTCGCCACTTGCTGCTGATCGGCGCCCGCCGGCAGATGGCCGCCGACTGGACCGATCGCATCAAGCGCGTCTGCGGCGTGGACGTGACCGTGCTCGGTATCGAGCATTGGCCGTCCGGCGCCGGGTACACCCTCGAACTCGAACTTCCCGAGGGCGGCACTACCCGCCGCGCGATCACCGACAAGGCTGAGAACCTCGGCGCCGACCTCGACCTCCCGGACGGCTGCGGCCTCCAGGTCGCCCCCGGCATCTCACGGCGCCGGGTCCTGGTCCAGGTCACCACCCGCAGCCTGGCCGGCACCGATCTGCCGTTCCCGGTCGAGGAGATGCACGAGGTCACCACCGTCAACAACCCGGTCCCGGTCGCGCTGCTGTCCGACGGCGCGCGGGCGGAACTGGACCTGCGGCAGGCGTCCACCATCGCCACCGGCCCCACCGGCACGGGTAAGACGAACTGGCTGCACAACCTGATCGCCCGGCTCGACCAGGCCAACGACACCCTGGTGTGGGTGATTGACCTGAACGCCGGGTCGCTCGCCCTGCCCTGGTTGAACGCCTGGCGTGACGCCCAGCTCAACCGGCCCGGCAGCAGGTGGGCCGAGGCTGACATCCCCGCCCCCGGCGTGGACTGGGTGGCCTCCACCCCGGCCGAGGCCAAGCGCATGCTGGCCGCGGCGGTGCGGATCGCCAAGCGCCGCAAGGTCGCCTACCAGGACGCCATGCGCGACGCCAACGACGACAAGCTGCCCGTCGGCCCCGACGTGCCGGAGATCGTCATCATCGTGGACGAGGGTGCCGAGGTCGCCGCCACCCGCGAGGCCCGCGCGGTGCTGGCTGGCGTCTCGGAGGTGATCCGGATCGCCCGCGCCATGGCGATCCGCGCCGTCCTCTCGGCCCTGCGGGTCACTCAGGACGTCCTGCCGGACCCGCTGGTGCGCAAGATGGCCGCCAACCGGGTCGCCACCGGCGCCTACGAGGACTCCGAACTCGGCCACCTCTT
The DNA here is from genome assembly GCF_000710465.2 of Kitasatospora sp. MBT63. GTDB lineage: Bacteria > Actinomycetota > Actinomycetes > Streptomycetales > Streptomycetaceae > Kitasatospora. The sequence continues at coordinate 58,618 of NZ_JAIZ01000270.1, read as the reverse complement.
CGGCTGGCGCGCCCTGCGCGCCGAGGACTCCTTCTCCGGCCCGGGGTCGATGCTGGTCGGTACCGAGGGCAAACAGCCCGCCAAGGCCCAGCAGTGGCGCATCACCCCCGACCAGATCGAGGAGATCAGCGCCATCACTGCCCACCGCCGCCCCGCCCTCGACAAGCCCTCCTTGGAAGCCGCGGGCGAGGAGTACACCGAGCGCTGGACCATGGAACGCTGCGGCCACCTCTGGGCCCCCGCGACGGTCGGCGCCGACACCGCCCCGGCCGCAGGACCGGAGTCGGGCGCGACCGGCGTCACCGCCGCCGGTCTGGCCGCCGGTTCGCCGGTGGGCGGGTGGAAGCACACCGCGCACTGGGACCAGCACGCGGCGGCCGATCCGGTGGACGACCTGGAGTCGATCTGGCTCCTGCCGCCGGCTGAGGAGCCCGGTGGCGGGGCGAGTGCCGCTGACTGGTCCGACCCGTCCACGTGGACCAGCGGACGCGAGCAGGCGACGCCGGAGAAGCCCGGTGCGAAAGACGCCGCTCTGGCCCTGCTGATCGCCGCAGGCCCGGAGGGCACCGGCGCGTCCGCCATGGAGCGGGCCATGAAGGACAGCTTCGGCACCCGTCGGCCGGTCCTCCAGAACTGGCTCAAGGCGTGGGTCGAGAGCGGCGATGCGGTCCGCGTCGGCGAGGGCAGCAAAGCCCGCTACGTCCACCGCAGCCACGCCCCCGGCGCCTGAGCCTGTCACCTGTTCCGGCCGCGCCCCAAAGGGGTCTCGCGGACCAACCGGCACCTGAAACCCCCCGTCCGACCTGCGGATTACAGGTGACAGACAGGTGACAGGCGACAGGTGACAGACAGGCCCGATGACAGGCCGCATGACAGGCGCCACGCCCCGCCCGGACGCCCTCCGGGCGGGGCTTCCCGCACCCCGAACCGCCGCCCGGAAAGGGGCCAGAACCGTGATCGTCTCCATCAGCCTGACCGTCCTGTTGGCCATCCTCAGCGCCGTGCTGATTCGCGGGCGCAGGGTCTCCCTGCCGACCGCGGCGGTGCTGTGGTTGTCCGGCTTCACCCTCGCCTCCACCGGCATCGCCGGCCCCGTCAACACCTTCCTCACCGCGATAGCCGGCCTCATCACCCACCACTGACCGACCGGAGATACCGCCGTGATCCCGCTTCTGCTCGCCGCAGCCACTGGCATCGCCGTCGCCCTAATCGGCACCTGGCGAACCCTCACCCCCGCCGCCCGCTGGCTGATCGTCGCCGTCCTGCTCGGCACCCTCGCCGTCGCCACCCACCTGATCGCCCAGCACTGACTTCGAAGGAGAGCACCGCCATGGACCAGCACCCGTACACGCCACCCACCGCGGCGGTGCTCTACATCGCCGACGGCCAACCCCTCTACGCCGCACCGCCCCAGACCGCCCCACTCACCCTGTACCGGCCCGTCCCTCAGCCCAACCACCAAGCCGTGCCCCTCCACGCGATCGACCCGACCTCGGTCTACCTGCCCGCCCAGGCCGCCGAGCCCGGCCGCGACGTGTGGCCCGCCCGCCTGCTCGCCGGCGGGATCGGCACCGGCGCCGCCGGGATCGGCCTCGGCTTCCTGTTCCAGGCCATCGCCGCCGCAGCCACCGGCATCGGCCTGCTCGCCGCCGTCCTCGCACTGATCTGGCTGCTCAAGAACACCAGCGGCAGCGGCGGGGGCGGCCGGGGCGGGGCCGTGAACCTCTCCGTCAACGTCACCAACCGCAACCGCTGACCCGGCCTGTGCCGACCGGCGTGCCGCCCAACACCCGCCCCCACGGCGGCTGGTGGGCGGCGCGGGGGACGGACAGCCCGCTCCCGACACCCGAAGCGCCTTTGGAGGCCCCCGTGTCCGTGGGAGAGACCCCGATCACCGTCGTCGGCAACCTGACCGACGACCCCGAACTCCGCTTCACCCCGCAGGGCGTAGCCATGGCCCGCTTCACCATCGCGTCCACCCCGCGCACCTACGACAAGACCACCGGCCAGTGGAAGGACGGCACCGCGCTGTTCCTGCGCACCACCGCCTGGCGCGAGATCGCCGAGCACGCCGCCGACTCCCTCACCAAGGGCATGCGCGTGGTCGCCACCGGCCGACTCGTCCAGCACAACTGGCAGACCCCCGAGGGCGAGAACCGCTCCATGCTCGGCCTCGACCTCGACGACATCGGCCCGAGCATCAAGTTCGCCACCGCGAAGGTCACCAAGACCCAGCGCACCAACGGCAGCGGGGCCGCGCCCACCGACGACCCGTGGGCGAGCGCCGCACACGCCCCCGCAGCGGCCGGGCCGCGCTCCGGCGACGAGCCCCCGTTCTAACGAGAACTTCCCCGGCCCGATCAGCACGAAAGCCCCGCAGCAGCCGCCGAATCCTGGCAGATGGGACGGCTGCTGCGGGGCCCAATCCAGTCCGTACGAGACGAACCAGGACACCAGCATGCCCGAGTTCAGCACCCGCACGCTCGCCCTCACCGACGACAGGGCCGACCGGGAGAACGCCTCCGACGGCTTCTCCCGCTTCGGCGCGTACCTCGCCCACAACCCCGGGCTCCTCCACGACGAGAGCGAGCCGCTCACCGCCAAGGAGTTCGCGTTCTTCACCTGGCAGATCGCCACGAGCCCGGTCATGTCCCCCGGCTACGTGCGGATCCGCCCCGACCTCCACGCCCTCGCCCTCGTGTCCGCCGGCGAGGACGGCGACGACCTGGCTCTGCGGGTCGACGTCCCCCTGCGACACCGCGCCTTGGCCGAGTGGCCCGCCACGATCGTCGGTGACTGGCAGGCCGACCCCTGGGCAGCCGGTGACGGCTTCATCGCGCTGGTCGAGCCGGAGCGCACCGACCGGACCGCGCTCCTGATCACCGCCACCGTCCTCATTCCCGTACCCGCCGCGGTGCTGGTCGCCCCGACCACCGCCGTGCCGGGCGAGGAGATGACCTGGACGGCGAAGCGCGCCGTCAACGCCCTGGTGGACCACGCCAACACCCACGCGCCCCTGCTCGGTGACCTGCTCGCGTGGAGCATCCGGTGAGCCCCCGCAGCTGGCTGGCGGGAGCCCGGCCCCCCGCAGTGTGGCTGCCCGAGCGCCCGTGGAACGGGCTGCGGGTGCTGGACGCGTGCTGCGGCGCCGGCGGCCTCTCGATGGGCTACCACCTCGCCGGGTTCGACGTCGTCGGCGTCGACAAGGAGCCGATGCCGAGCTACCCGTTCACGTTCGTGCAGGGCGACGCGCTCGACTTCGTCGCCGACCACGGCCCCGAGTTCGACCTCATCCACGGGTCCTGGCCGTGCCAGCACTTCGCCCGGGTCACCGCCTGGCGCGGCAACCGCGCCGACCACCCCGACCTGCTCACCCCCGGCCGCAAGGTCATGCAGGCCACCGGCCGCCCGTACGTGATCGAGAACCTGCCCGAGGCCCCGCTCCGCCCCGACTACGTGCTCTGCGGCTCCCAGTTCGGCCTCCGGGTCCGCCGGCACCGCCTCTTCGAGACGTCCTGGGGGCCCTGCGGAGACCTGCTCCCGCCGTGCTGGCACCCCGCCTCCCTTCTCTCGTTCGAGCACAAGGAGGAACGGGCCTACGCCGACGCGATGGGCTGCACCTGGATGAGCGCCAAGGAGGCCCGTCAGGCCGTCCCGCCCGCCTACACCGAGCTGATCGGACGCCACGCCGCCCAGCACCTCGGCGCCGGGCAGGTGGTCGCATGAGCGCCCGCCCGCCGCTGGCCTGCGCGGCCCTCTGGCAGACCGTCACCACCGCCGCCGGAGGGCGCTGCCAGTGCAGCGGGGCCTGCGGAAGCACCCACGCCAAGTCCGGTGGTCGGTGCGACCGCACCCACGGCGGGTGGGCCGGCAGACACGGCGGCATGGTCCACCTGGTCGCCGCACCTACCGACCCAGCCGACATGCTCCTGCCCCCGCACAAGGCCGCCGCCCTTCCCACCGAGCGACTCGCCGCCTGGTGCCCGAGCTGCCACGACGCCACGCGCAACGCCGCCCGGCGGCAGGCACGCACCGAACCGCCCCAGACGGACGCCCTGTTCGCCATCTGAGCCCCGACCGAAGCCCCCACCGGGGTGCCGGAAGGGGCTGCGGTCCGGAAGGACCCCGATGACCACGCGAAACCACCTGCTCAACGACGCTCTCGCGCTGGCCCGCGCCGGCGTCCCCGTCCTGATGCTGCGGGAGGGCAAGCTGCCCGTCGGCAACTGCCCGGCCTGCCGGGACAGTGCCTGCGGGGACAGGCCGAACATGAAGGCTGCTGGCCCCTGTGCCTGCCCGTACCCGTGCCACGCCTGGGCCGCCGCCACCGCCGACCCCGCCGTCCTCCTCAGCGCCGCATGGGCGACGGCTTGGCGGGAGGCCACAGCCGTGGCCTACCACCCGGCTGGGGCCGGGCTGACCGTCCTCGACCTCGACACCGCCGTCGCCGTCGCCTGGGCCCGCGAGAACCTGCCGCCCACCCGCACGGTCCCCACCACCCGCGGAGAGCACTGGATCTACCTCGGCGCCATGCGCTCCGCCAACTCCGTCCGCCCCGGCGTCGACATCAAGTCCCACGCGGCGTACGCCCGCTGGCTCGGTCCAGGGGCGGGGGCGATGGTCCCCCTGCCCGACGTCGTCCGGGCCCTGGCCGATCGGGGAGAAGAGGCCACCCCGCCGCCGACCCGGGGCGGGGTGGCCTCTTCCTCACCTACCCCGGGCTGGAGCCGGTCGGTGGCCGCCGGGTGCCGTCACACCGAGCGGTACGTCCGTACCGGCCTGGACCGCGGTGTCGGCAAGATCATGGAGCACCCGGAGAGCGGTGCCGGCTCACAGGCCTTCGGCGTCGCCCGTTTCCTCGCCGCCCAGCACCACCAGTGCCCCGGTCCCTGCGGCCTGGACGCCATCGCACAGGAGCTGATCGACGCCGCTGCCTCTGTCGGTGTCCCGCCCGAGTACGCCGCCCGCGCCGTCACCAACGGCTTCACCACCGCCGGCGCGGCCAACTGAGCGCCCCGGGGCGGCCGTCCCATCTCGCCAAAGACCGACGGCCGCCCCGGACCCGAGTCCCTCACGGAACCAGGAGACCCCAGCATGACCGATCCCACCCCGCCCCACACCACCACGCCGGAGGACGGCGCCGCCCTCCTCGACGCGGTCGAGGCCCACCACCGGCGCTTCAACGTCTTCCCCAGCGAGGCCGCCTACGTCGCCGTCGTCCTGTGGGACGCCCACGCGCACCTCATGGACTGCTTCGAGGCCACCCCCAGGTTGGCGTTCCTCTCCCCGGAGCCCGCCAGCGGAAAGACCCGCGCCTTGGAGATCGTGGAGACCCTGGTCCCCAGGCCGATCGTCACCGTGGACATCAGCCCCTCGGCGCTGTTCCGGTCCGTCTCCGACGGCGACACCCGCCCGACCGTGCTGTTCGACGAGATCGACACCGTCTTCGGCGCCGCCGCCAGCGGCAACGAGGAACTGCGTGGTCTGATCAACGCCGGCTACCGCCGCACCGGCGGCATCTTCCGGACCGTCCGCGACGGTGAGAACCACGTGGTGCAGAAGTTCCCCGTCTACGCCGCCCTCGCCATGGGCGGCCTCGGCGACCTGCCCGACACCATCATGAGCCGCGCCGTCATCATCCGGATGCGCCGCCGCGCCCCCAACGAGACGGTCGAGCAGTTCCGGCAGCGCACCAACGAACCCGAGGGCCACGCCCTACGCGACCGCCTCGCCGCATGGGCCGACACCATCCGCGAACGGATCGAGGGCGCCTTCCCCGAGATGCCCGACGGCGTCGCCGACCGGTCCGCCGACGTCTGGGAGCCGCTGCTCGCCGTCGCCGACGCCGCCGGCGGCCACTGGCCTGCCCGCGCCCGCGTCGCCTGCCTCGAACTCGTCAACGCCGCCAAGGCCAACGACAAGGGCTCCGTCGGCATCCGCCTCCTCGCCGACCTGCGCGAGATCTTCAACGGCGCCGAACGGCTCACCAGCGCCGTCATCATCGAACGCCTCACCGGCATGGACGACGCCCCGTGGGTCGACCTCGACGGGCGCCCCCTGAACACCCGCAGCCTCTCCAAGATGCTCGGCGAGTACGTCACCGCCGCCAACGAGCGCATCAGGCCCCGCAACATCAAGATCGGCACTGCCGTCGCCAAGGGCTACTACGCCGCCGACCTCAACGACGCCTGGACGCGCTACTGCCCGCCCATCCCCGAAACCCCCGCTACCACCGCTACTCCCGCTACTCCCGCTACTCCCGCTACTCCCGCTACCGCGCAGGTCAGGGCCCTCTTCCCGGTAGCGGAACCGGTAGCGGTAGCGGATGAAAACCCGCCCGACCCGGCCGCCGCGGATCACGGCCTCATCACCGTCGGCTGACCTCGCCAATCCGCTACCGCTACCCCATCCGCTACCACCGCACCCCCTCCGACCTGCGCGGTAGCGGAGTGGCGGCGGTAGCGGACCTCAGAGGAATACCGCCCGGGCGACCGCTTCAGGAGGACCGCTCAATGACATCCGCCGTACCCGAGGCCATGACCGTGAAAGAGGTCATGGCTGCCCTCCGACTCAGCCGCAGCAAGGTCTACGACCTCCTGCGCTCCAGGGAACTTCCGAGCTTCACCATCGGTCGCTTGCGGCGCTTCGACACCGCCGATGTGACCGCCTACATGCGCAAGCGAGTTGAGGAGAACTACTAGTGGCCAGGCGCGCCAACGGCGAAGGCACTATCACCCGCCGCAAGGACGGGCGGTACGCCGACGCCGCATACGTGTACAAGCCGGACGGCACCCGCGCCCGAAAGTGGGTCTATGGCAAGACCCGGGCCGAGGTCGCAAACAAGCTGACGGAGATGCAGGAGAAGACCCGTCAGGGCATTCCGGCCGTCACATCCAACATGCCGCTCGACAAGTACCTCGACTACTGGCTTGGGACGGTTGCACCCGAGCGGTACAAGCCCTCGACCATGTCGAGCTACGAGCCCATCACGCGGGTGTACATCGTCCCCGCACTCGGCCGGAAGCCGCTCAACAGGCTGACGCCGGCGGACGTGCGCCGTTTCCTCTCGGACTTCCGGAGTGGCTGCCTCTGCTGCCTGCGCCGGGTCGACCACAACCGAGCCGTTGACAAGCGTGAGTGCTGCGCGGTGGGAAAGTGCTGCAAGCGGCAGCCGTCGGCGCGCACGGTCCAGTACGCCCACGCCGTGCTCCGGTCCTCGCTGCAGAACGCCGTGCGTGAGGAACTGCTCGCCCGAAACGTGGCGCGGCTGGTCGAGCGTCCCTCGGTGCCGCACAAGGAGGTCCAGCCGCTCAACGCCGCCGAGGTCCGTCTCCTCCTGCGCGCCGGGCGAGACCACCGGCTGTACCCTCTCTGGCTGCTGCTCGTCTCGACGGGCCTCCGTCGGGGCGAGGTGCTCGCGTTGACCTGGGCGGACATCGACCTCGACGCCCGGCAGCTCAGGGTGCGTCGCAACCTTCAGCGGGTGAAGGGCACCCTGGTGTTCGGCACCCCGAAGACCGCACGCTCCCTGCGGACCATCGCACTGCCGGCGTCCTGCGTCGCGCAGCTCCGACGGCGACGGGAGGACCAGCTCCAGGAGCGCGCGGAGGCAGGCTTGGAGTGGCAGCCGCTCGACATCCAGCCTGACGGCCTGGTGTTCACCACGCTGACCGGCACGGCGCTTGACCCGCGGAACCTGAACCGCAGCCTCGCCGCGCTCTGCGCTTCGGCCGGCATCCGGCGGATCAGGGTGCACGACCTGCGACACACCTGTGCCTCGCTGATGCTCGCCGAGGGGGTCGGCGTCCGGACCATCATGGAGACGCTCGGACACAGCACGATCACCATGACCCTGGACACCTACGCGCACGTCATGCAGTCGACGCTGCGGGAGGCCGCGGACCGGATGGACGATGCGCTCGGCGTGGCCGCCGATAACGAGTCGGAGGGCGGCGAGGACGACGACGGTCCAGCCGCGGCCGGGGTGCTCGTGAAGCGCTGAGCAAGGCGCTGATGTCAGCCGTGGATGTCGAAAGGGCCGGAGACTCATGTCTCCGGCCCTCTGACCACTGTCGGGACGACAGGATTTGAACCTGCGACCCCTTGACCCCCAGGCGCATCGACCCAGCGTGATGCCGAGGATTGCCCCTCGTGGACCCGAGCACCATCGCGCGCAGGGGAGGACGAGGGGGCGCAGATCGCCGTTGTCGCCCACGGCTGTTGTGGTCAGCCGTCGTTGTCAAAGCTGAGGATCTGGCTGCCCAGCCAGCCCACGACAGCGCCCACAGCCAACCGCCCTTCCCGACAGCGGCCAGGCAGCACTCGGCAATGCGACCGTCACTGCGTTGTCACTGACATTTGCGCTGTTCAGAACAGCCACAGTGACAGAGTGACAGGTGTGACAGCCGCCTACCGCTTCAGGCTGTCACTCCGTTGTCTCAGCCAGAAGTCCAGGCCACCGCCGGTCCAACGGACCAGAGACGTAGGCATCCATGCCCACTGCGGCCAGAGCGTGGTAGGGAGCCGTCTCGTGATCGCCGTGCAGACGCAGCAGTACATGATCGTCGCCGACCAGGCAGTCGGTGTACGGGAGGGTATGGGACAGCATGCGAGCGAAGTCGTCGCAGGCCGCCCGGACGTCCACCTTGTCGAGGCCGAGCCAGACGTGCAGCGTGCCATCCTGAACCGTTAGCTCAACGTCGATGCGGGTGTCGGCCGCCTCTGCGGCTTCGCCGCACCACGTCAAGGTCTCATCCAGCGCGCGAAGGTGGACGAGGAGCGGACAGAAGATCTCTTCGCGCATATCGTCACGGATCGTGACGCCGGTTGCCTGGGCCTGGTCATGCCACCACTCCTGCACAACTCCGCGGACCGAGGCGGCCTGCGGCCCGCTGCTAAATGCTCGCCTTACAGCGTCTGCTGCGTTGCGTCGCACCAGGCTCGTGGCGTCGTGTCCTGTGCTGGCGGCCATGCGGCGCAGAAGCGAGCCGGGCCCGATACGCGTGTCGTCGATGACCCTCCGGTACAGCTCTTGCAGCGCGGCCGGCACGGCCGTCTCATCCGGCCCGAGCAGGGATCGGACACGTTCCGCCCAGGCAAGAAACGCCTTGGTGTCGCCGGTGGCGAGGAGGTCAATGCCGAGGTCGCCACGGGCGAGCATGCGGGCGCGCTGCCGTTCAGTCGGCTGGCCAAGGCCATCGAGCTGAGCGCGCAGGAGGAAGACGAGCAGGTCCCGTTCGGGGGCAGAGAGATCACCGACGACGCCATTGACGGGCGTGGCCAGGATGTCGAGGACGGCCTCGGCGGTCGCCTTCTTGGCCTCTGGCTTTCCAGGAGTTCCGGCCAGGCGCTCGGTCCACTGGTGGACTCGACCCCGAACATCCCGCAGCCCAACAGCCGCTGTGTAGCCCTTCAGGTGGTCTGGCCCCGAGACGTCGAAGGTGTACTCGTGGTCGATGCCGTACGTGGTGGCCAAGGCGGCGAGGACGGTCACCGGGTCGTGCTGGTGGGCCAGGCCGGAAAGCCACTCGTCGAGGACGGCGGGTCGGCGCTCAAGCAGCCGAGGCCCGTGGACACGCCAGGCTGCGGCGACGACAGCCTGGGTGGCGTCCGACACTGCTGTGCGGCCCAGACCTCTCTCACCGCGGCCTGTCAGCAGCCCCTCCGTCAGCCGTAGGGCCGTACCGAGCCGGGCTGTGTCGTCGTCAGACGAGGTGAGGATGCGCGCCTCGTCTTCGTCGGGGGTGAGGCCGTGCGCGAGGGCCTTCCGGACGCGGACGTGGGCGGCGAGGTGGTCCACCACATGCGAGCCGTGGTGAGCAAGAAGCTGGTAGTCGCGCTGGCGGGCGGCGGTCGCCGCCGCCTGGGACTCGTAGACCCAAGACGCATGTGTGAGGGCCTGGGCGAGGAGCCCGTCCGCGCGATTACCGAGCTCAAACATGGCCGCCAGGTCCCTCACCGCGTCCCGGTGCTGAAAGCCCGGGTGCGCGTACGGCAGCGGCGAGGCGGCCGGTAGGGTCGCGTGGGCCGCCTTCCGCTCAGCCCCCGACTGTGGGTATGCGTCAAGCAGCGCTCGTGCCGCCGCCGCCCGCGCAGCCTTCTTGGACTGGCCTGTACCTTCTGCCGTGCGGCCCGTTCCAGTGCGGACGGTGGCGCGGAAGACCTTGCAGTGGTCTGGACCCTCCTCGTCGAAGTCATAGGTCACTCCCTCCCTATCGAAGGCGCTGTGTACCAGAGTGACTGGATCGACCTTCGTCTCCGCGGACGGGCAGTCGAGGCCGGGCCAAACGGAGGCGACCAGCCTCTGGGCAATCTCGTGCTCGCCACAGAGACTGAGCGCGCCAAGGATCTGGCGACCCACTCCTTCGAACACGGACCTGGCGGGCCGCTGCGTCTCCCCCACGCCCATGCGTACCAGCCCATGCTTGCTGACCCATGCACCGAGCGCGAGGTTTGCGGCGATACGTCGCTGGGCGTGCTCGCTCGACTGTTCACCCACCTTTTGAGGGGTCGCCCAGCGCGCGTAAGCGTCGAGCAGGATCACGTCGAGCGCGGTGGCGCCGAGCCGGTCGAGCATGCCGAGCACATACGGCGTGACTTGGTCGTCGTGGTGGCTCTCGTGGAGGTGACTGCGGTGCTCTGCAGCTAGGCCCAGCCAGGCGGTGACCTCGGAGTCAGCGTCCCACCTGCCAACGGCCTTCCCTACGATTTCGCAGACCTCCTGCCCATGCGTGCCCACCAGCGACACGGGCGGCGCGCAGAGTGCCGGGTGCGCGACGTCATGGACATCGAGTCTCCGTTCGACGCGAGTGTAAGGACGGACCGGCTCGGACGACGGACGCTGCCCGGCCGAGGTCGGGACCGACCGCGCAGGCCGGGCCGTGCGGTCGACCGCAGGGACTGTACTCCGACCCTGGCGGCCAGGCTCCGGGTGTTGGTGCGCAGAACGCGACCCGGGGCGCCAACGGGCCGCTTGCGCCCTCCTCCGGCCAGTCGACGATGTGCTGGTCTTGCCATCCAAAAGGCCATGAAGTTCCTTGGTGAGCCAGGAAGGCAGCCCGGTCGGGGGATGGCCGCCGTCAAAGAAGTCACCAGCGAGGTCGACGCAGAATTCGTACCGCCCCCACTCGAGGTGGCGCGCGTGCTCCTGACCGAGCGTGCGCAACGCCGACCGCATCCATGCGTACGGCACCATCTGACCCGCCAAGTGGTACGATGTTCGGTTCCGTGCGGCTTCGATGGCCAGCGCGATGCGGTGCACGGGTGTCGGCGGCGCGGTCTCGCGCAGCGACACGATGCCAACCCAGCGGTTCATTGCCCTCCCCATGCCGGATGGCGCGGCCATACCACGCCCAGGCACACCCGCCTCCGGAAGACGTCGGCGCGCCGTCCCAGCGGTTGTGGACGGGCGGCGACCTGACTCCGGTTCTGCTGTCCCTTCCCCCCGCCGTGCCTCACAACTCCCGGTGATCACGGCGGCACTGGTCAATCAGCGTATGCCGCCAGGCGCGGGTTCGAAAAGGGGCGCTCGACGCGGATCGTTCCGAGCGGCTGGAGCCCGAGCCACACTTGTTGCGCAGGAACTGACGATGCTCCGCACTGTCCTGCAACTCTGCCTGCCTGCCCCTTCCTGACCTGCTGCGGAGCCGTCGGCACCTGTCGGCGATGGGTGACCTCGGGCTACCTCGCGCGGCCCACAGACGGCCCAGGCCTGGGCCGATCTACGCGTTCGATCTCGGCACCTGACCAGAGCGACGCCACGGCGCACTGGCAAGGCCCCTTCGCCATAGGTGGCCCGGGTTTCGACCGGGCCGCCATCGTTGATGCCGGCTGGTAAAGCGACTGACAGACACTCCCGCTAGACGGGCAGACCGGTCTCACGAAACCGACTCGGGGCAGGCTGCGAAGGGAATACGCTCAGAGGTCCAACCTCGGCCGCTGGCGTGCCAACCCCGGCGCCCAAGTGCAACTCCCATAGGGCGGCGGGGACTGATGGAGGAGGTCCTGTGAGGGTGCCCGGTCTGGCCAGTTCTCCGGCCGAGGACTACCGGATGACCACCTCCCATGAGGTCTGCGACGTGACGCCAGGTCGATCAGGAAACTTGCGCGCTCGTGTCGCAGAGCTGACTACCAATCAGGCATCGGGTGCCGCTGCGTCCCGACTCAACTCAGTCTTCACCTCATACCGACGTGAGCCTGCCGGCTGCGGCCGTCGCTGCTGAACCCCGCTACGGCCACTGCGCGGTCCGAACGAAGGCGTCGGCGGACTCTGCTGCCGTCCACCGCTACTGCTACCCCTAAGGATCGCGACCGTCCATCCCTCGAACGTGGTGGCCATTTCCGCGCAGCGTTCCAGTCCCCTCCGCCGGAACGCGACGAAGACAACGGCCGGGACACACGCCAACAGGAAGACTAGGAGAGGAACGAGCGAGATTATGACAAGAAAGATGCGTGTTCCACATCGTGCGTTCCTCAGAAGAAGTGCGACTGACTCCATGATGCTCCTCGACTCGTTGTCCTGAACCAAGAGAACAGTCGGGCCAAGCCTTGCGGTAGCTGCAAGCCTTGCCAATGTAAATGCAAAGACAATACCGCTCCTGAGAGGAACACATGGCGAATCCGGCCAGGTCACTGGCGCGCCGCAGCGAGGTCGAGGTCAGCAGGCTCGCAGAAGTTGCGGAGTTTGCAAGGCACTTGTCCATGCTATTCAAGGAGCTGGGAATACCTCAGCGCCAGTACGCGGCCCGGGTAATCATGGACGAGACCGTGGTCTCGCGTTACCTCAACGGCAAACGAGTTGCGACTCAAGACTTTCTTGATCGACTAATCAAGGAAGTTGATCGTCACCGCAAGGCGAACATGCAAGAGGCAGCAGTTGCTCATCTCAAGAGACTTCGACTTTCCGCACTAAGCGTGGTCGACCCCGAAGCATTCGAGATGGAGCAACTGCGGGAGCAGATTGATGTCTCCCATCGAGAAATCAGACGATTGCTTCGCCACCAGGAAGCGCTTATCGACCTCCTTGAGAAGCGCGAAAGTCAAGCAGAGAAGGCGGAGCAGAAATTTGCAGAACTGGAGGCAGATTGGATCACCGAGAGGCTAGAAGTACGATCCACCGAGATCCAGCTCAGAAGCGACCGAGACCGCCTCAATGACGAATGTGGACGACTTAGAGATGAGATTCTCAGCCTCCGCGGCCAGCTAGAATCTGTACGCAATCTCCGAACAGAGTCCGAGGAACGTTGCAAACGACTTGAGAACGAACTTGAGGCAGCCGAACTCGCACTCGCCGAAAAGCAGGCAGCCATCCTCGAAGAATCCATTGAGGTCCTTAGCCTTGAGGATCTAAAGGAGGAGGTAACACGCGCGCGGCAAGAGTCTCGACTGAGCGAGGTTGCACAAAAGCTCGTACTCGCATCCGGGCGATATTCAATCGAAGACCTCCTTTCTCTAGCTTCATGGCTTCGCCTGACAAAACAGAACGCCCTATGCGGGATGGTACTCAGCGACGCGGCCCGATTCAGGCCCGCCGATTTCCTTTTGGATCTTATTGAGTCAGTCGAGGGCTCCACGACACTCGGCATGAACTTCGCTCTACCAATTGCTTCAAGCATCGGCACCCTAAGAAGCCAGGACGAAGTACTTCTCCTCCATAGCCGCCTCTGGATGAAGCCCAAGCTCTTTAGGGCGGTCCAGGAAATGATCTCGACCTGGATTTTGTCCGTTAGCCCCGATGTCGCAGCCGAATTTATTAGCTCGGCCCGATCGCTTGGCGACAGCCGCCTGGTGGCATCCCTTCTATTCGACGTTGGCGCTTCTACCGCGCAGTTTGCTTCAGGGGTCGCCCGAGCGCTCATAGACAGCTCACCCGATGATGCCCTTGTCATCGTCACGCGCAACATCAGGCACAATCCGTCAAGCACCGGACCTGGCGAACTATTTGTGAGGTTTGCCAGGGATCTCGACCCTACATCTCCGCGCGATGTCCGACTTTTTAGAATGGCCGCATCCCAGGCGACTTCGGCACAGGCACGCAATGCACTGGGCCAGCTCTACCCAGTCTGGGAATTTCACCAGAGATGGAATCTCTTTCAGTTCTTCGAGAGAAATAAGCAATGGGATAACCTGCTAGAGAACGCCCGGATTCGCTACGAACTGGGGCGGACCTAGGCGCCCCTTCTTAAGTGAGCCAGGTCTCGGGCACCGTGCTTTGCAGTGCGGTCGCGCCGGGAGGAAAAGTCGCTGCGGGATGCCTGAAAGCGGTGGACGCCGTGATCGACAATAAGGTCCACAACCTCGCCACCGGCATAATCTACAGGCTCGGGCTCGCCGACGAGCAAAACGTCACATCTCGGGCATAGATCGAATGCTCGTGCTCGCAGCGGACCGCCCGCCGCCCCAGAGAGCAGCATCGGCTGAACCATTTGGAGGTTCACCCAGGAGATCAGGGCCGGACAGTACGCGCGAGCTGTCCGGGCCCTGTCCGCTCGATTTGCCCAGGTCAAGGCGGCTAGCCGGACAGTCGGACAGCCCGGACAGTCGCCTCGGGGTACCCATTGTCCCGGTGCCTGACCGAACCCGATTGGGGCTGTTCGCAATCACTCGAGGAGGCCGGATCGCTTGCGCACTTGATCGTCCAACTTGCCCTCCTCCAGGTCGCTGAGCGCGCCTGAATACCCGGCCATGATTGCCTCGTGTACGAGATCATGGAGCTCGACAGGGATCATCTCGTAGACCCCAGAGCAGATGATCTCGGCAGCGTCGTGCGCGGTGCGGTAGTGCAGGTCACAGATGTTGTCCCCGAGGGCACAGATCAGATCGCTCATGACGTTCTTCAAGTCATCGGCCACGCCGGGGCCCTACCCTCCGGCCGCAAGCGACAACCGCGCCCGTCGACCGGGAACTCTGTCCGGCGGCGATGGCTGACTTCCGACGCCAGCAGAAGCAACCACGAACGCCGCACCCCCACAGCCTTCAGGAGCCGGCCCTGCCAGCCGAAGTCTGGACTGGACAGCCTGATGGCAACTGCCCGGAGCCCGGTCCGGCCGATCCCCTCCGCTCAAGCTGGTGATCCGATAGCCGGGCAGCCCGACCACTCGCCCCCCCGAGCATCTGGTGTTCGGTCTACTGGCCAACCCCGCTCAGCGCACTCAATTGATGCAGATACGCGCGCGTGCCCGGGTCGTTGCCGTACTGCTTGTTCACGATGCCTGCCAACTCACGACTCACTGCCAGCAGCGACGGGAGCGACTGTCGCTCGCCGCGCAGGGCCCATTCCCCATAGTTCAGGGCGCTGTCCAAGTCGCCATCCCGGGCGGCGACAACGCCCAGCGTTAGCCGCGCCTCCGCGATGCGCATGGGTGAGCGCTCCGTGCCGTCGTAGTCGGTACTGGCCCGGATGACTTCCTCCGCGAGGGTCGTGGCAAGCCTGTTCTCTCCGAGCATCCGGTAGCAGTCCATGGCGTAGAAGTCGTACTTCGCCGGGTCCACTACGAAGTGGTTGTCCAGGTTCTCGGGGTACGGCATACCTTCGAGCAGGCGGCGCCCACGGTCGAGCGCCACCTCAGCCTGTCGGCGGTCGCCGAGCCGAGCCCACGCCTTGGCCTCCTGAGCGGCGAGCTGCACCGCTACGCCCTGGTGTGCTGCCACCTCGGCGCCGGCCTTGGACGCTGCGATGACTCCTCGGTAGTCGCCGGTCGTCAGCGCGAACCAGGCGCGCATCTCGTTCGCCCAGCCCTGGATTCCGGCGTGCTCAGCTTCGACTCCGAGCGAAAGTGCTGCCCGCCGAGTGGACTCAGCTGCCCGCTTGTCGCCCATGTCGTACTCAACACAGCCCACCAGCAGGGCCAGCCAGCCCGACATGGCCAGCACCTCCCGATGCTGCGCCAGCGTGAGCCGCTGCCCTTGGAGGCCAACCACTCGCTTGAGCCACTGACGCCCTTCGACGGCGAGCTGCCCGCTTGGGAGCGAGGCGTACTCCGAGCAGAGCCGGTCCGTGGTGATGCGGAGCGCGTCCATCGTCGCGTTGTCCACGTCGGAGGCTTGCAGACGACTGATGATGTCGAGCGTCTCCATCCCGCTTGCCGCGACGATCTCGGCGTTGCCATCTCGGCGGCCGGCCACCGGGAAGAGCG
Source organism: Kitasatospora sp. MBT63 (assembly GCF_000710465.2). GTDB lineage: Bacteria > Actinomycetota > Actinomycetes > Streptomycetales > Streptomycetaceae > Kitasatospora. The sequence continues at coordinate 42,485 of NZ_JAIZ01000270.1, read as the reverse complement.
CGTGCGTGACGGTCCCGAAGGTCGCTGCAATGAGCGGCTGGTAGAACTCGCTCGGCACCACCTCGCCCGACTCCCAGCGCTTCCACTGACGGAGCATGGTCGGGTCTTCCGGCAACTTCTTCGGCGAGTGCGCCCTCATCGCCCCGATGGCGTCAGTCTGCGACCAGCCGCGGGCGTCACGCTCGGCGGTCATGCGTCGTGCCCATGCGGGCCTCTCCAAGCTCATTGGTGCCCTCCCTGTGGGGGTGGTGCTTGCTCTGAGTCTGGCTTGCAAAACGCCTGGACAGCAGGGGGTGACAGGGCAGTGACACCCCCTGTGTCACCCCCATGACACCCCTGCTGTCACTGGATGATCACTCGCCGCTACCCGATGGTTAGTCAGGAACGGACGGACCGACTACTCGCCGTTCAAGCTCAGCGACCCGCGCGGTCAGCTGCTCTACCTGGGAGGCGAGTTGTTCCACCTGATCGCGAACCTCAGTGCCAGCCACTGGGGCGGCGCCGGCACCAAGTGCCGCAAGGTCTACATCAGTTCGGACGAAGGTGCCGCGACCAGGGCTAGCCACGATCAGCCCCTCCTCGCGAAGCACCCGAAGCCCGCTGTGCACAGTCATCTCGGCAATCCCGAACCGCTCCGCGAGCTTCTTCACGGAAGGCAGCTTCGACCCCGGTTGATACGCCCCCGATGCGATCTCCGCCCGGAGGATGTCCGCCACCTGCACGTATGGCGCTCGCTCATCCTGCACAAGAGTCATGCTCACAGCCTAAGCCCTGAAGCGCTCTAACCCACCTAGGCCGATGGCCTTGACGACCTAGATGCATCTAGAGCACTCTAGGTGTTAGAGGGTCCGCCCGAAGCAAATCGGACGGCAGCCTCCCCCTCCATGCCCTTGAGCCTTCTTTGGGCTGCTCGGACACGGAGGAAGCGAATACAAGGAGCCCCGGACAGAGGGGGCTGAGGTACCCGGCGCCTTGTCAGTCCGGAGGGAAGGATCTCGCTCTCGCGAGGTCCGTCGTCCTGCCTAGGACGGGAGCACGCTCCCGAAGTGGACGACAACTGCAAGCTGCGCGGCCCGATTCTGCGGATGCCGCGCCTTGATCTGCTGCAACACCTCACGGCCCTGTGAGTCGGGGCTGCCGCGCTTTCCTTGGCCGGGCGCGCGGCAGCCCCTCACGGGCCTACTCCGCTGCATGGAAGAGGTAGACCCATGAGACTGATTGTCGCAGGCCAGGAAGCCGCTACGGCCTCCGAGTTCGCCGAATTGGCCCTCGGCATCGACGTGGAGCTGTTCGCCGGTGCCGACGACGAGACGGCCACCGACACGGTGGTGCGCCTCGACGTGGCGCGGGACGTTCTGCGCGACCTCGCCCCCGAGCCCGCCCGCTACGCCAAGGCGCTGATGCGCACGGCCGAGCGCCGCCGGCCGCTGATGTGGAAGGCGGCGGCGTGATGACCAGGGTCGTCCGCCGCGGCCTTCGCGGCACCGCCCGACCGCACCTGACCGCCCGCCCTGCCGGCAGCCTGGCCGTGGAGATCCTGCCGTCCCTGGACGGCGACCTCGCGGGTGCCGCCTGCAAGGGCGTCGACCCGGGCCTGTTCTTCGCCGACCAGGACCCCGACGACACCGGGGCCGACCCGGGTGCGGCCGAGTTCGCGAGCCGCCGGGCCCGGCAGATCTGCGCCGGATGCCCGGTCAAGGAGATGTGCCTGGCGCTCGCGCTCCGGCGCAACGAGCCGTACGGCATCTTCGGCGGCCTGGACGCTGACGAGCGTCGCCAGCTCAAGCGGGGCCGGGCCAAGGCCGCCCGGAAGGCGGGGGCGGCGTGATGGCCCTCTTCAAGCGCCTGGGGTGGGCGCTGCTGCTGCTCGCCGCGGCCTTCCCCGCCGCCGCCAACGCTCTGCTCGCCGCGGTGGCCGCCGTGACCGTGGCCCTGCTGGCGCACCCGAGCGTGGTGTGCGCGGTCGCAGGCGGCCTGCTGGCGGCGAGCACGCTGCCCGCCCTGCGCCGCCACACGGCCCGCCGGATCCGCGCACTGCGCCGCCTGTCCGGCCTCCCCGGCTCCTGAACCGCTTCGACACCCCCGAAGGGGGACCGAGACCAATGAGCGTCACCGAACTGCGGCCCACCGGCCGCACCCGCCCGGCGCCGAAGTCGGCCACCAAGGAAGCCGCCGAGGCCGAGGCCCTGCGCGCCAAGACCGAGACCGCCAAGGCCGCGGCGGACATCGCCAACCAGCTCAAGGCCGCCAAGGCCGCCGCCGAAATCGCCGCGGGCGAGGCCAAGGCCCAGGAGATCCGCACCGAGGCCGCCGACCGGCAGCGCGAGGCCGCCCGCCTGCGCGCCGAAACCCAGGCCACCCGCGAGAAGGCGGAGCGCTCCGCCGCCCAATGGCGCACCTACGCGAGGACGATCGCGGTCATCTGCGTGGTGGTGTCGCTACCGCTCCAGTTGATGGCGTTCTGGTCCCCGCACACCCCGTTCCTGCTCGCCGCTCCGCTGGTGCTGGAGGGCCTGGCGTGGGCGCTGCTCAAGGGCGCCGAGGCCGCGATCGACGACCACCGGCCGTCCTGGCACTACCGCGCCTTGGCTGGGGCGGTCGCGCTGTTCGCCGCCACCGTCAACTACCTCCACGGCGCCGCGGAGTTCGGCCTCGGCACCGGCCTCGGCGGCGCGTTCTGCTCGCTGGCCGGCCCGCTGGTGTGGGACCTCCACGAACACGGCCGCATCCGCAAGCGCGACGGCAGGATCAGCCGCCGTGCGCGCCGCGCCGAAGCCAAGCAGAAGGCGGCCGAGGCCGCCGAGGAGAGGGCCGCCGCCGAGCGCGAGGCGGAGGAGCACGCCGCCGTCGAACAGCTCCGCTCCGTGCAGTGGCCGCAGGTGTGGGAGCGCGCCGTGGCCCTCGCGGCGGCGGTCGGGGAGCTGCACCCGAGCGAACCCACGTGGAAGCGCGCATGGGACGACACCCAGGGCGCACAGCTCGGCGACACCGCCGAGTCCATCGCCGCCCGCGTGGCCGCCAAGGCCGCCGTCAAGGACGCCGCCATCGACCGCACAAACCATGTCGAAAAGGTGGAAAAGCCGCAGGTCGAATCCCAGCTGACCCGCCCCGCCAAGACCCCCGCCGCAAAGCGTCCGGACGGCCGCCGCAACAACGGCGGCACACCGCCCGTGCGCCGTACCGGCGACACCATCGGCTACTCACCCGTCGCCCGCCGCGCCATGTCGCTCGCCGCCCGCACCCGCCGCGACCACACCCCCGCCGGCTGACCCACCCCACCGATACCTGGGAGCACACCGCCATGCACCAGAGCTTCGACCGAGCCGCCCGGTTCGCCACCGCCTACGCCCTGCTGCGGGCCGCCGCCGATGTGGCGGACCACTGGATCCAGACCGACCACCAGGCCGCCACCAAGGGCCAGCACGACCACAACGAAGGGCAGTCCAGCGCGGCCGGCCGCCGCGCCTGCGCCGCGCACGTCGCCACCTACACCGCCACCCAGGCCACCGCCCTGCTGCTCGGCACCCGGGCGCTGGGGGTGCGGCTGCGGCCCGGCCCCGTCACGGCGGCCCTGGCCCTGTCGGCCGTCACGCACTACATCGCCGACCGCCGCGAACCTCTGCGACGTCTCGCCGACGCCACCGGCGGCCGGGCGTTCGTGCGGCTCGCCGACCACGGCATGAACGGCGCCTATGCGCTCGACCAGGCCTGGCACCACGCCTTCGAGACCGCCGCCGCCCTCATCGCCTCCCAGTGACCAGGAAGGGACCCGCCATGTCCGACACGTTCATCCCGACCAGCCCGGTCACCGGCCTGCCGGTCGGCACCGCCGCCGTGTTCCTCACCCAGGGCGCCGCCCTGGTCGCGCTGTTCGCGGCCGACGGGCCCGACGCCCACTACCGGCCCGGCTCCAACTTCCGCTGGTCGTGCCTGGGCTGCGGCGAGAGCAACGGCCCCTCCGCCACCCTGCGCACCCCCGCCCGTAACGGCGCCAATGCCCACGCCGCCGAATGCCGGGCGATCCCCTGGGCCCCGACCACCACCTGACCCACCCCGAGGAACAGCGCCACTGGCACCACCCCGGGACGGCCGCACAGCTTGCCGGCACGACGGCCGTCCCGGGTCCCATCCCGCACCAGTGAGCAGTGAGGAAGGAACCCTCAGTGAACCACGAGGAGCACGCCCCGAACGGCCAGCCCGACCCCCTGACCAGCAACCCGACCGCGGGCGGCGAGGTCCTGCCGTTCCCCGACCGCTTCACTAAAACCACCCCGGCCACCGCACCCGTACCCACCGTGGACCCGGGTGAGGCGGACTCGGTGTACCTGCCGCAGGACACCGACCCCCTGCCGCCGGTGGTGGCGGCGAGCGAGCGCCAGGACCCGGCCGGGGACAGGCCACTCATCCCCGGGTGGATCCGCACGAAGGACGGGCGACGCACGATGGCCCGCGCCCGCACCACCCAGACCCGCCGGGCGGCACGCCGCTGGCTCGCCCGCCAGCGCACCACCCGCGGCCACGCCGCCCAGGCCTGGCGCGGGATACGGCGCTCCGCGCAGTGGACGGCCGGATTCGAGGGCGCCCACGTCCAGGCCGCCGGCCACCAGGCCCACATCGCCACCCGCGAGGCCCGCGACCTCGCCCGCCGCGCCCGCTTCACCCTGCTCCCCGGTGACCGTGCACTCGCGCAGAAGCAGTCCGAGGCCGCCCTCGCCGTCGCGGTCGCCGCGGTGGCCGCGCACAGGAAGGCCAAATCGAACCGGCGCCGGGTGCGCTTCGCCCGCGCGCTGGTCGCCTTCGGTCTGCCAGCCGCCGCGGTCCTCGCCGCCTACGTCGCGCTCGGCACCACCGGCCTGGCCCTAGGCCTCGGCGTCGTGCTCGGCTTCGAGGCCTTCCTCGGCCGCACGCCGGACCGGGAGACCGTGTGGGACGCCGACACCCGGGCCCTGTCCGACGGCGACCCGCTGACCGAGTCCATGCTCGACCGGGCGTTCAAGGCCGCCCGCGTGATCGGCGAGTCCCAGCGGCTGACCATGGTCACCCCGTGCGCGATCGACCCCGCGGTGCCGAACGCCTGGCACGCCGTCATCGACCTGCCCGACATCACCGTCAAGAAGGCCCGCGACAAGGCCGACGAGATCGCCGCCGCGATGGGCATCGACCGCACCAACCTCGACATCCGCCAGGTCGGCTCCAACGGCCGCCGGATGGCGATCTGGGCCTGCGGCCAGGACCCGTTCCTCGCCACCCGCCGCAACCCCCTCGTCGCCACCCGCGCCAAGCAGGTGAACACCTGGCGCGACGGCTTCCCCCTCGCCTTCGACAAGCGCGGCAACGTCCTGCGCCCCACCCTGTCGGACTACTCGTTCCTGTTCGCCGGCGCCACCCGCTCCGGCAAGGGCATGGGCCTGGCCAACCTGCTCGCCGCCGCGATGCTCGACCCTCGGGTGCGGATCCGGCTGTTCGACGGCAAGGGCGCCGGCGAGTACGTCCCCCACGCCCCCGCCCTCGCCACCTTCGTGCGCCGCAACCCCGCCCGCCTCGTCAAGTTCCTTCGCCTGATGGTGGAGGAGATGAACCGCCGCACCGAAATCCTGGTCGAAGCCGGACTCTCCAAGGCGAACGAGAAGCTGATCGACAAGCTCGGCGGCATCGAACTGGTCATCATCGACGAACTCGCCACCTACACCGCCAAGAACGGCCCCTCCGGCAAGTACGCCGAGGAGATCACCGAACTCCTCGCCCAGATCGCCGCCGTCGGCGCCGCCGTCGGCATCGTCCTCGCGCTCGCCACCCAGTACCCCGAGGCCGAGATCGTCACCCCCCGCCTGCGCGGCAACCTCGCCGCCCGCATGGCCATGCGCGTCGAATCCCCCGGCGCGTCCAACGTGGTGCTCGGTGACGGCATGGTCGGCCAGGGCTACGACGCCTCGAAGATCCCCATCGAGAAGACCAGCCGCGGCCGCGCCTGGCTAACCACCCCCGACACCGGCGTCATCGAGGTCCGCTCCCTGTTCATCGACGAAGCCGCGGGCGAGATCCTGCCGCTGATCGAACGCGGGGTGGAGCTGCGGACCGAGGCCGGGTGCCTGCCCGGGTACTACGACGACCCGGTGGAGGCCGCCATGGCCCGCGACACCGGCGTTAGCGCCGCCGCCGGCGGCACCGACGGCCTCGGGAGTGTGGTGCGCCGCACCGTCCTCGACCACCTGCTCACCGCCGCCGGACGAACCGGCCGCGGCCAGGTCACCAACGCCGAAGCCCTCACCCACCTCGCCACAACCGACCCCGCCCGCTACGCCCGCCAGGACCACGAGACCGACGCCGCGTGGCTGTCGCGCGCCGGCAAGACCCTGCGCACCGAACTCGCCGCGCTCGGCACCGACCTCGCGCAGGGCCGCCTCACCGAGCCGGACGGCAGCCGCCCCAACGGCTACACCCTCCAGGCCATCCAGGACGCCGCCACCACGCTCGGCAACGCCGCCTGACGTCCGGATTGCCCCGGTTCGCCGCCCTGACGGGCGCCTAACCATGACGCAACGCCGCAGGTCACAGCCCTGCGGGCCGCGTCGGGCGCCCTGACGCACCCCGCCGCCGAACCCCCTGCACCGGTAGGGCGCGTCAGGGGCCCGGCCCGATCGGTCACCCCGCTGACCTGCGGCGATCCCGCACCGGCAGGGGCCCGTCAGAGCACCACGCCTCACCCAAACCCGCCCAAACCATCATCCCTGGAAGGGAGACCGGCCGTGCTGTTCACCGTGTCCGCCGCGCTGCTGTTCGGCGTCGCGCTCGCCCTGATGCTCCGCTTCAAGGCCGTCACCGCCGCCGGCGCCGTCGTCGCCGCACTGTTCGGCTTCTACCTCGCCTCCACCGGCATCGCCCCGACCGTCAACCACGCCATCACCGGCCTGTTCCACTCCCTCGCCAACCTCCACTGAACGGAGATCCCCGGCCATGACCACCGACCCGCGCACCGCGGAGCCCGGCCCCGAACAGGACGTCGTGCTGGACGTCTTCACCCGCGGTGGCCTCACCTGCGCCCACACCGCCGGCAGCACCCACCCGGGCCAGTGGTGGCACCTGTGGACCCGCGACGGCCACTACGTCGGCTCCACCAACCGCCCCGAACTCCTCGGCGCCCTCATCCAGCAGACCCGCTGACCACCGGCGCCGCCAACGGTCGAACGATCGGAGGAACCACCGTGTCCGCACCCCGCACCGCCGCCCTGCTCGGCCTGCCGGACCTCGCGTTCGTCGCCGACGGCGGCGCCCTGGTCCGCGAGATCGAGCACTACCTCGCCACCCTGCCCACACCCCAGCCCTCGGCCGTCCCGGCCGTATGCGCCCTCGGCCGGGCACCGGTCGCCTGGGACCTCGGCATGACCCGCCCGCAGCCGACCCTCATCGACCGGCTCCGCAACCGCCCGCCGGCGCCCGTACCGATCGACACCGCCACCCACCTGCGCCTGCTCTCCCGCTACCTCACCGTCCACGGCTGGTGCCAGGGACGGCTGTGGGACGAGCAGGGCCGACGCTGCCTGCTCGGCGCCCAACTCGCCGTCCTCGCCGCCGGATACGGCACCGAGGCCACCGCCATGCGCGCCCGCCGCTTCCTCATGGAGCACTTCACCACCCAGGACCCCACCATCCGCTCCGTCGACCAGTGGAACGACACCCCCGGCCGAACCGCGGCCCAGGTCCACCGCGCCCTCGACATCGCCGCCGCCCGCGCGCACGGCTGACTGCCCGACCGGCCGTGCCGCCCAACACCCGCCCCAGCGGCGGGTGGTGGGCGGTGCGGGGGACCGGACAGACCCCGTTCCCAACACCCCGAGCGCCCTGGAGGGCACCGTGTCCGTCGGAGAA
>NZ_JAIZ01000270.1:30370-34609 GCF_000710465.2 Kitasatospora sp. MBT63 | reverse complement strand
CGATCACCGTCGTCGGCAACCTGACCGACGACCCCGAACTGCGCTTCACCCCCACCGGCGTGGCGATGGCCCGCTTCACCATCGCCTCCACCCCGCGCACCTACGACAAGACCACCGGCCAGTGGCGCGACGGCACCGCCCTGTTCCTGCGCGCCACCGCCTGGCGCGAGATCGCCGAACACGCCACCGAAACCCTCACCAAGGGCATGCGCGTGGTCGCCACCGGCCGACTCGTCCAGCACAACTGGCAGACCCCCGAGGGCGAGAACCGCTCCATGCTCGGCCTCGACCTCGACGACATCGGCCCCTCCCTGAGGTTCGCCACCGCCAAGGTCACCAAGACCCAGCGCACCGGCAACCCGAGCACCACACCCGCGGCCGACCCGTGGTCCACCGCCGGACCCACCCCGCCGGCACCCGCCGGCACGGCGCCGCAGAACGCCGAGGAACCGCCGTTCTAACGGTCCCCGGACAGCACGAAGCCCCGCAGCAACCTCTACCTGGCCGGGTGCCGGTTGCTGCGGGGCCGATCCAGCCCCGTTCTCACGAGACCAGAGGACCAGCATGCCCGACTTCAACGCCGACACGCTCGCCGTCACCGACGACGACCACGACCGCTCCCACGCCTCCGGCAACCACTCCCGCTACGGCGCCCACCTCGCCCAGCACCTCCACCTGCTGAACGACGACGGCGAACCGCCCCGCCCCGTCGACTTCGCCGCCATCGCCTGGCTCGTCGCCACCGGCCCGATCATGGCCCCCGGCTACGTCCGCATCCGCCCCGACCTGCACGCCCTGACCACCTTCGTCGCCGACGATCACCGGCTCGCCCTGCGGATCGCCGTCCCGCTCCGCCACCACACCCTCACCCGACGCCCCACCCGCACCCTGGACTGGGAACGGCAGCACAACCCCTGGCACGACCAGCGGTGGGCCTGCTTCGACGGACCCGAACTCGCCGACCGGCCCGCCCTGCTGGTCACCGCCGACCTGCTCATCCCGGTCCCCGACCGACTCCTCATCACACCCACCACCACCCGGCCCGGCACCACCCTGACCCGCGACGCCAAAGCCGCCGTCCGGGCCCTGGCCGGGTACGCGAACGCGCACGCCCACCTGGTCGCCGACCTCACCGGCGGTGCGCGGTGACGCTGACCTACATCGACTTCTTCTGCGGCGCCGGAGGATCCTCCGCCGGCGCCCGCAACGTCCCCGGCGTGGTACCGGTCCTGGCCGCGAACCACTGGGACAAGGCCATCGCCTCCCACGCGCTGAACTTCCCCGACGCCGACCACTTCCTCGGCGACCTGCACGACGCCGACGTAGCCACCTTCCCCGCCGCGGACATCTTCTGGGCCTCGCCCGAGTGCCCGAAATGGTCCAACGCCCGCGGCGCCAAAAGGGACTTCGACAAGCAGCCCGACCTGTTCGGCGAGACGCTGCCCGACCCGGCCACCGACCGCTCACGCGCCCTGATGTGGGACGTCCCCCGATACCTGGAGGCCATGGCCGCCCGCGGCCGACCCGTCCTCGCCGGAGTGGTCGAGAACGTCATCGACGTCCGCGCCTGGAACCTGTGGCAGGCCTGGGTCGCCGACATCCGCAACCTCGGCTACCGCACCCGCCTCATCGCCCTCAACTCCATGCACGCCCGCCCCCGCCTTGCCGCCACCGCCCCACAGTCCCGCGACCGCCTCTACCTCGCCTACTGGCGCACCGACCTGGGCCGCGACCCCGACTGGGACAAGTGGCTGCGCCCACCCGCCTGGTGCCCCGGCTGCGAGAGGACCGTCCGCGCCGTGCAGGTGTTCAAGAAGCGCGGCGCCGACATGGGCCGCTACCGCCAGCAGTACCTCTACCGCTGCCCCCACGTCACCTGCCGCAACACCGTCGTCGAACCGCCCGTCCTGCCGGCCGCAGCCGTCATCGACTGGTCCCTGCCCGGCCGGCGCATCGGCGACGGCAAGCCCAACCGCAAGACCTTCACCCCCTACGCCGCCGCCACCCAGGAACGCATCCGCACCGGCCTCGCCAAGTACGCGATGCCGATCCTCGCCCCGGCCGGCGGTACCTGGCGCGAGGCCGCCACCCCCGTCACCGACCCCGCGCCGACCCGCACCACCCGCGAGAACGACGGCCTCGCCGTCCCACCGCTGCTCGTCCCCGCCGAGGGCCGCGACGGCAAGACCGCCACCCCCGCCAGCGACCCGCTGCGCACCCAGACCGCCCGCAACGAGACCGGCCTCGCCTGGCTGCCGTTCATCACCGAACTGCGCGGCGGATCCTCCGACGCCCGCCCCGTGCTCGACGCCCTCGCCACCGTCACCGCCTCCGGCAACCACCACGGCCTCACCCTCCCGCCCACCACCCCCGACCCGGCAACCGACTGGGGATCGCTGCTGCTGCCCTACTACGGCAACAGCACCCCCCGGCCCGTCGCCGAACCCGTCGGCGCCCTCACCACCCGCGACCGCTACGCCCTCGTCCGCGGTGACCGCGTCGCGGTCGAGGACGTGCTGTTCCGGATGCTGGAACCCGGCGAGATCGGCGCCGCCATGGCCTTCCCCGGCACCTACACCGTGCTCGGCAGCAAACGGGAGAAGGTCCGCCAGTACGGCAACGCCGTCACCCCGCCCGTCGCCGAAGTCCTCGTCTCCGCCCTGGTCGAGGCCATCACCGGCAACGACCTCCCCACCGGGAGCACCCCGTGAACCGGGTGCCGCCCCTGGCCGACACCGGCCTGTGGCAGGCCGTCATGGCCGCCGCCTCCGGCCGCTGCCAGTGCCGCGGCACCTGCGGCAAGAACCACACCAAGGACGGCGGCCGCTGCCCCCGCGAACACGGCGGCTACCAGCAGCACCACGGCGGCGGCACCGTCCACCTCATCGCCGCCCCCTCCGACCCCGCCACCCTGCTCCTGCCCCCGCACAAGGCGGCCGCCCTGCCCAGGCAGGCGCTCGCCGCGTGGTGCCCGACCTGCCACGACGGCGCCCGCACCGCCGCCCGCAAGGCCCAGCACGCCACCGCCCCGGCCACCGCGCCGGACTCCCTGTTCGACCTCTGCCCCCCTGGGAGAACGCCGTGCCCGTCACCGTGACCGACCTGCCGACCGTCGTCCGCCAGCTCACCGCGCACATCAGCGCCGACGACACCCTGCCCGTCCTGGGCGGCATCTACCTGGAGGCCACCGGCACCCACCTGTTCGCCGCCGCCACCGACCGCTACACCTTCGCCCTCACCCGCCGCGAAGCCCCCGAGACCACCGGGGCCGCGCCGTGGAAGGCGCTCCTCACCCGCGCGGACCTCACCGCCCTGCGCGCCCTGTTCCCCGCCCGGCGCCGCCGCGCCGACCTCACCCTCACCTACCGGCCCACCAAGGGCGCCGACCTCTCCGACGGCTGGCTGACCATCGACGACGGCACCCGCTCCCTGCGGCTGTCCGCCAACGCCCCGCTCGCCGCCTGCTTCCCCAAGTGGCGGCCCCTGTTCGCCACCGCCCTCGCCGCCGAGCCCCAGCTCACCGACGAAGCGCACTACAGCGCCGCCTTCCTCGCCCGCTGGGCCAACGCCCCCGCCGACCGGTACGAGCCGCTGACCCTCTGGTCCGCCGGACCCCACCAGCCGCTCCTCGTCGCCGCCGGCCACGACTTCCTCGGCCTCCACATGCCCATCCGACCCGACAACCGGCGAGGCGCCCCCGCCGACCAGCGCCACGACCGCGCCGCCCTGCGAACCACCTGGACCGACACCCTCAACAACCACTCCACCGGCGACACGCGGCAGCTCAAGGCCGCCTGAAATCGCCCCGAGGGCGGGCCCTGCGGCCAACCGCGCCCGCAGGGCCCGCCCTCTCCGCCGCCACCCCCGATCGGGAGACTGCCTTGCCCGTACCCGACTGGCACCACGCCCTGGCCGCCGCGCAGTTCGCCGCCGCACGGGGCCTGCAGTCCTTCCCGCTGGCCCGCAGCAAGCGACCCGCGATCCCCAGCCCCCACCCCCGCGATCCCCACTGCCGCGGCGCCTGCGGCCGGCTCGGCCACGGCGTCCACGACGCCACCACCGACCCGGAACGACTCCGGGAACTGTTCGAGGCGGCGCCGTGGGCCACCGCCTACGGCATCGCCTGCGGCCGGCCCCCGCACCACCTCATCGGCCTCGACCTCGACGTCAAACACGGTGCCGACGGCCCCGGCAACCTCCGCAACCTCGCCACCCGCCACCAGTTCCACATCCCCGCCA
>NZ_JAIZ01000270.1:0-30293 GCF_000710465.2 Kitasatospora sp. MBT63 | reverse complement strand
CAGTTCCACATCCCCGCCACCGCCACCGTCGCCACCCCCAGCGGCGGCCTGCACCTGTGGCTCACCGCCCCACCCGACATCCAGGTCACCAACTCGGCCGGCACCGTCGGCCCCGGGATCGACATCCGCGGCACCGCCGGCTACCTCGTCGGCCCCGGCTCCCGCACCCAACACGGCATCTACACCTTCGCCCCCGGCACCGACCCCCACACCCTCGCCCCCGCACCCGAAAACCTGCTCGCCCTGCTCACCCAGCCCCAGGCCCCGCCCGCACGCACGCCGGACCCCGAAGCGCTCCGCGCCGGCATCCGCGTCCAGAGCGCCTACGTGCAAGCCGTCCTCACCGGCGAGAGCGACAAGGTCCGCGCCCAACGCCAACCCGGCCGCAAGAACAGGCTGTTCGCGTCCGCCGCCAGGCTCGGTCAGCTCATCGCCGCCGGAACCGTCCCCGAACACCTCGCCCACGACAAGCTCCTGACGGCCGGCCTGGCTTGCGGACTGGCCGAGGCCGTGTGCGAGCGGACCATCCGGCGCGGTTTCGACCGAGGCACCGGACACACCTCCCACGCAGCCTGACCACCGGCCCGCGCCGTGCGGGGGCGGAAAAGCGCTTATCCGCCCCCGCTCCACCCCGGCCGCCGATCACCGGCCCACCACACACCCACCCCGCGACCGGAAGGCACCCTATGACCACCTCCACCCCCGACAGCAGCGCCGCCCCCGCCGGCCGCCGACCCGGCCGGGCCGCGGCATGACCCGCCCCGCAGGACCGGAGGAACCGCGCCCTGCCCCGCGCCTGCGCGTCGTCCACGACGACCCGCCAGATGCTCCCTGGCCCGACGAAGCCGACCCCTACCCGGACTCCCGGGCCGACCCCGCCCGCGAGCCACCGCAGACCGCCCCCACGGCCCCACAGGGGCCGCCACGGCCCCGCACCGTGTGGAACGCCGCCGACCTCATGGCCACCGACTTCCCCGAACCCCGCTGGGCCGTCCCCGGGTTCTTCGCCGAGGGCGTCAGCCTCCTCGCCGGGCCCCCGAAGGTCGGCAAGTCCTGGCTGTCCCTCGGCCTCGGGCTCGACGTCGCCGCCGGCCGACCCGCCTTCGGCTCCATCGACGTCGAGCCCGGCCCCGTCCTCTACCTCGCCCTGGAGGACACCCCGCGCCGCCTCAAGACCCGCATGGCCAAGCTCCTCGCCGGGCGCGACGCCCCCAAGGCGCTGACCCTCGTCACCGAGTTCCCCCCGCTTCCGCAGGGCGGCGCCGACGCCCTCGACCGCTGGCTCACCCAGAACCCCGGCGCCCGCCTCATCGTCATCGACGTCTTCGCCAAGGTCCGCGGCCACTCCGCCCCCGGCGTCGCCGCCTACGACGCCGACTACGCCGCCATCGGCCACATCAAGCAGGTCGCCGACCGGCACGCTGTCGCCACGGTCCTCGTCCACCACGTCCGCAAGATGGCCTCCGACGACTTCCTCGCCGAAGTCTCCGGCACCAACGGACTCGCCGGCGCCGCCGACGCCACCCTCGTCCTCAAACGCTCCCGCGGCAAAGCCGACGGCGTCCTGCACATCACCGGCCGCGACGTCGACGAGAACGAACACGCCCTCGAATTCCAACCCGACACCGGCAGCTGGCACCTCCTCGACGGACCCGCCAGCGACCACACCATCGGCGACACCCGCGCCACCATCCTCACCCACGTCCGCACCCACCCCGGCAGCAAACCCAAGGACATCGCCACCGCCACCGGACTCGACTACGCCAACACCCGCCAGACCTGCACTCGCATGGCCAAGGACGGCCAACTGCACACCGACGCCAGCGGCGCCTACGTCGTCCCCGAGCCGGTGTGACAGCCCGGGCCACACCCGTTCTGTCACACCTGTCACAGCTGTCACCGCAGACCACTGACCAGCGCAGATGCCAGTGACACCGAGAGTGACACCCCTGTGCCCCTGCCCCATAGACCGCGTGGAGGAACCCCCTTGTCCATCGCACCTCCTACCGCCCTGACCGTTCCCGAGGTCATGACTGCACTCCGGCTCAGCCGCAGCAAGGTCTACGACCTCATCCGTTCCAGGGCTCTGCCGAGCTTCACCATCGGCCGCTGCCGGCGATTCGACTCCGCCGATGTGGCCGCCTACATCCGCACCCAGATCGAGGAGAACCAGTAGTGGCCAAGCGCGCCAACGGCGAAGGCACCATCGCCCGCCGCAAGGACGGTCGGTACGTCGCCGCCGCGTACGTCTACAAGCCTGACGGCACCCGCACCCGCAAGTGGGTCTACGGCAAGACCCGCGCGGAGGTCGCCGACAAACTGACGGAGATGCAGGAAAAGACCCGCCAGGGCATCCCCGCCGTGACGTCCAACATGCCGCTCGGGAAGTACCTGGACTACTGGCTCAACACGGTGGCGCCCGAGCGCTACAAGCCCTCGACCCTCACCAGCTACGAGCCGATCACCCGCGTGTACATCGTTCCCGCGCTCGGCCGGAAGCCCCTCAACCGCCTCACGCCGGCGGACGTCCGCCGGTTCCTGGCGGACTTCCGCGCCGGGTGCCTGTGCTGCCTTCGCCGCGTCGACCACCGCCGCGCGCCGGAGAAGCGGCAATGCTGCGCGGTCGCCAAGTGCTGCGAGCGCCGCCCGGGCGCCCGCACGGTCCAGTACGCGCACGCCGTGCTCCGCTCGTCGCTCCAGAACGCAGTCCGCGAGGAGCTGTTGGCCCGCAACGTGGCCCGGCTGGTCGAACGGCCCACCGTGCCCCACAAGGAGGTCCAGCCCATGACCGCCGACGAAGTCCGGCTTCTGCTCCGCGCCGCCCGCGGGCACCGGCTCTACCCGCTGTGGCTGCTGCTCGTGTCCACCGGCCTGCGCCGCGGCGAGGTGCTCGGCCTCACCTGGAACGACATCGACCTCACCACCCGTCAGCTCCGGGTGCGCCGGAACCTCCAGCGGGTCACGGGACACCTCATCTTCAGCACCCCGAAAACCGCCCGCTCCCTACGGACGATCGCCCTGCCGACGTCCTGCGTCGCGCGCCTCCGCGAACGCCGCGAACAGCAGACCCAGGAACGTGCGGAAGCCGGGATCGACTGGCAGCCGCTGGACATCCAGCCGGCCGGGTTGGTGTTCACCACGCTGACCGGCACGGCGCTCGACCCGCGGAACCTGAACCGCAGTCTCGCCGCGCTCTGCACGAAGGCCGGCCTGCGGCCGATCCGGGTGCACGACCTGCGGCACACCTGCGCCTCGCTGATGCTGGCCGAGGGGGTGGCGGTCCGCACCATCATGGAGACGCTCGGCCACAGCACGATCAGCATGACCCTGGACACCTACGCGCACGTCATGCAGACGACGCTGCGGGAGGCGGCGGACCGGATGGACGATGCGCTCGGCATGGCCACCGACGACGATCCGAAGGGCGATGAGGAGGGCGGTCCAGCCGCCGCGGGGGTGCCCGTGAAGCGCTGAACAAGCGCGTTGTGGTCAACCGTGGTTGTCAAAAGGGCCGGAGACTCACGTCTCCGGCCCTCTGACCACTGTCGGGACGACAGGATTTGAACCTGCGACCCCTTGACCCCCAGTCAAGTAGGCCCCATTTCCGCCCTCTTCGAGCGAAGCCAACACGTCAACCTCAAGCTCTCAAACTAGCCTACCACTCGCCGAGTTGAACCGCATCGCACCTTCACTCCGCAAGGGTCAGCTGACAGTGGCTCAATGGTTACTATGTGCAGAAATGTCCATATCCGCCCATCGCCGTCCATCGGCGCACAGGAGGCGTGGTCCCAAAGTGGTCCCACGGCCATCGTTACACGCCGCAATCGCCTACTCGAGGGCATTCTCCCCTGGCAAGGCTCCTCGCCCCCTCAGCCTCAAGCCCTACGAGCGTCCGTCACTCGGAGTAACGCGAGACTGCCCACTACCCCCGCCTCTGACCGCCCTATTCCCGCCTGCGCAAAGTGCGATAAACGCGACAAGCACTAGATTGTCCTGCTTCCGGCATGTAGCTTGTCCGGCTCATCCCCGGGCGGTCCGGCGGATGGTGTGCTGGGGGGTACGTGGCGGGTCTGCAGGTGTTCCGCGTTTCTGATGGGGATGTTCGTCGTGTCGAGGGTGACACCGTGGAGCTGGAGCGTCACCTCCAAGCTCTCGTCGAGGCGAACATGGAGGAGATGCTGGGCGGCGTCCGCTTCCTGGCGAGCGAGTACTCCACCGGCCCGGTGCACCGGGGTCGGATCGACAGCCTCGGTCTCGACGAGGACGGCAGCCCAGTGCTGATCGAGTACAAGCGCCAGCGCAGCGAGTCGGTCCTCGCGCAGGGGCTGTTCTACCTCTCGTGGCTGGTGGAGAACCGCGCCGAGTTCGAGGCGCTCGTCGAGCAGCGGCTCGGTGCCGAGGCCGCTGAGCAGGTGGACTGGAGCAACCCGCGGGTGGTGTGCATCGCGGCGGACTTCAGCCGGTACGACCTCGTGGCGGCCGGGATGTCCCACCACCGGATCGACATGGTGGTCTACCGGCGTTACGGGGACGACCTGGTGACGCTGGAGTTGGCGGCGTCGGTCGCCGGCGGGTGCGGCACCCTGTCGGGACGGCGTTCGGAGCTTGCGCGGCCGGTCTCGGCCAACCGTCGGACGGTCACCGACGTGCTCGCGCAGGCCAGCGGCGAGATCCAAGGGCTGTACGAGGAGCTCGACTCGCGCCTGCTCGACCTGGGCGAGGGCCACGCGGTGTCGCTGCAACACTACGTTGCCTACCGCCGGCGGCGGAACTTCGCCTGCGTCCGGGTGCTGGCGCAGGCTCTGGTCGTCTTCCTGCGCGTCGACCCGACGACGGTCCAGTTGGTCCCGGGTTGGACCCGGGACGTCCGGAGAATCGGGCACCTCGGGACGGGCGAGCTGGAGGTCCGGATCGGCTCGGTGGAGGATCTCGACCGGTCGATGGCGCTGCTGCGGACGAGCTACGCCGCTGCAGCGTAGTCCGGCAATGGCGATGGGCCGTACCCCCTTTCCGGGGTACGGCCCATCGCCATTGTTCGGCCCGCTCAACGGAGGGCTGGGTCTGGGTGCTGACTCTGGTGTTCAGTGCTCAGCCGGGCAGGGGCGGGCGGCGGTCAGCGGCGGCGGTGACGGGATGGTGGTGCGGTGGCAGGCGGTTCGCTCGCCTGCCCGGCGGGGGGCGAGTTGAGGGCCTGCTTGATGTGGGCCCGGCGGGCGGCCCAGCGGCTCAGGTCTCGCTGGTACGTCCGGCCTTCCTCGCCTCCGGCAAGGCTTGGGTGAGGGGCGGCGGGCTGACGATCCTGGGGGTTCGGCTGTTCGATGGTGGTCCTCCGTGTCAAGGGGTGGCAACTCCGGGCGCAGGCCGGATTCAAGTGGGGTCAGTGTTCGCGTGGGGTCAGTGTTCGCGGTCGTGCTGCGGTTCTCGGGACAGCGAGGTGATCAGCGCGCGTTCGCGGACAAGGTCGGCGTGCACTTCGGGCTGGTTCGGGCCGAGGGCTTCGAGGGCGCTGTCGATCGCCGCGAGGGCTTCGGCTCGGCGCCCGAGGTTCCGCCAGGCGGTGGCGGTGCGGAAGATCATGATCGGGTCGGCGTCGTCGAAGGTGGGCCAGGCTGCCAGCTCGAGGATCCGCTCGGCCTGGTCGGGTAGTCCATCTCCGAGCCAGAGGCCGTGGAGCAAGGCGTGGCAGACCTGGGGGTTGTCGCCGGACTCGGCGAGGCTGCGGTCCAGGGCTTCGAGGGCGCCGGGGGCGGAGCTTCCGAGGAGGGCGAAGGCGGCGAGGGCGCGGGTGTACGGATCCCAGCGGGTGCGCTCGCTCACCGGGGCCTGGTCGAGCAGCTGCTGGATGCTGCGGCACCGGAAGTCGAAGCGGAGAGCGGCGAGGTGGATGTGCCGGAGCGCTTGGGCATGGGTGCGGTCGGTGCCGGGCTGGGTGAGGTGGTCGTTGCCGGTGAGGTAGGCGAGGGCGCTGTTGCGCCGGCTGCGGGCGTACCAGGCGAGGTGGTTGGCCAGGGCGGCGCTGGTCTGCCAGTCCGCGTTGGCGCGGCTGAGCCAGCGAGCGGCTTCGGAGGGCCAGGGTCGGCCCGCGTCGATGTCCTGTTCGACGAGGGCGCGGACGGCGGCGAGTGCGGTCGGGCGGAGGTCGTCGCGGTGGACGGCTGCGGCAAGGGCGGCGTACGAGCCGGGGGTGTCGAGCAGTCCGCGGATCATGATCTTCTGCGTGGTGGGGTAGGCGGTGGCGCGGGCGATCCGTTCGATGGTGTTGAGGGCGGTGGTGGTCAGGCCGTGCTCCCTGATGAATCTGCGCCGTGGCGGTGGTGGTCGGTTCAGCGGACTCGGCGGGTGCCAGCTGGCTGGGGCGGGGCGGGCGTAGGAGTCGCGAACACCGTGGTGTTCGTGGAGTCCGAGGAGGTGCGGCGGGCTGCGCTGGCGCGACCCGCCGCCAGGGTCCGGTCGGGTTGCACGGTGGTGATGTCGAGGTGGGGAAGGTGTTCGTCGGCGAGGCTGTGCCGGGGGCGCTCCACTGGGGTGGGGTCCAGCAGTGCGCCGGTGACGGCGGCGAGCAGCGGGGACGGGATGCTGGAGTCCATCTCGATGTACCAGCCTGCCCGGGGCCCGAGGTTGAGCCTGCCTCCGTTGATGTGCCAGTCGTCCCGGCGGAAGGCGTGGTGGGCGGCGGGAAGAGAGCGTGACACGCGGGCGAGCCCGTGGATGGGCTCGACGTAGATGATGTCGTCGGGGAGGTGGGGCAGCCGTCGCCATCCGGCGGCTGCCAGCTGGTCCAGGGCGGCAGTGGGCGGTGGGAGCGCGCGGCGCGGATCACGTGGGCCGGGGAGTTGGGTGACGGCGGTGGTCAGCGCCGCGATGATCTCGGGCGGCGTCTTCGCGTCGGCCGCTGCACGCCACGCCGGGGGGCCGCCGGCGTGGTGCAGCCCGGTGACGGTCCAGGCCCAGATGGCGGATTCCGGGGTGGCGACGACGTGATGGAGAGCGGACGGGCTGGTGTAGGTCGTCGTCGACCGGTCGGTGCGCACGCTCCAGCCGTGCTCCAGCAGGGGTGCGGTCGCCAGTTCCCGGGGGCCGGCGGGACCGGCGAGGTAGAGCGGGCTGACCAGCACCGGGGATGGGTCCTGGACGGACTTGCGGGTCGGTCCCGCGGTGTCAGCGCGGGGGAGGGCCGGTGCGACGCGGTGCCGACCCGGCACACCGGGCGGCGCGTCGGTGTAGAGGTCCAGGTACCGGTCGATGGCGTCTTGCAGGAGTTCGGGGGTGAGTTCTCCGAAGCGGTGCATCCGATCGAGGTCATCGATGCGGTGAACGAAGCCGGGGTTGGGGACGGTGGCGTGGGTGTCGAAGTCGAAGCGGTTCGAGCCCAGTTCGGCGCCGGTCTCCCGCACGACGGCTCGGATTCGGATTCCGTTGAAGGTGTCGTCGCGGATGCCTGCGTGAGCGAGCTCGGCGGTGACGAGCACTCCGCCTCGGCGTGCGATCATCTGCCGGCCGGTCGCGGTGCCGTCGGCCAGCGGTGCGAGGGCGGTGAGTACGGTGGCGTGGGTGGGTTTCAGGATTTCTCGCAGGGGGCGCAGGAACTGGGGTGCGCCGCTGTGGGCGGCTGGAGGAATGGCCCGGCCGCTGGTGGGGGCGGGCGCGGTCGGCGTCGCTGTCGAAGGGGCCGGTGCTCCTCGTGGTCGTCGATCTAGTGCTCAGGAACGCGTGCCGTTGGAGGTGCTCAGCGGGTCGGCTGCCGGAACTGGTCCGGTGGGGTGGTGGCGATGGCCGAGTGGCCGGCGGCCGGGGCTGGCGGCGAGAGGACGACGCGGGTGCGGGCGGCCAGGGCCCGCGCGGACGGGCCGGATGCTGCCTTGGGGGCGAGGGGGCGGACGTCGAGGTACAGCAGGTGCTCGGAGGTGAGGTCACGGCCGAGGCGGGCCACCGGCGCCGGGTCGGCCATCGCGGCCGTGACGGCTTCCAGGAGCGGGGCCGGGATGTTCTCCGACATCTCGATGGTCCAGCCCTCGACTTCGCCCGGACCGAGCTTGCCGCCGCTGATCTGCCAGGCGCGGCTCTCCCCGACGAACATCTGCCCGGCGGGGGCGGTGCAGCGGTAGACGCTGGCCATCTCGGCGGTCGGGGTGACCGGTGTGGTGCGGGTGCGGGCTGCTGCGGATCGCGGCGAGCGGTCGGTGTCGAGGCGGCCGACGGCGTGGTCGGCGGCCTCCCGGCCGGAGGCGACGATCTCGGCCGTCAGCCGGAGCGCTTCACCGGCGTCTCCGCCGACGCGGTGGTGGATGGCCCAGCCGCCGGCCGCGCGCAGGGCCCGGGCGCTGCGTTCCAGCACGCCGCCCTCGCCGGTGATGACGCCGGCCACCCTGCGTGCCTCGGCCGGGTCGGTGGTGTGCAGCAGGTGGGTGGTGACCTCGTCGATGCGCTCGGCCAGCTGTTCCGCGGCGTTGCTCGGTAGGCGGTCTCCGGTGACGGCGATGAAGGGTGGTGCTGCTGGGCGGCTGCCGAGGGGTGGGGTCGAGGGTGACGTCGTACCCGGCGGTGGCGAGGAGGAGGGCCGCGTCGGTGGCGATCTCGTTTCTCCTCGTAGTGCTGGTGGCCGGTGGGCAGGGTGTAGTGGTTCGGGCTGCCGGGGGTGGGTGCGAAGCCGGTCGTGCCGACGAGGAAGGCGGTGTGCTCGTCCCCGCCGCTCGCCACGATCGCGCCCTCGTCGGTGCGTCGGATGGTGACCGCGTTCGGGTCGGGCCGGCCGGGGCCGGCGGGTCCGGGCTCGGCTGGCAAGCCTTCGCGGGCGGACTGCTGCCCCGTCCCGGGTGGGAGGTGGCGGCGGGGGCACGGTTCGAGGTGGACCTGGGTGCGGTTGGCGGCGGGGATTTGGAGGCGCTGGCGGAGCGCCGGCAGGGGGTTGACGACCTCGTCGAGCGCGGCGCTGATGAGGGCGTTGGGGGTGTGGCCGGTGAAGGCGGCGTGCCAGCGATCGCTGGGGTATCCGCGGGGGCCGCCCCAGACGGTGACGGTCGGCCCGATCCCGCGGATGTCGCCGATGTTGTGGTTGACGGCGATGCCGGCGGTGTCGTCGGGGCGGGTGTAGCTGTAGACGCCGGGGACGGGGGCGGTCTCCCGCTGCCACGGGTCGGCGGCGGCTTCCAGGTCAGCCGCGATGGTGTTGTCCAGCGACCGGCGCCCCCACAGCAGTTCGTCGCGCACCGCTTCGGAGGTCGCGGTCAGGGCGTGGGAGAGTCGCTCGGCCACCGCGGTCACGACCTCGACCGGTGTGCGGGTGCAGAAGGTGGCGTTCCAGGTCCGCTCGCCGACGGGCGAGGCGTACGCGGCGATGTTCCAGCGGGGCCCGGTGGTGGTGTCGTGGTCGAGTTCGATCGCGGCGAGGAGGGACTCGTGCAGGGCGACGGTGGTGTCCTGCCCCGGGCTGTAGCGGCCCCAGGTGGGGGATGTTTCGAGGAAGTGGGCAAGGGCTGCCTCGGCGTCGCCTGGTCCGGCCAAGTGGCCTGGTGCGACCACCACTTCGAGGTCGGGGGCGGGGGTGCTCAGGGAGTCTCCTTCGGGCTCGGGCGGGGCCGGGCCGCCCCGGTGGGGGCGGCCCGGCTGTCGGTGATCAGGCTTCGGCCTGTTCCTCGTCCGCGGCCTCGGGGTCGGTCGTGCCCTCGGCGATCTGCCGCTCGGTCTCCGCGAGACGCTGCTCGGCGATGCCGGCGTAGTGCGGGGTGACCTCGACGCCGACGAAGTTCCGGCCCTCCAGCAGGGCGGCGACTCCGGTGCTGCCGCTGCCCGCGCAGATGTCGAGCACCGTGCCGCCCGGGCGGCAGATCTTGACCAGTTCCCGCATCACCGAGACGGGCTTTTGGGTGATGTGGACGCGGCCCGCCCGCGGCTGGGATGCGGTGTACAGGCCGGGCAGGTAAACCGGGTGGGCGTCGCCGTCGATCGGGCCCTTGCTCCCCCACAGCACGAATTCACAATGCTGAGTGAAACGGCCCTTTTGCGGCCTGGCGGCGGGCTTGTACCAGGCGAGTGCGCCGCGCCAGATCCAGCCGCCGGCCTGCAGCGCGTCGCTCGTGGCAGCCAACTGACGCCAATCGGTGAAAACGAGGGCGACGCCGCCGGTCTTGGTCGCACGGTAGGACTCGGCCAGGAGCTGGGACAACCAATACGTGTAACTCCGCTGGTCCTTGTTCTCGCCGGGGAAATCGGCGAGGGAGTGGGCGGCGTCGTTCGAGGTGTACTTCGCCCGGGCCGTTCGGCCGGTCCGCTCCTGGGCGGTGCGTCCGCCCGAGTTGTAGGGCGGATCGGTGATGACGGCGTCGATGGAGTTCGAGGGGATCGCGGCGAGCCGGGTGAGGGCGTCGCCCTGGTGGATTTCGTAGGGCAAGGGGCGGACTGACCTCCTGGTCGGGGATGGGGGGCAGCAGCGGCAACCGGCGTTGCGACCTGGCCTTTCGGCTGGTGAACGGAGGCCAGCGAGGCGGCTCCGGAACGCTCGGCCTGCGGCTGCGTCAGGAACCTAGCCCAGAGAGGGCTCGCAACCTAAAACGCACCCCCGACCACCCCTGCGAAGATCGTTTTAGGTTGCGAGTCGCACTGCGCCTATCGTCTGCCACGCCCCCGGAGAGCGACCGGCCCGGATATCCCGTTTTAGGTTCCGAGCCAGTCTGGTTCTACGGTGGGGCACCCCGGAGGAACACCGGCTTATGCCTGACCGACGACCAGCAGCCCGTTTTTGGTCGCGAGTCGAGAAGGCATTAGCGTCCTCCGGGCCTGCCGACGGGTTATCCCGGACCGCAGGGCCCACGCCGTTTTAGGTTGCGAGCCCTCGATTCGATACCTTCGGCCACCGCAAGCGAATTCCACCCCACCCATTCCAGGGGACACCCATGCCTTTTTCGAGATTACGAGCGCGGCTTGCTGCCGCTCTCGCCGGCCCGCTCGCCCGCACCCGGGTGGAGCGGGCCCCACCCCGCACCCGGCCACACGATCCGACAGGAGCCCCCGCCTTGCTCGCCCTCACCGCACGGATGCGGATGCCCAATCCCCGCCCGCCGGACCCTCACTCCGTCCCGGCCGGAGGTGACGATCGGGGGGCGCGATGAGCTGGCAGAAGTGGGTCGGCGGCGGTCTCGCCAGCCTCCTCCTGGCGCCGTTCGCCATCGCCTTCCCCGCCCTGGCGGTCAGCGCCAACGACTCCACCAAGTCCGACACCTGCACACCCAGCCCCGGTCCACAGCCTGTGGACAGCGCGGCGGTCGCCGCCCAGGTCAAGAAGATCCTGGACGGCGCGACCGGGCAGGTCGGCCCGGTCGCCGGGCTGGACAACCCGGCCGTGCAGATCCCCTTCGCGAAGACGATCACGGCGACGGGCATCTCGATGAACGTGTCCGCCCGCGGGCAGGTCATCGCCCTGGCGACCGCGCTGCAGGAGTCGAACCTGCGCAACTTGTCATACGGGGACAGGGATTCGCTCGGCCTCTTCCAGCAGCGCCCGTCGCAGGGCTGGGGCACGGCCGAGCAGATCCAGGACCCGGTGTACGCCTCGACCAAGTTCTACAAGGCGCTGCTGGAGGTTCCCGGCTGGGAGCAGCTGCCGCTCACCGTGGCGGCGCAGAAGGTGCAGCGGTCCGGATTCCCGGATGCCTACGCCAAGTGGGAGCCGCTGGCGACCGCTCTCCAGCAGGCCATCTCCCAGGTGTTGTCGAGGAGTTCGACTCCCGCGCCCACTCCTTCGCCGGGCGCGACCCCGTCGCCCACTCCCTCCGCACCGGCCACACCGAGCGGTTGCGGCACCGGAGGCGACGACGGAACCAACTGGGGCGTCATCCCGCCCGGTGTCCTGCCGGCCGGGTACCAGATCCCGACCGATGTCCCGCCTGCCGTGCAGAACGCCATCAAGTTCGCCCTCGGTCAGCTGGGCACGCCCTACCAGTGGGGCGGCACCTGCACCGACGCGCACGGCCAGGACCCCATGGGCCGGTGCGACTGCTCGTCCCTAACGCAGCAGGCGTACAAGGCCGGTGGCATCTCCATCGAACGCCGGACCTACGAGCAGGTCCACAACGGCACCGGCGTGAGCGTCGACGCCATCCGCCCGGGCGACCTGCTGTACACCCGGCCCGGCCCGGACGGGCCGGAGCACGTGGGTATGGCGATTGGCCAGGGCCTCGTGGTGCACGCCCCCAAGACGGGCGACGTGGTCAAGATCGCCACGCTCGCGTCGTGGAAGGCGGACATCATCGCCGCCCGCCGCATCGCCCCGTGACGGCAACTTCCGTCCCTCTCAGCGCACTTCGCGCACTTCTCCCCTTCCCGCGCGGCTCGGCCGCGCATCTTCCTGCCCCTCTAGCCGTGGAGTGTGATTGCTCACCTACCTCGCCGACGCCGCAACGAAGGCCCAGCAGCTGGCCTACGATCCCGGCATCTCGCCGTCCGAGGGCGGCCTGCCCGGCCTGTCCGTCCTGAAGTCCACCGTCGGCTCGATCAACCTCTTCGCGATCATCGCGGTCGTCGGTGCGCTCTGCGTCAGTGGCATCGTCTGGGCCTGGGGCCACCACACCGGATCGCACGGCAGCGAGCAGAAGGGGAAGCAAGGCGCCCTCGTCGCGGCCGGCTGTGCCCTCCTGCTGGGCGCCGCGAACGGGATCGTCAGCTTCTTCTCGACGGTTGGGACCAGCGTCCACTGATGCCGAAGTCCTCGCCGTTCACCGGCCAGTCCACCCTGCTGCGCCGGCTGCTGATCGGCCTGGGCGTGCTCGTGGTCGTCGCCCTGCTGGCCGGGCTCACCGCCCGGCTGGCGGGCGGCGGCCACCGCACCCCGAGCGCCGCCAACTCCCCCTCCAGCCCTTCTACTTCCGCGACTTCGACAGCTTCGCCGCACGGACCGAGTCCCGCCCCCTCGGTCGGGGCGACACCGGGTGTGTCGGTCGTGGCCGCTCCACCGCACACCAGCGACCCGATCGCGTACGCGAAGGCGTTCGCCAGCGCGCTGTGGAGCTACGACACCCGCACCGCGACCCAGCCCCAGCAGCTGGCCGGACTCCGCGGTTGGCTGACCGACGAGACCCAGTACGCCGACCCGGACGCCCTCGCCGCCCAGCTGCCGGACCCGACCCTGTGGAGCCGGATGCGCGACAACGGCCAGCACGCCGTCGGCGAGGCCGCCGAGGCCCACCTGCCCGCCGCGTGGCAGCAGGCCATCGGCAAGGACCCGACGCAGCTGACCGTCGCCTACATCTACGCCGTCACCGTCACCGGCAAGCAGACCGTCAGCTGGCTCGACGGCGGCCGGGGCGCCGAGGACCGCGCCATCACCCTGGCCGTCCAGTGCCGGCCGGGCCGCGACTGCGCGCTGGCCTCCATCGCCACCACCGTCTACCCCTGACCTACACCACCGGTCCCCAACGTAGGAGTTGATCGCCCATCGGTTTCTGTGATCTACCCGGATCCGGCCTGCTCTGCGATGTCATCGTCGGTGGCGTCAGCGATTCTGTCACCGACTCCATCGGCAACTGGGTCGCGAAGTCCGCCGGCGACCTCGCCAAGAGCGCGGTCGACCTCGCCTCCCGTGCCGTCGACAAGACGACCTCGGTCGACCTGGGTGCGGAGTGGTTCCGCACCAACTACGCGACGATCCTGCCGATCGCGCTGGTGATGTTGGTGATGACCTTCATCTTCCAGCTGATCCGCGCCGCGTGGAGGCGGGATGGCCAGGCGCTCGGCCAGGCCGTCACCGGAACCGTCTCGGCGACCCTGTTCGCGATGACGGCGATCACCTTCACCGGCGTCTCGCTGGTCATCGTCGACGCCCTCAGCCGGGGGCTGTTCCAGATCGCCAACTCGAGCATGGACGACGCGGTCAGGCGGCTGGTGAAGGTGTCGATGATCACCGTCACGACGCCGCTCGGCTGGGCGATCCCGGCGCTGGTGGCGCTCGGCTGCGCGGCCGGGGCGATCCTCTACTGGGGCGCGATGGTCCTGCGCAAGGTCACGATCCTCGTGCTCGTCGTGCTTGCACCCTTCGCGGCGGCCGGCGGCGCCTGGGAGCCCACCCGCGACTGGCGCCGGAAGTGGATCGAGGCCACCGCCACGGTCGTGTTCAGTAAGTTGATCATGACGATCATCATGCTCGTCGGCGTCTCCGCGCTCGGCCAGACCGACACCAAGGACGGCATCCAGGCCCTGTCGGACATCATCGCCGGCCTCGTCGTCATGGCCCTGGTCTTGCTCAGCCCCATGGCGATCTACAAGTTCGTCCACTGGGCAGGCGACGGCGGACAGGCCCACGACCTGCACCGCAGCACCGCCACCGGCCTGCAGGTCGGCGCCGCCACCGCCCAGAAGGGCGCCCGGATGGCCGCGACCGCGGGTGCCGGCGGAGCGGGCGGAGCAGCGATGGGCGGAGCCGCCCCGCAGGGCCCGGCGCAGGTGCCCGGCCAGGACGCCCCAGCCGGTGGCGGCTCCGGCAACTCGGGCTCCGGCGAAGGCTCGTCGTCTCCGTCGCAGAGCACCTTCCGCTTCCCCGGCACCTCCTCCGGAGGCGGCGGCGACGCGGTCGGAAAGGCGCTGATCACCCGCCGCGCCCAGTCGGGTGGCGACCAGGGTCAGCCGCTGATCTCCCGGGCCCCCACCTCCGGCCAGTCCGCCGGGGGCGGCGCCAGCGAGGGGTCAACCGCCAAGCCCGCGAGTGCAGTTGCCGCTGCGGCCTCGGGCGGGTCCGCCACGCCGCAGGTCGTGATGAGTGCCGCTCGCGCCACCCGCAGCGGCGCCCAGGCTCCTGCCGCCCCGCCTGCGTCCGCCGCCGGCCCGGCTGCAGCGCCGAGCAGCCCCGTCGGCTCCTCCACGCCGCCGACCTCCTGACCAGCACCGGCCGGGGCCACCACCCGCCCCGGCCGGTACTCCCCGCTCTGACCGAAGGAGTCGCCCCTGTCGGCCGACCTTCCCACACCGACCGTCCGCTTCCCCAGCCGATCCCGACGGGGAGTCCTACTCGGCCTGACCGCCGCCCAGCTCACCGTCGTCGGCACCGCCGGCGCGATGCTCCTGGCCACCATGGTCGCCACCGGACTTGCCGGCGCCGCCCTCACCACCCCGCTCTGGGCCCTGGCCGCCGCCCTCGTCCTGATCCGCTTCCACAGCCGCTCCGTGGCAGATTGGGCCCCGATCCTCATCCGGTACTACCTGCGCCGCGCCAAGGGCCAGCTCGTCTGGCTCGCCCGGCCCGCCACCCGGCCCCGCCGCGACGGCCTGCTCCACCTGCCCGGCACCGACGCCAGCCTGCGCGCCGTCACCGCCCCCGGCGGCACGCTCGGCGCGATCCACAACCCGCAGAAGAACAGCCTCACCGCCGTCATCCGCGTCTCCAGCCGCGCGTTCGCGCTGCTGGACCCTTCCACCCAGGCCGGCAACGTCAACGCCTGGGGCCGGTGCCTGGCCTCGCTCGCCCGCACCGGCTACATCACCACCGTCCAGGTGATCGAGCGCACCGTCCCCGACAGCGGCGACGCCCTCGCCCGGTACTGGGCGGAGAACGGCCGCCCCGACGCCAAGGTCGCCGGCCCCGTCTACGAGGACCTCCTCGCCGCCGCGGGTCCGACCGCAGCACCGCACGAGGCGTACATCGCCATCAGCCTGGACCTCAAGGGCGCCCGCCGCCTGATCGGCGAGGCCGGCGGCGGCCTGACCGGTGCGTTCAGTGTCCTGTCCCAGCTCGTCCCGGGCTTCGAGCAGTCTCTGCGCAACGCGGGCCTCAACCCCCGCGGCTGGCTCAGCACCGGCGAGATCGCCGCCGTGATCCGCTCGGCCTACGACCCGAAGTCGCTCGCCAACCTGGAGCAGTGGTCGGAGACCGGCGAGGCCGTCGCCGATCCGGCCGCCGCCGGTCCCGTCGTGGTCGTCGAGGAACCCGGCCGCCTCACCACCGACACGGCCTGCCACGCGGTGTACTGGATCGAGCAGTGGCCGAGGTCCGAGGTCACCCACGGGTTCCTCCACCCGCTGGTCTTCGCCGGCGGCGCCCGCCGGACCCTCTCCCTCACCTACGGCCCGCAGGCGCTGGACGCCGCGCTCAAGGCGGTGCAGCGCACCAAGTCGAGCATCATCGCCGACGCCGCCGAGCGGGTCCGCAAGGGCCAGGTCGACTCCGAGGCCGACAGCATGGAGTACGCCGACGCCAAGCAGCACGAGCGCGAGCTGATCTCCGGCCACGCCGACGTCGACCTGACCGGCCTGGTAGTCGTCAGCGCCGACAACCCGGAGGAGCTGCGCCGCGCCTGTGCCTCGATCGAGACCGCCGCCGCCGGCACCGGGCTGGACCCGCGGCTCCTGCGCTGGCAGCAGGCCGAGGCATTCGCGCAGGCGGCCCTGCCGCTCGCCCGAACCTGACGGGAGGCAGCCGTGCACCACCCGCCCACCGGCGACCACCGCCTCCTGCGCTTCGCGACCGCGGGCGTCGACGTCCACCACCACACCGCCATCCCGGAGCAAGAACCCGTCTCCCGAGGCGAGTTGGACGCGCTCCACGCCCACTGCGTCGCCCTGTTCGCGCTGCTCGACACCCACACCGGCACCACCCGGCCGCTCGCCCCGGCCGAGGCCGGCCACCTCCACGCCGCCCGTATCCGGCTGTGGCAGACCTGCGATGCCCTCCACGACGCCTACCACCGCGCCCCGCGCGCCGACGGGCGCCGCCCCACCCGCGAGGCGTGCGCGCTGCGGCTGCCGGAGGGCGCCCCGGACATGGTGATCTGCCAGCGCCACAGCACCACCTCGGGCCGCGTCCGGGTGATCGCCACCCCCTCCGAGCTCCGCGGCACACCGACCACAACCCCTCGCGTCTGACAGGAGAAACGTTCCTGCGCTCCGCCAGTGCCACCCCCCTGTTCACCCCGACCCGCTCGGACCGCTCAGCACGCCGCCAGGCCAAGCGCGACCTCGCCGCCGCCCGACGCGCCGCCCGCCAGGCCGGCCGCCCCCAGCGCCCGAAGACCCGCCGCGAGGAGAACGCCGAACTCCTCCCCGCTTACCCCGCCGCCGGACGCCCCGGCCCCGCCTCCCTACGCGGCGGCCGACTGCGACTTCCCTCGCACCGCATGACCACCGCGACGGCCAGCGCGGCGTACCCCTTCCTCGCCGAGGGCGGCCTCGGGTCCGCTGGCGTCCTGATCGGCCGCGACGTCCACGCCGAGGCCAGCTTCGTGTTCGACCCCTTCGCCCTCTACGGGAAAGTTGAAAACTTTACAAACCCGAACACGCTGGTCGCAGGCGTGATCGGCCAGGGCAAGTCCGCACTGGCAAAGTCAATTGCCCTGCGCAGCACGGCATTTGGCTACCGCGTTTACGTTCCGTGCGACCCGAAGGGGGAGTGGACGTCCGTCGCGGAGGCGATCGGCGGGACCACCATCGCCCTCGGCCCCGGGCTCCCGGGACGGCTCAACCCCCTTGACGCTCCGGCCCCTCCGACGGGCGTCGACCTGGCGGACTGGGCGGGCGAGGTCCGCAAGCGCCGACTGCTGCTGCTCGGCTCGCTGGCCCGCACCGTGCTGCGGCGCGACCTGGCGCCGATGGAGTACACAGCGATGGACATCGCCCTGGACGCGGTGGTCGACCGCAGCGCGCGCACGGGCCAGGTCCCGCTGCTGGGCGACGTCGCGGCCGTCCTCGGGCAGGCCGCCGTCCTGGACGCCGCGCTCGGCGACCCGACCCGGCGGGTCGGCGCCGCCGCCCAGGACCTCGCCCACGCGCTTCGCCGGCTGGTCAACGGCGACCTCGCGGGGATGTTCGACGCGCCGTCGACCGCGGAGTTCGACCCGAAGAGCCCGATGCTGACGATCGACCTCTCCCGGCTCGGATCCTCCGGCGACGACACCGCGCTGACGCTCGCGATGACCTGCGCGTCCGCGTGGATGGAAGCGGCACTGAGCGACCCCAACGGCGGTCGCAGGTGGGTGATCTACGACGAGGCGTGGCGCGTCATGCGGCACGCGGCACTGCTGGAACGCATGCAGAGCCAGTGGAAGCTGAGCCGTGGACTGGGCATCGCGAACATGCTGATCATCCACCGCCTCAGCGACCTGCTGTCGGCCGGCGACGCCGGCTCCCGGACCCGGGCGCTCGCCGAGGGCCTGCTCACCGACTGCGCGACGCGCGTGATCTACCGGCAGGAGAGCGACCAGCTGGCCGCCACCGCCGGACTGCTCGGCCTCAGCGGCGTCGAGACTGCCGCCATTGCCGCCCTCGGCAAGGGCCGCGGCCTGTGGAAGGTGGCAGGGCGTTCGTTCGTTGTCCAACATCTTCTGCACCGTGCGGAGTTGGCCCTGTTCGACACCGACGCCCGGATGCACGCGGCCCCGGAAGCGGCATGATCACGCCCGACCGCCTGCGGGTGCTCCGCGTGGTGATCGACCCCGATGTGAACGAGCCCGGCAACGCCATCGTCGCACAGGCCAGCCTCGACGCGGGCGGAATCCTGCAACGCTCCGGGTTCCTTCCCAGGAGGGCCAGCACCTACGGCCACCCCTCCGGCCCCCGAGCAAGCCGACTACCGGCGCTCGGCTGGCCTCACCCGCGAGCAGCGGGGCCAGGCCACCGTCTCCCGGGGCTCGCCCACCGCTCCGCCCGTCGGCGCCGAGCCCAGCGGCACAATCCCAGCCGCTCCCGCCCGGTCCGGCCGCACCCACCACCGCTGACCGCCCAGGAGTCGTCATCCCTAACGTCACCATCGCCCACCTGCCCGACCGGCAGACCATCGTGGCCGACCCTCCCGACGGGCGCAGCGCGTACTGGCTGGAGCAGGCCGGGTTCGTCCGCGACGACGCCCTGCGGCTGCACCGCATCCGCCG
This sequence comes from Kitasatospora sp. MBT63, assembly GCF_000710465.2. Lineage (GTDB taxonomy): Bacteria > Actinomycetota > Actinomycetes > Streptomycetales > Streptomycetaceae > Kitasatospora. Next base: position 11,451 of record NZ_JAIZ01000270.1, on the reverse strand, counting down.
GGACACGAGCGCCTCCACCGCCGAGCGGCAGATCCGCGACGCCCGGCGCCTGCTGGCCGCCGCCGACTACGGGATCACCCGGGTGTACAGCGCGGACGAGCAGCGCCTGCGCGCCAAGGCCCCGTCGCCACTGGGGACGTCGTCACCCCCAGGCCCGGCGCGGACGATCGGCGACCGCACCGTCTGGGTGCACCTGGTGAGCGAGGACGTCGCCGCCGGCCACCTGGTGATCCACGCGCACCACCAGGCGCCGGAGGGTTCGATCGAGCTGCTGGTCGACTATCCCGGCGCCGGTGAGGCGGCGGTGTTCTACACCGAGCCGGACAGCGGCCACTACGGCCCCAGCCGCCACCCCAGCCTCGCCGCCGCACGCGCGGAGTGGACCTCCTACGGGTACGCGGCCGAGGCTCCGGTGCCCGATGCCCCGCGGGCCGCCGCCGCCCGCCGGACTTCCCCCGTGGTGCTCGGCCGCCCGGGCGCACTCCCCGTGGGACCGCCTCGCCCGGTGATCAGTGCCGGACTCGCCGGGCCGGGCCTGGAGCCCCCCTTCTGACCTTCCCAGTTCGCCAACTCCGCTTCTATTCCTACCCCTTGGAGACGCATGTCGACCATGACGCTCACCCGCCAGGACGCCCGCCTGGAGGCCGCCCTCGGCCAGAGCATCACCGCCCTGATCGCCAACCAGGCGCGGGCCGACGCGAAGACCGCGCGGGTGCTCGACACGCACCGCGCGCTGGTGGCCGCCGAGACCGCGGTGTCCTTCCAGCGCGTGCGGCTGGTCAACGTCGCCACCGCCCAGCGGCGCGTGGACGACGCCGTCCTCGACGAGCTGGATGCGCAGTTCGAGAAGTTGGAGGAGGCGGCCGAGGAACGCGATGCGCTGGAGGCCGACCTGGTGCGGCTGCTCCAGGCTCGCGAGGAGGAGGTGAAGCGGAAGGCGGCCGAGGCCGCCCCGGCCACCGGCCCGGCGCCGGTTCCGGTGACGGCTTCTCCGACCTCGGCACGGCGCCGCTGATCGGGAGCCTGATGCCCACGACGACGGATCCCGGCACCACCGGCGGGCTGGTGGCGTTCGGCTGGGACTACGACCACGGCGAGTTCGTCGTGTTGAACGGCCAGGTGCCCCAGCCCGCCCGCGAAGCGATCTACCAGGCCGGATTCTCCAGGCGGGGTGATGCGCTGGACTGCTGGCACCAGCGCCGAAGCGTCGACCCGAACGAGCAGATCCGCAGGGCGGGGCGGCTCGTCGACCGACTGGTCGCAGCCCGGGTACCGGTCGTCAACTGGCACCGCCCCGAGCAGCGCAACGGCGATGTGGTCCAGCACTACCGGTGGCTACAGGACGAGGGCCCGTTCCCCGACGTCGGCCGCGTCGCGGAGACAGCCCAGGCAATCGTCTCCGCCGACCTGGCCGCCGACCGCCTGATCCCCACCGACCGGGAACTCGCCCACGAGGTGGTGTCCGGCGCCGTGGTCGTGGAGGCCATGCACGACTGGGACGACGGCGTCGGGTGGTGGCTGGCCCGCACTCCGGAAGGCGCCGACTCCCACGCCTACATGATCCTGCGGCACGACCCGCAACACCTCAACATCACGGACCACTACGCCAGTTGGTACGGGCCACAGGCTCGCCGCGACTTCCGGGCGACGCAGCTACGGGACACCACCCACCCGCCGGCCACCCGCGCCCAGGCCGCCCGTCCATCACGGCGGGCGCGGATGGCAGTCGCCCCCGCCATTGCGCCGCTGCCTCCCGGACCAGCCCCCCGTCGCTCCGCCTCCCGCTGACCGAGCCCTTCCTGGAGAACACCCGCTTGCCCCACCAGCAGACCGTCGGCGTCACCTTCCGCCGCCTGGCCTCCGCCGGCATCACCGTGACCACCGCCAGCCGCGCCCCGGCCGTGCTGGACGCCCTGACCGCCTCCGGGTTCCGCCTCGGTCTGGAGGACGCTCCGGAGCGCTACTCCCTGGCCGAGCACGACCCGATCTTCCAGTCCAGGGCGGCAGCCCAACTCGCAGCAGCCCTGAGGGACATGGGCGTTCCGATCACCTCCCGGCCAACGCCGTTGCCCGGCCTCGAAGGCGCCGCCGTCGCCGTCTCCCCATCGTCGGCGGCGCGCGTCGCCGCCGCCCGCACCGCGACCACGGCGCCCGGCTCCGCCGGAGCCGACCAGCCCCGGCCCGCTGTGCCCGTTCCCCCGCCGTCCGCACCGGCCGCCCGCCGCTGACCGCGTCCACCATCTGCCCCGAGGAGCAGCGCATCACCCCCGAGCACGTCTCCATCACCCGCGACCCGCAGTACGGCGTCGTCGCCGACGTCGGCCCCGACGCCTCACCGACCGCCCATACGCTGCTCGCCCGCGCGGGATTCCGCCAGCTCGCCGACGGACGGCACGCCCTCGACCGCAGCGAGCAGAACATCTTCCTGCACGCCCGGCAGACCGTCGCCGCCCTGCGCCGCGGCGGGGTCAAGGTCAGTGCGGACGCCGCCTTCGACTACAACGACGCGACGAATCCCGCCCTCGACAGCCCGGCCGTACGCGCCGCCGGTCCCGACGCCGTCGTCCAGGCCAGCGCCCCGGCTCCGCCCCGCAGCTTCGACGTCCACGTCGGACGCCACCCGAAGCTGGGCATCGTCGCCACCAACCCGCACAGCAACCAGACCGCCGCCTACGCGCTCGCCGAGGCCGGCTTCACCGGCACCGGCGGGCACCCGGGCCTCTACGTCATGGACGAGCCCGAGTTCGAGGGCGACAAGCGGGCCTCCACCGCCGTCGCCGCGCTGCGCGGCCAGGGGCTGCGGGTCGCCTCCGACCTGGCTTTCGAACCGCTCACTGGCCCGTACGAGTCCACCGACCCGTTCGCCACCCGGCTGATCGCAGAGATGAACCGGACCCCACCCCCGTCCGCCGCGCCGCTCGCCCAGGTCGCGCAGAACGACGACCCGTTCGAAACCCGCGTGTTCAAGGCGCCCGTCCTCGGGCCCGTCACCCCGACGGCACCGGACCCGTTCAACACGGTCGTCCACCCGCCGACCGGGCCGAGCCGGGACGACCAGCGCGCGGACGCCCTGCTGCACGACCGGGCCGCGCTGAGTGCCGAGATCGCCTCCCGGCTGCGGGCGATCGAGGACCAGGTCCGCACGGACCCGGGCAGCGTCGACCTGGCGCGGGTCGAGGCCGTGGTCGGCGAGGCCACCACCGTGCTCGCCGGCGCGGGCAGGGACCTCGCCGCCGTCGCGGCACGCCCCGCCGCCGTACCGGCCGCCCGCACAAGCGGCCCCGCCAGCCCCCGTGCCCGCGCCGCACTCGCCACCAGCGGCCGGCTCCGCTCCTCTGCCGCTCTGCACGCCACTGCTGCCGCGACCACCGCCGCGACCGTCCCGGCCGTCGACCCGCGGATCGCGTGGGCCGCCGGACACTCGAACTCCCGGTGAGCCGATGTCCTACACCGATGCCCTGAACCGCGCCCAGCTTGGCGATCACGACGCGAGCCTCGTCGGCTCGTGGGCGGTGCGCCGTCTGGGCCAGCTACTGCCGGAGCCCACCGAGGAGGTCGAGGTGGCCGACCTCCTGGGCCACCTCAGTCCTGTGATCCGCGAGCTCGAGGAAGTCCTGCAACTGGCAGCAGATTGGCTCGACCAGCCCGCTGCGCTCGGGCCCGCCGTACGCGCCGCCCGTCTCCTCGGGAGTCAGGTCGACCGCACCGCTCAGGCGCTGCACCACCGGAACGGGACCGAGCCGATCCCCCGCGCGGCCGTCGCCCGGCTGCAGTCCACGCGAACCCCGCGCCCCGGCCCGGCTAGAGCAGAGACGACTTCCCCAGTTCCCCCTTCCTCCCACCCGCGGCGAGCCCGCTGATCTGACCCAATCCCTGTCCCATCAAACCGAGTTCACAGGAGACCCAACATAGCTGTCCGAACCCGGTGGTCCGTCGAACACGACTGCGGCCACACCGTCGAGCATGACCTGTCCTCCCGCCCCGCCGACAAGCGCGCCTCCTACGCCCGCTGGCTCGCCACCCGCTCCTGCCGCGACTGCTGGCTCGCCGAGCGCAAGGAGGACACCGCCGAACGCGAGGCGTGGATCGCCGCCCGCCGCGCCGAGGAGCAGGAAGCCGCCACCGCGTGGGCCGCCCAGTTCGGCATGCCCCCGCTGGAGGGCCCCCAGCGGGCCATCGCCTGGGGCGAGCGCTGCCGGCACCAGCTGGTGACCACTGGCTACCAGGCCCTGGTGGTCGAGGGCGCGCTCACCGAGGAGGCGTGGCTGGCCGTCGAGGAGCAGCTGCGCACGCTGGACAAGGCCAGCTGGTGGATCGACCAGCGGGAGGCCGAGCCGGCCGACCTGCCCGAGCTGGCCGCCGCCGCCACCAGCGCGGACCGCGTCACGGAGAACCCGAACTGAGCGCCGGCCCCGCCGGCCCGTCCCGGATCGCGGCAGCCTCCTCCCTCGTCGTGCAGGTCCTGCGCGCCGAACAGGCCGCCTCCCGTCCGGGCAGCAGCACGCCCCCAGCCGCGGAGCCCGTGCTCGCCTCGGTCGGCCGGACGGTCGCACCGGCCCCGGGACGGTGACGTGCACCCCACCATCGCCCGGTACGCCTCCACCCGCGACCTGCTCGCCTCCGCCACGGCCGCCGCCGCCCAGCAGCAGAACCGCCTGCGTCTCATCGACGCCTGGCGTCCCGCCGCGGACCTCCCGGCCGACCAGATGGCGTTCGCCACGGAGCTGGCCGCGCACTTGCCGCCGCCGGCCGGGCCCGCCGAGGCACTGCGCACCAGGTTGGTGTGGCAGTGCACGCTGCGCACCGACCCTGACGCCGCAGGCCCCGCGGATCACCGCTTCCAGGAGACCGCCCGGCGCATCCTGGCCGCCACCGGCATCGCCTCCGAGGACGCCTCGGCGGCGTGCCGGTGGGCGCTGCTGCGCGTCGGCGACCACGAGGCCCGCCTCGTCGCGCCGCTCGCTCGACCGGACGGAACCATCGTGGACACCGGCCGCGACCGCTCCCTCGCCCTGGCCGTCTGCCAGCTCGCCGAGAGCCGCAGCACCGGCCTCACCCGTCCCCGCGCGGCAGCGGCCGGCATACCCGGCCGCCGGACAGGTCTTCTCCCCGCCCCCTCTCCCTTCGTCACCGCCGCGGCTCGATCCGGGCGGCGCCTGTAGAAAGCAGGACCGTTGACCGACGCCCGCACCACCGGGCCCCTCGATGTCGCCAACCAGGCCATCGCCCGTGCCGGCCGCGCGTTCTCCGAGATCGTCGAGATCGCTCCCTCGCTGACGGCCCACGAGGCCGCCGAGGTGCTGCTGGGCCTCACCCTGATGCCCGGCGCAGTTCATCAACTCGCGGGTGCCGTCACGGAGATCGGTCGCCAGGTCGCGCAGCAGTACGGCGACCGGCCTCCCCTGTGGGAGCCGCTGCTCACGGAGGCCACCGCCATCTCCGCCGCGGCCTTCCGCACGGCTGCCACCGCCGACGCCATCGCCGAGGCCGCGGACGAGACCACCCGCAGCCGGGCCGCCACCGCCCAGTCCCCGGCACTGCGGGCCGCCGGCACGACGGCGTCGGTCCACTTCGCCCCAGCCCTCGCCGTGCCGCCGCACTCCCGCATCGTCGAACCTCCCCACCGCTGACGCCCCGAGGACCCAAACGTTGACCACTTCACCCTCGGCCGCGCCCCAGGACGAGGTGCTCGTCCGCCCCCGCCACCTCGCCGGCCCCGGGCCCCTGCCGGTCCTGGCACCGCTGCTCCACCTCCACGAGTGGCCGTACCGATTCGACGAATCCCTGGCCCAGGTCATCGCCACCAGCCCGTGCCGGCGCATCGAGATCGCCATGGAAGCGCACCGGATCTTCCACCTCTACCGGGTCACCGTCCGCAAGCACCCGGCGGACCAAGTGCCCTACTGGCAGGCCACGTTCACCAAGGACACCCCCGGTGAGATCGTCGGTGCGTTCGTCCAGGCCGTCGCCGCCGACCGGTACACCATGCCGGAGGAGATCGTCGCCGAGCCGACCGCCTCGCCGACGACCGCCTGGCGCCCGCTGTTGAAGGCCGGCTGGCAGCTCCAGGACGACCCGCACTTCGTCCGTCTCGCGTCGCCGGACGGCACCACCAGCTTCAGGTACTCACCCACCTCGACCGACGACAAGTGCGGGGAGGGCGTGGGGGCCTGGATGGCACAAGCCTCATTCGGACCCGCCTGGAGCGACCAGTGGACCATCGTCCTCGGCCACGCAACGCCGGTGCGGTACGTGGCGATCCTAGCCTCCGCCGTCGCCGATCCCACGCCCGTGGCCCGCCGCCGCAGCACCCTGTCCGAGGCTGCGCTGCCGAAGTTGGCCACCCGGCCCGCCCAGCCCGCCGATCCCAACCGCCGGTTCACCGCCGTCGAGTACACGGGCGCCATGTTCAACCCCCGCCACCCCGGCCACGGCCACCCCCCACGGCGCTGACCAGGAAGTACTCCGCCTGTCCGACCCCACCCAGATTGTCTTCGCCCGCTTCCCCATCAGAGAGGGCTCCACCACCACCGGCAGCGCCTGGGCCCAGGCCACCGACCTGGCCAGCCGGACCCTCCTGGCCCGCGCGGGATTCTCCAACGAGGGTCTCAGCGCGATCTTCACCGCCGAGGACGCCGGGCACGGCGACGTCAACCAGCGCATCCGCCTCGCCGAGCAGCTCCTCACCGGGGCCGGATACGCCACCCGCGTGGTGCCCCCGCTGCCGATCCGCAGGATCGAGAACACCTTCGACGGGAGGGACTTGGCCTACCTGCAGTCCCGGCTGGTGCAGGCGACCGCCCAGGTCCACCGGGCCACCACAGCGGAGGCCATCACCGCGGTGGCGCTCGCGGTGATGGCCCCCGAGACCGGCCTGCTGGAGCGACTCACCGCGCTGCTGGACACCGCCTCCCAGCGGCTGGAGACCCTCACCGACCAGGACCTGCTGCCGGCTTCAGCCATGGCCTCAGCCCTTCAGGACGCGAGCGCCCAGCTCACCACCGCGGGCTACCGCGTCGCAGAAGCCCAACTGGTACGCCCGGACGAGACCGACGGTCAGGGGGCGGCTCCTGCCGCGCCCCGCGCCGCTGCCGCCCGCACCCGTACGGCCTCGCCCGCGCGTCCCGCTGCCCTGAACGGTGCCGCCCCCGCACCGGTCGCCTCCCGCGCACCCACGTCAGCCAAGGCTTCCGCCTCCCGCTGACCCCGCAGTCCCCGCCGGCTGACCACCCGCCGGCCACCGGGCCGATCACCCACGTCTCGGGCCTCTGTCCCGCCGTGATCGCCGCCCACTCCCCGCCCGCTCTGGGCCCCCTGCCGCCGCGCGCCCCTGCCCGGCAGGCCGAAACCCTGTCAAGGAACCCGCTCCTGCCCGCCTCCCCCAAATCCCCTTCCGCCAGCCCCGGTTCCGATGCCCTCCTCTACGCGCTCATCGGCGCGGGCATCGCCGTCGCCGTCTTCGGCACCTTCGCCTGGCTCGGCGGCAACGCCACCACCGCCGCGACCACCGACGGCACCCCGTGGGCCCCGTTCCAGCCGGTCGACGCCGCACTCCACCCCGACCGGGCCTTCCCGCACCTCAGCCCGCTCCTACTGCTGATCAGCACCCGCATCACCCCGGCGCTGCTGTCAATCGCGCTCACCGCCGCCGGCCTGCTGCTGTGGTCCAAGCACCGCCGCAAGCCGACCGGCCTCGCGGGCCGCAGCGAACTGGCACCGCTGCTGCCCGCCGAGATCACCGCCAAGGCCCGGGACCTGCGCCCCAGCCTCTCCAAGGCCAAGCCGCGCGAGATCGACCCCGACGACACCGGCATCCTGCTCGGCGACCTCGCCCCCACCGGACCCGAGGTCCGCTCCAACTGGGAAGACGTCGCGGTCGCCATCATGGCGCCGCGCTCCGGCAAGACGACCAGCATCGCCGTACCGGCGATCCTGCGCGCCCCCGGCCCCGTCCTGCTCACCTCGAACAAGGCGGCCCGCGACGCCTATACGGCGTGCTTGGAGGCCCGCTCCGAGGCCGGCCGGGTGTGGACGATGGATCCGCAGCAGATCGCCCACACCCCACAGGCGATGTGGTGGGACATCTTGGCCGACGCCAAGGACCTGCCGGGCGCGCGACGGCTCGCCGGCCACTTCGTCGCCGCGGCCGTCGACGAGTCGAGCCAGGGCGACTTCTGGTCCACCGCCGCCCAGAACACTTTGTGCGCATTGTTCTTGGCCGCGGGCTGCGACCACCGGCCGATCACGGACGTCCTCAAGTGGCTCGCCGTGCCGTCCGACCGCACCCCGGTCGACCTGCTGCGCGCGCACCAGATGACCGCCATCGCGGACCAGCTCCAGGGCACCGTCTCCGGCGCCGTCGAAACCCGCGACGGAATTTTCGAGACCGCCCGCCAATACGCGGCCTGCCTTCTCGACCCGCAGATCTCCAAGTGGGTCACGCCGAATCCGGACCTGCCCCAGTTCAAGCCGGAGGAGTTCGTCACCCGCAAGGACTCCCTGTTCCTGCTGTCCAAGGACGGCGGTGGCAGCGCCTCTGCTCTGATCGCGGCTGCGGCGGACTCGGTGATGCGCACGGCGGTCATCGAGGCCGAGCGCGCCGGAGGCCGTCTCGACCCACCGCTCCTCGCCATTCTGGACGAGGCCGCGAATGTGTGCAAAATCGGCGACCTGCCCGACCTGTATTCCCACCTTGGGTCTCGTGGCGTCATCCCGATCACCATTCTCCAGAGCTATCGCCAGGGCCAGAAAGTCTGGGGCGAGGCGGGCATGGACGCCATGTGGAGCGCGGCCACCATCAAACTCGTGGGCAGCGGAATCGACGACGCAGATTTCGCTGACAAACTGTCTCGCCTGGTCGGCGACCACGATGTGGAGACGGTTTCGCATTCCACGTCGGAATCCGGCCGGTCGACCTCGGTCAGCATGCGCCAGGAGCGCATTCTTCCGCCCGACCAGATCCGCGCCCTGAAAAAGGGGTCGGCGCTCCTTTTTGCGACCGGCCTGCGACCCGCGCTGCTGACCCTGCGCCCCTGGTACAAGGAGCCGGGCGCCGCCGAGGTCGGTGCGGCCAGCTCCCGGCAGACCGCTCTGATCACCGAGCGGGCGATGGCCAAGGCCGGTGGTGCCGAATGATTTACACCACCGAACCGGCCACTCGAATTCTGTCGCTCGGCGCTGGCGTACAATCCACAACGCTACTCCTTCTGTCGGCGCTGGGTGAGCTTCCGAAACTGGACTGCGCCGTTTTCTCGGATACCGGCTGGGAGCCGGCGAAGGTTTACCGGCACCTGGACAAGGTGGAGCGGAAGATCGCCCGGCCGGCCAACATACCGATCCTGCGGGTCTCGTCCGGAAACATCCGCAAGGACGCCCTCGACCCCGCTCGCAGGTTCGCGTCGATGCCGCTCTATATTCTCAATCAGGACGGCAGTCCGGGAATGACTCGGCGGCAATGTACTGGCGAGTATAAAATTAAGCCGATAAAGCGGCAGGTGCGGCAGATCCTAGGGTACCCGCATCCCGCCCGGGTGCCGAACGGCGTGTATGCCGAGCAGTGGATCGGTATCAGTACCGATGAATTCCACCGGGCCAAGGACTCCGACGTCCGGTACACTCGCCACACTTTCCCGCTGATCGAGCTCGGCTTGTCCCGCGCGGACTGCCTCAAGCTGCTTGCCGAGCACGGATGGGGTGCCACTCCGAAGTCGAGTTGCCTGGGTTGTCCATTTCACGGAAATGCCCAGTGGCGGGAAATTCGCGACACCTCTCCCGAGGAGTGGGCGGACGTCGTGGAGTTCGACGCAGCGATCCGGGCCGGCAATGCCCGCGCCAACGCCGATGGACGGCCGCTGCTCGGGCAGGCGTACCTGCACCGCTCGCGCCTGCCCCTCGACCAGGCGCCGGTCGACAAGCTCACCCGAGCTGAACTCCGGTCTCTGCAGACGCAGTTGGGCCTGGATGAGGACGAGCTGGAGGACGGGCCCGAGGGCGGCTGCTCCCCGTTCAGCTGCCGCGGCGAGGCGGTCGCGTGACCCGCTCTCACCAGGCCGGCGCCCGTCAGCACGTCCGCGCACCTGCACGGCACTCCCGCTGACCACCTCGACCACCCTTCTGTGCAACGGAGTTGACATCATTCGCAACGACCTGGCCTTCCTGCCGATCAGCCGCGCGGACGGTTGCTGGTACCTGGCAGTGGGCTCCGGCCGCCTCCGGATCCGCGACGAGGCCCTCGTCGAGGACCTGGACCGGCTGCGCGACCTGATGCTCCCCGCCCCTCTCCGCGAGGAGGTGGCGCCGCGGTGACACCGGTCAGCCGTGACATGAGCCCGCAGCTGGAGGCCGAGCAGGCGGTGCTCGGCGCGTGCCTGCTCGATCCGTCCCAGGTCGGGCTGCTGGCCGGGTGGCTGGAGCCCCGGCACTTCTACCGTCCGGCCCACGAGGGGTTCTTCGCGATCCTGCTCGCCCAGCACGCCGCCGGCCACCCGGCCCTCGCCCCGGATGCCGGGGACGACCAGAAGCAGGACTGGGCGCTGACCGCCATCGCCACCGCCACCTGCGAGGTCCCCGGCGTCACCGCCAGCTACGGCCACACCCTTGTCTCCACCTGCCCCCGGTCCGAGCACGCCGCCAGCTACGGCCGGATGGTGCTGGAGACCGCCGTCCGGAGGGCGCTCGAGGAACACGCCCACCGGCTGCTCGCCGCCGCCGAAAGCGAGTCGGTCGAGGCCACCGTCGAGCTGACCGGCGCCCTGCACGCCGTCATCCAACGGCTCGGCGACGCCTGGGGCACGATCGACCAGCGCTCCCGCCGCCCGCTGCCCACCCCGCCGTCGCCGGGGAACGCCTCCAAGACGATCGAGGCCGCCCTGCAGCACGAACGGGCGCTGCTCTCCAGCTTCCTCAGCACGCCCGGGCGGATCCCCGCAGTAGCTTCCTGGCTCACCGGCGAGGACTTCGTCGACCCCGGCCACCGCGCCGTCTACCTGGCCATGGCCGCGCTCGCGCACCGGCGCGAGCCGCTGGACGAACTGACGGTGCTGTGGGAAGTGCAGCGGCGCGGGGCGCTTGCCGCCGGCGTGATCTCCGTGGCCGGGGTCCGGGAAATCTGCTCGGACGGGATGCCCGGCGACCCGGATTACTGGGCGGAGCACGTCCTGCGCGCCGCCCTGCTGCGGGCCGCCGCCACCTCGGCCGGCATCGTCCGGGTGATGGCGCTGGACGCCTCCATCGCCGCCGGTCCGCTACTCGGCTCGGCGGTCCGGGCTCTGGCCCCCGCCGACCGCGTTCAGGACCGACTGCGCGCCGCGACCGCCACCCCCGCGGAGCGCGGAGGGCCGGTCGTTCTCGGCACCGCCCGGCGCAAGGGCGCTGCCCTGAGCCGCAGTCTCGCCCCGCCGGCCACCCCGCCCGCGCGTCCCGCCGACCGTGCGGGCGAGCCCGCCGCCCGCC
>NZ_JAIZ01000269.1 GCF_000710465.2 Kitasatospora sp. MBT63 | reverse complement strand
GATGCTGTTGGTGATCTTCACTGGTGAGAGTGAGGTTGTCCTCGATCGGCGGCCACTGGCCGGCCCTTCCTGTTTTCGTGGTCTGGGAGTTCGGGCTGGTCAAAGGGGTTGGTTGCGGTGGCGATGGGTTCCTGGTCCGGGCGGGAGATCCCGCCGCTGACCGCACGGATGGCGCGGGCGAGCAATCCGCGGGGCACGGTGGCGATGGGCGTGCGGGATCATCTGGCTGGGCTGTTCACGGACAGCGACTTCGAGGAGTGGTATTCCGCTGACGGGCGTCGGGGCCTGTCGCCGGCACGGCTGGCGTTGGTGTCGGTGCTGCAGTATGCGGAGAACCTCACCGACCGGCAGACGGCCGAGGCAGTCCGGTGCCGTCTGGACTGGAAATTACTGCCTGGGGCTGGAGTTGGACGATCCGGGTTTCGACTTCTCGGTGCTGAGCGAGTTCCGTGACCGGATGGCCGAGGGCGACCGCGCGGACCGACTGCTGGCGGTGATGGTCGAGCGTCTGGCGGAGGCAGGATTGGTCAAGCGGCGCGGGCGCCAGCGCACCGACTCCACACACGTCCTGGCGGCGGTGCGCTGCCTGGACCGGACCGAGTTGGTCGGTGAGACCTTGCGGGCGGCCCTGGAGGAATTGGCCGCCGCTGACGAGGAATGGGTGTTCGCCCTGGTCACCGACGAGTGGGCCAGGCGTTACGGCAGGCCGGTGCGCTACGACCGGTTGCCGAAGGAGGCGAAGGAACGCGAGGAGTATGCGCTCACGGTCGGCGAGGACGGTATGCGTCTGTTCCAGGCTCTTGTCGCCGCCGATGCCCCGGCCCGGCTGAGGTGGTTGCCGCAGGTGGAGGTGTTGCGGCAGGTCTGGCTCCAGCAGTACTGGTACGACGAGACCGGCACTTTGCGTTGGCGCGGGCCCAAGCAGACCCGCGACCGGCTCAGCCGGCGGACGACGGGCCGGCGGGCTGCTTCCGGCGCGGCCGCCGGCCGTGGGAGCCCGGATCCCGCTTCGGCCACCACACCCTGGTCGTCGGTGGAGATCGTCACCCCGCACGACCCGCAGGCCCGCTTCAGCCACAAGCCCGGCAAGGCCGAGTGGGTCGGCTACAAGGACCACCAGACCGAGACCTGCGACGAGGGCCTGCCGAACGTGATCGTCCACGTCGCCACCACACCGGCGCCCGAGCAGGACATCGACGCCCTGGAGCGGATCCACGCCGACCTCGCAGCACGTTCCCTCGCTCCGGCCGAGCACCTGGTCGACGGCGGATACATCACCCCGGCCACCATCCACCGGGCCTGGACCGAGCACGGGATCGACCTGGTCGGCCCGGTCAGACTCGGCCCCAGGACACGGGCACTGCCGGGCTTCAACAAGGAGGACTTCCGGCCCAACTGGCATGAAAAGACGCTGACTTGTCCGAACGGGGCAACCAGCCCGCCCTGGAAGCCGACACTCGCCGACGGGCACGAACGGCTGTCGGTGCTCTTTCCCCGCGCCGTCTGCAGACCTTGCGAAGACCGCCTCAAATGTACCGGGAACACCGGTGGACGAGGCCGACACATCCTCCTGCTGCCCCAGCCCCTGCAGGAGATCCAAAACCGTGTCCGGAAAGAGCAGAACACCCGGGCCTGGCAGGACCGGTATGCCATGAGAGCCGGCTGCGAGGCCACCGTCTCCGAAACCGTGCACGCCCACGGCCTGCGCAACTGCCGATACCGCGGCACAGCGAAGACCCACGTCCAGCACGTCCTCACCGCAGCCGGAACCAACATCATCCGCCTCCACCAGCATCAGCCGGATGGCAACAGAACCAACCCAGCAACCCACTTCACGCGCCTGTGCAGGCAACTGCGTGACGGGACTCGAACCCGCGACACTTGAAGATCACCAACAGCATC
>NZ_JAIZ01000268.1 GCF_000710465.2 Kitasatospora sp. MBT63 | reverse complement strand
CGATCCACGCTCCGAAAAGCGAATCCGGCCGCAATCCATATAAACGCGCACGCCAATTCGCACGGGGACGCGACAGAGCACGACCCAGTGGGACGAGAAGTGGTGTTTCAAGGGATTGGCTGCCTCGGGACCGGCCGCGTAGACACGTGTCCGGTGCTCCCTGAGACGGGCAGCTCGAAGAACTTTAGGCATCCGGCGCGGGAGAGTCAAGTGGCAGTTGGAAGGCCAGCACGGCAACGTCGTCGTCGTGCTCCGCGGTGACCCCCATCGCCCTGAGCAGCCTGGCGCAGATGACGTCGGGGGCGCCGGCCGCACCGCCCAGGGCGCGGGCCAGCAGCTCGATGCCGTCGTCGATGTCCTCCTCCCGGCGTTCGACCAGGCCGTCCGTGTAGAGGACGCCGGTGGTGCCGGGCAGCAGGCGCAGGGTGTGCGAGATGTGGGTACCGCTGCCGGTGCCGAGCGGCGGGCCGTTCTGTTCCTCGCTGCGCAGGATGGTGCCCTCGGGGCAGCGCAGCAGGAAGGGGAGGTGGCCGGCCGAGGCGTAGGTGAGACTGCTGGTGGCCGGGTCCCAGACGGCGTACGCGCAGGTGGCGATCTGGTTGGCGTCGATCTCCATGGCGAGGCCGTCGAGCAGGCGCATCACCTCGTGGGGCGGGAGGTCGAGGCGGGCGTAGGCGCGGACGGCGGTGCGCAGCTGGCCCATGACGGCGGCGGCGCGCATGCCGCGGCCCATCACGTCGCCGATCACCAGGGCGGTCCGGCCGCCGCCGAGGCCGATCACGTCGTACCAGTCGCCGCCGACCGCCGCGTCCGCGCCGCCGGGCTGGTAGGTGGCGGCGACCCGCAGGTCGGCCGGCTGTTCCAGCTTCTGCGGCAGGAGGCTGCGCTGGAGGGTGACGGCGGCCTGGCGCTGGCGGCGTTCGGCCTCGCGCAGGCGCAGGGCGGCCTGGACCTGGTCGGTCACCTCGGCGGCGAAGATCAGGACGCCGGCCGGGGTGGTGCCGTCCGTCCCGGCGCCGAGCGGGACGCAGGAGATGTTGTAGTAGCGGTTTCCGCCGAGGCTGAGGATCGCCCGGGACTTCACGCTGCGCGGCCGGCCGCTGCGCAGGACCTGGTCGAGCAGCGGGAGTACGCCGAGGGCGGCCAGTTCGGGGAGCGCCTCGGCCGCGGGCGGGCCGTTGGTGCGGGCGCCGAAGAGTTCGCGGTAGGCGCGGTTGGCGTAGCCGAGCTGGTGCTGCGGGCCGTAGGTGACGGCGACCGGGGCGGGGAGGCGGCGCAGGACATCGCGCAGGTCGTAGAGCTGGTCGAGGTCGCGTTGGTCGAGCAGGCCGGCCTGCGCGGCCGGGTCCCGCGGGCCGGGGACGGTGACCGACTCGTCGTGGCCGTGGGCGTGGCCGTGGCCGGGTCCGGGGCCGGGACTGGGGGGAGCGGCACGCCGCGGGGCTCCGGTGAGCCGGGCGCTCCAGCGCATGAGGTTCAAACGTCGGCCGCTTCCTCGGTTCGGGTACGGGTGTTCACTCGGCGGGGGCCGGCCGCGGGGGTGCGCGGCCCGGGTGGGCTTCCCTCGGCTGTCGGTCGAAGGCGGTCGGTCGGGACGGTCGGTCGGGTCGGTCGGTCAACGGCGGGCTGTAGTCGGATCATCACGTTTTGCGTCTGTGCGAGCACACCACGTGATGACCCGGTTGGGAGATCCTGTCAGGCCGGGTCGTGGTTTCGGAAGTCGTACCGTCATCGCGGCGCGTTCGCGGGCCCGGTCACGGGCCGGGGTGGAGGTCGGTGAAGCCGGCCTCGAACTCCGCGCGGGGGTGTTCGACGGACCCCAGCGAGACCACCTCGCGGCGGAACAGCCCGGCCAGCAGCCAGTCGGTGAGGATCCGGACCCGGCGTTCCGGGCTCGGCAGCCGGCGCAGGTGCCGGGCCCGGTGCAGCCACCAGGCGCGGCGGCCGGTGAGCTGGCCGCGGCGGGTGTGGGCGACGGCCCGGCCGACGCCGAGCGAGGTGGAGCAGTACGGGCGGTCCGGGTGGTAGTCGCGCAGCGCCTGCCCGGCCGCGGCGGCCAGCAGGTTGGCGGCCAGCAGGTCGGCCTGGGCGAGCGCGTGCTGGGCGTTGGGTGCGCAGGGTGCGCCCTCGGCGCCGGGGTCGGGTACGGCCGCGCAGTCGCCGGCGGCCCAGGCACCGGCCAGCGGCAGGCCGTCGGGACCGGCCACCCGCAGGTCGGGCAGGCACCGGATCCGGCCGTTTCCGTCGAGCGGGAGGTCGGTGTGGTTCAGCAGCGGGGCCGGGCGGGTGCCGGCCGTCCAGACCAGGGTGCGGGCGGCGAACCTGCTGCCGTCGGAGAGGGTCATCATCCGGTCGGCGGCCGACTCCAGGGTGGTCCGCAGGCGGACGTCGACGCTGTGTTCGCGCAGTTCGGCGAGGGTGTGGTCGGCGAGTTCGGGGGACTCCTCGGGCAGGATCCGGCCGGTCGCCTCGACCAGGACCCAGCGCAGGTCGTCGGCCTGGAGGTTGTGGTAGCCCTTGGTCGCGTACCGGGCCATGTCCTCCAGCTCGGCGAGCGCCCCGACGCCGGCGTACCCGGCCCCGACGAAGACGAAGGTGAGGGCGGACTGGCGCAGTTCCGGGTCGCGGGTGGTGGAGGCCAGGTCGAGCTGTTCCAGGACGTGGTTGCGCAGGCTGACGGCCTCGCCGACGGTGGCGAAGCCGAGGCCGTGTTCGGCGAGGCCGGGGACGGGCGCGGTGCGGGACACCGAGCCGGGGGCCACCACCAGGACGTCGTAGTGCAGTTCGGAGGTCAGGCCGCTCTCGCCCGGGGCGGCGGCGTCGATCCGGGCCCGCCGCGCGGCGTGGTCGACCCGGGTGACCCTGGCGGTGAGCACCCGGCAGTCGGGCAGGGTGCGGCGCAGCGGTACGACCACGTGGCGGGGGTCGATGGTGCCGGCGGCGACCTCGGCGAGCAGCGGGTGGTAGGTGAGGTACGGCTGCGGTTCGACCAGTGTGATCTCGTCCTGGCCCGTACGGAGCCGGGTCCGCAGCGTCTGCTGGAGCCGGAGCGCGACGGTCAGGCCGGCGCACCCGCCACCGATGATCAGGATCCTGATGGGGCACCTCCGGCCACTGTGATCCGGTTCACGTCCCCCATATGACGCCCTGCCGAGGGCCGTCTTGTCCACAGTGCCGACCGGATCGGGTGGGACGGATGTGCCGGAATGGCGCCAGGCTTGCGACGGTGGCCGAGTTTCGGCCACTTCTGCCCCGAACTTCCTTGAACTATGGTCGGATTGTGCGCTGGACCAACGATTGGTTCGGTCTGTCCCTGAACCACCCGGCACAACTCCCGGACTGCACCGGGGAGATCCGGGGAAGGGTAGTGCGCAGACATCAGGCGGACGGCGCGGACGTCGGTGTTCGGCACCGGGGGGAACGCGGTCCGTACAGGGGCCCGGGACGGGCACCTGCGGGGGAGGGTTGGAATGACTGATCAGGAACAGATGGCGGGGCGGACGCTGCCGCCGGTCGGCCCGGGGGCGGTGCCCGAGCAGCGCGGCCCGGCCGGGCCGGAGCGGCTCGGCCAGCCCGTTCCCGGCGCGGGTACGGGCGCGGGTACGGGCACCGGGTACGAGCCGGACGGCGGCCGCGGGGAGGCGTCCCGGCTGCGGGTCGACGCCCGGCGGAACCTGGAGAGCGTGCTGCGGGCCGCCCGCCAGGTGTTCGGGGAGCTCGGTTACGACGCGCCGATGGAGGAGGTCGCGCGACGCGCCGGGGTCGGGGTCGGCACCGTGTACCGGCGGTTCCCGAGCAAGGAGGTGCTGGTCCAGCGGATCGCCGCCGAGGAGGTCGGGTGGCTGACCGCCCAGGCCAGGGAGTCGCTGTACGGCGACGAGCAGCCGTGGGAGGCGCTGTCGGGCTTCCTGGCGCGGGCGGTCGAGTCCGGCGCGGGCCGGCTGCTGCCGCCGGAGTCCTTCCGGTACGCCGAGGACATCGGCCGGGTGCCCGAGCAACGCCGGTCGCTGGACGCCTCCTTCGAGGGGCGGCTCGACGCGCCGTTCGGCGGACGGGCCCAGGACGGCGACGCGCAGGTCGTGCCGGACGCCGATCCGCGGCTGCTGCTGCACCTGCTGGCCGCGCTGGTGGCCCGGGCCGGGGCGGCCGGGGAGCTGCGGCCGGGGGTGACGGTCTCGGACGTGGTGCTGGTGCTGACGGCCGCCGTCCCGGCACACGCGGTCCCGGTGCGGACCTCGCCGGGGCTGCCCGAGGACGCTCCGGCGGACCGGCTGCTGCAGATCCTGCTGCAGGGGCTGCGGGCGCGCTGAGGCACCGTCGGACCGCGCGGCGCGGGCGGGGGCGCGTGCCGGGCGGGCCCGGCGGAGTCCGTCGACCGGGTGCCCGGAAGGGTGGGCGGTGGCCTTCCCGGTTACCGATGGCCGCTGCGCTATGCCATTCTTTGCCCGTGGTTGGAGCCATTGTCCCGATGCGTGCCGTTCCGCTCGGCGCGCCGCCCCGCGTACGGGCCGCCGCGATGGCGGTGGTGTCGTCCCCGGCCCCGGGCCGCCTCGGCCGGGGGCGGTTCGCACGGGAGTTGTTCCGGCCGACCGGGTTCGGCGCATGGGGGCCGCATTGAGCACTGACGACCAGAACGATCCGGGCTCCGGCCGCGGAGTCCCGGGCCAGGTACCGGATCAGGCCGGCGCGCCGGCGAGGGAGTCGCTGGCCGGGCGGGTGCCGGGTCAGGCCCCGGCCGGGCAGGGCGGGGTCACCCCGGAGTCCTTCGTCGGGGAGGCGGCGGGCGCCCGGCGCCTCGCCCCGGCCCGGGCGGTGGTACCCGCGCCCGCCGACCCGGTGGACGGTGAACGCCCGCCCTCGGACGCCGAGTTGACGGCACGGGTGCGGGCCGGCGACGACACCGCGTACGAGGAGATCTACCGGCGGCACGCGGAGTCGGTGCGCCGCTACGCGCGGACCTGCTGCCGGGACAGCTTCACCGCGGAGGACCTGGCCGGCGAGGTGTTCGCCCGTACCCTCCAGGCCCTGCGGGCGGGCAAGGGGCCGGAGTTCGCGGTCCGGGCCTACCTGCTGACGGCGGTCCGCAACGTGGCCGCCGTCTGGACCCGCTCGGATCGGCGGGAGCAGTTGGTCGACGACTTCGGGGCGTTCGCGCAGAGTTCGGCGTCCACGGTCGAGTTCGACCTGGCCGACCCCGGCGCGGACGCCTGGGCGATGGCGCTGGCGGACCGGCGGATGGTGATGCAGGCCTTCGTCGAACTCCCCGAGGACGACCGGATGGTGCTCTGGCACACCGAGGTCGAGCGGGAGTCGCCGAAGACGGTGGCGGTGCTGATCGGGAAGACCGCCAACGCCACCGCCGTGCAGGCGCACCGGGCCAGGGACCGGCTGGCCGCCGGGTTCCTCCAGGCACACGTGTCGGGCAGCCAGGAGAGCGGCTGCACGGCGTACGCGGTCCGGCTGGGCGCGTACGCCCGCGGATCGCTGCGCAAGCGGGCCTCGTCCGAGGTCGGCCGCCACATCCAGGAGTGCGACCGCTGCACGGCGGCCTACCTGGAGCTCTCCGACATCAACCACAGCCTGCGGGCGGTGCTGCCCGGTGGCGTGCTGCTCTGGGTCGGGGCCGGGTACTTCTCGGCGGCGGCCGCGGCGCTCGGCGCCGGTGCCGTGGTCGGTGGCGCTGCCGCGGCGGGTACGGCCGCGGGTACGGCTGCCGGTACGGGCGCGGCGGGCGGTACGGGCGGCGGCGCGGCGGGCGCGGCCGGTGCCGCC
>NZ_JAIZ01000267.1 GCF_000710465.2 Kitasatospora sp. MBT63 | reverse complement strand
CGGCCCCGCAGGCGGCGATGCCCGCCCGGTCGGCGGGCTTCGGCGGCAGCGCGCCGCGGGCCGACGCCCTTCGGTCCCGGGTGGTCGCCGAGCCGCTCGCCAAGAAGCCGTACGAGCCGTCCCCGCCGCCTCCGCCGCCGGGCCCCCCGCGGCCGGACGCGGCGCTGCTCGACTACGCCGCGCTCACCCTGGCAGGACCCGGCGGGACCGGTTCGCGCCGCGGGCAGTTGCTGCCCCGGCAGAGCACCGACCTGGTCGCCGCCGAGTACCGCCGCCGGGCCGAGCAGGTGGCGGCCCTGCCGCTGCCGGGCCACGCCGTGCGTCCGCGCGAGTCGGCCGGCTCGTTCGACCACCGCTTCGACGCGGCCGCGCCGGCCGACATCCCGTCCGACGGCACCTGGCACACCGTCACGGTCGCCGTGCTGCCGGTCGGGGTGCGCACCGAGTACGTCTGCGTGCCGGCCGTCGAGGAGGCCGTGTACGCGACGCTGGTACTGGCCAACGCCACCGACCAGGCGCTGCTCGCGGGCCCGGTGGAGGTGTCGGTCGACGACGAGCACCTGCTCACCGCCGCGCTGCCGACCCTCGCCCCCGGCGGCAGCCGGCGGGTGGGCCTCGGCCTCGCGGAGGGCATCCGGGTGGCGCGCCGCACCGAGCTGCGCGAGTCCACCGCCGGGATGCTCAACAACACCACGGTGCTCGACCACCGGGTCCACATCGAGCTGGCCAACCGTCTGTCGCGGCCGGCCGTCGTGGAGGTCCGCGAGCGGGTGCCGGTCAGCTCCGACCCGGACGTCCGGATCGAGGAGCGGGCCGGCTGGCGGGCGCCCGAGCAGCCGTCCGGGAACTACCCGCCGAGCGCCCGGCTGTGGCGGGTGGAGCTGCCCGCGGGCGGCACCGCCGAACTCGACGGCGGCTACGAGATCCGCATCCCGGCCGGCAAGGCCCTGGTCGACGGCAACCGCAGGAGCTGACACCCATGACCACCGAGCCGACCACCCGCCCGGACGCCACGGCGCCCGCCGCACCGATCCCCCTGCCGGTCACGGCCGTCACCTGCCTGGAGGACCGCGCCCAGGTCGAGCGGACCACCGTCCTCGACCTGGCCGCCGGGGTCCAGCGGCTGCGCCTCGGGCCGGTCACCGCGCTGGCCGTCGACCGCACCCTGCACGCCGAGCTGACGCCCGCGGGCCCGGAAGCAGGTGCGGGCCCGGGTGCGGGCGCAGGTGCGGGCGTCCCGGCCAAGGTGCTGGACGTACGGCTGGTCCGCAGCTGGACCCCGCGCGCGCCGCTGCCGCCCACCGACGACGACTCGCCGCTGCGGCACCGGATCCACGCCCTGACCCGGGACCGGCTCGCCGAGGTCCGGCAGCAGGAGCGGCTGCAGGCGCGGCTCGTCCTGCTCGGGCAGCTGGCCGCCGACCTGCTGCGGGAGATCGGCGAGGGCGCCGGGCTCGGCGAGGTGGAGCGGGCCCGGTGGTCCCGCGAGCTGGACCGGGCCGACGCCGAACGCGAGGACTGCGGCGAGCGGCTGCGGGCCTCCCGGGCCCGGCTGGCCGCGCTCTCCGACGAGCTGGCCGAGGCCGTCCGCGCCCTGGACGAGGCCGAGCAGGACCCCGCCGAACTGGTCGCGTACGTCGAGCTGACCGTGCAGGCGCAGGCCGCGGGTCCGGCCGGGCTGCGGCTCGGCCACCTGACGCCGTGCGCGCTGTGGCGACCCGCCTACCGGGCCACCCTGGCCGGGGACGGGCTGCGGCTGGAGACCGAGGCGGTGGTCTGGCAGCGCACCGGCGAGGACTGGTCGGGGGCGCGGATGTCCTTCTCCACCGCCCGGTCCGCGCTGGCCACCGACCCGCCGAGGCTCGCCGAGGACCGGCTGACCCTGCGCGAGCGCTCCGCCGAGGAGCGCCGCACGGTCGAGGTGGAGCTGCGCGAGGAGGAGATCGGCAGCACCGGCCCGGCGCCGCTGGACGGTCTGCCCGGGGTGGACGACGGCGGCGAGGTCCGGGTGCTGCGGGCGCCGCACGCCGTCTCGGTGCCGGCCGACGGCCGGGCGCACCGGATCCCGCTGGACGTCCTCGACACCACCGCGAGCAGCGAGTACGCCTGCGCGCCGGAGCTGTCCCCGCTGGTCACCCAGGTGGTCCGGTTCCGCAACGACTCCGGGCACGCGCTGCTGGCCGGACCGGTCGACCTGATCCGCGGCAGCGGCTTCACCGGCCGCGGCGAGCTGGCCTTCACCGCTCCCGGCGCCCCCGCCGAGCTGGCCTTCGGCAGCTCGGACGGCTACCGGGTGGTCCGGGAGACCGAGGAGAGCCGGGCATCGGCCGGGCTGACCCAGCGCACCGTGGTCACCCGGACCGTACGGCTGCACCTGTCCCGTTTCTCCGGTCCGGAGGAGCATGACGAGCAGGTGGTGGCGGTCCGCGAGCGGATCCCGGTCTCCGAGGTGTCGGCCGTCGAGGTCCGGCTGCGCAAGGAGTCGTGCGTCCCGGCCCCGGACGAGCTGGACGCCGAGGGCATCGTCCGCTGGCAGGTGGCGCTGCCGCCGGGCGGCCGCCGTACCGTCACGCTGGTGTACGAGGTGTCGGGCACGGCGAAGGTGGCGGGCCTGTGATCCGTCCCCGGGCGGGCCGGTGACCGGGGGGCCGGGGCGCGGCCGGCAGGATCCACGCCGTCAACTCCGGTACCCATCCGGTACAAAAGAGGCATGATCTACCATCTCGCCCCCCTCGACGACTGGCTGCGCGACCCCGGCCGGCCCTACACGG
Source organism: Kitasatospora sp. MBT63 (assembly GCF_000710465.2). Taxonomy (GTDB): domain Bacteria; phylum Actinomycetota; class Actinomycetes; order Streptomycetales; family Streptomycetaceae; genus Kitasatospora. Next base: position 2,668 of record NZ_JAIZ01000267.1, on the reverse strand, counting down.
CGGCCTCGCTGCTCACCGACGGCTTCATCCACTGCTCGCCCGACGAGCCGACCCTGCTGGCCGTGGCCAACGCCTTCTACCGGGACACGCCCGACCCGCTGATGGCGTTGCTGATCGAGGACAGCCTGGTCGAGCCGATGGTGAAGTGGGAGGCCGCCACCGGCGGGCCGCCGCCCGGAGCCACGCCCGGCGCGCTGTTCCCGCACATCTACGGCCGGCTCAACCGCACCGCGGTGCTCGGACTGGAGAAGCTCGAACGCGGACCGGACGGGCTCTGGGCCACCCTGATCCCCTGGAGCTGACCGGCCGCGCCCGCCGCGACCGTCGGGCCCCGCCGCCACGGCCGGGGCAGGCCCGGCGCGCTAGAGCCAGCCGCGCTCACGGGCCGCCATGCCCGCCTGGAAGCGGGTGGTGGCGCCCAGCTCCCGCATCAGGCCCTGCAGCCGGCGCTGGGTGGTGCGGGCGCTCCAGCCGAGCGAGCGGGCGATCGACTCGTCGGTCAGGCCCGCGGCCAGCAGGCCGAGCAGCTTGAGGTGGTCGGCGTCGGGGCCGGCCACACCGTCGCCGTCGCCGATCGCGGTCTGCAGCGGTACCGCCCGTTCCCACTCCGCCTCGAACAGCGCGTCGAGCGCCTGGAGCAGAGCCGACGGGTGGATCACGTACGCGGCGTCCAGGACGGCGTCGCCGACACTGATCGGGATGATCGCCATCCGGTCGTCCGACATCATCATCTTCATCGGCAGGGTGGGCCGGACCCGGGCCTCCTCGCCGTCCTCGACGCCGACCAGGATCTCCTTCTCCAGCCGCCCCGGCCAGGCGATGGCCTCCTTGTCGAAGACCGTGCGGAACCGGATCCCGGAGCGGAGCTTGGCCCGCTGCCGGGGCAGGTTGGCCACCGGGTCCTGGATGTACGGCGGGCAGTCGAACCCGCGGACCTGGTAGTGGCTGGTCTCGATCAGGTGCTCCAGCCGCTGGGCGATGGCCTCACCGCCGGTGAGCACCTCCACCGAGTGCGCCGGGTCGGTGAACCGGGAGGCCTCCCGGAAGGCGTCCATCAGCCGGTGCATCTCGGCCCGGGCGCTGCGCAGCTGGGCCTCGCGGTGGCCGATCAGGGTGCCGATGGCGACGTCCGGGGCGACCGCCAGGTAGCGGTCGCGGTCCACCGGCGCCCGGGTGGCCATCCCCTGGTCGGCCAACCGGTCGAGCGCGTCCTGGCTCTGCCGGAGCGTCAGACCGCACTGGTCGGCCAGCTCCCCCGCGGTCGACTGCGGTGCGATCACCAGCTCCGCGTACACCTGCCCGTCCGGCCGTCCGAGGCCGAGCACTCCGAATGCGTCGAGCATGCCGCTCCTTCCCCCACCCCCGGCCACGGCTCCGCCGTGGCGCGATTACGCCATCGAAGAAGGCGAGTTTTCGTGGCCATCCTGTGCCACGGATCCGCGCGCTGACAAGGCACTGCGGCGAGGCTCACACCAAGCTCTGGCAAAAGCACCCGGGCCCCTCCACCAGCGGCGGAGGGGCCCGGGGAACAGCGGCGGACCCTACAGGCCGACCTCGTTCATCAGCCGGCCGACCTCGGGGTTGGTCAGGCGGCGCAGCCAGCCCGACTTCTGGTCGCCGAGCGCGATCGGACCGAAGTGGGTGCGCACCAGCTTGTCCACCGGGTAGCCCACCTCGGCGAGCATCCGCCGGACGATGTGCTTGCGGCCCTCGTGCAGGGTCACCTCGACCAGGTAGTTCTTGCCGATGTTGGAGACCACCTTGAAGCTGTCGGCGCGGGCGAAGCCGTCCTCCAGCTCGATGCCCTGCGACAGCTTCTTGCCCAGGTCACGCGGGATCGGGCCCTGGATGGCGGCCAGGTAGGTCTTGGTGACGCCGTACTTCGGGTGGGTCAGCCGGTGGGCCAGCTCGCCGTGGTTGGTGAGCAGGATGATGCCCTCGGTCTCGGTGTCCAGGCGCCCGACGTGGAACAGCCGGGTCTCCCGGTTGGTCACGTAGTCGCCGAGGCACTGACGGCCGTCCGGGTCCTCCATGGTGGAGACCACGCCGGCCGGCTTGTTGAGCGCGAAGAACAGGAACGACTGGGTGGCGACGGTCAGACCGTCGACCTTGATCTCGTCGTTCTCCGGGTCGACCCGCTTGCCCTGCTCGGTGACCTGCTTGCCGTTGACCGCGACCCGGCCCTGCTCGATCAGCTCCTCGCAGGCGCGGCGGCTGCCGATGCCGGCCCGGGCCAGCACCTTCTGCAGCCGCTCGCCCTCGGGCTCGCCGAAGGTCTTGGGCAGCTTGACGGCCGGCTTGTCGTGCCGGGCCAGCACCGCGTCCTCGATCCGGGCCTGCAGCTCGCGCGAGCGCTGCGGCTGGCGGCGCGGGTCGCCGGGCGCACCTTGGCCCTCGCGGCGCGGCTTGGGCGCCGGGGACGGGCGACGCGCGGCGTAGCTGCCGCGGCTCGGGGTCGCGTTCGGGCCGCCACCGAACTCGGGGCGGTCGTAGCGGCGCTCCTCGGGGCGCAGCGGGCGGTCCGGGTAACGGCGCTCCTCGCCGCGCCGGTCGTCCCGGCGGTCGTCCCGCCGGTCGTCCCGCCGGTCGTCACGCCGGTCGCGGGAGAAGCCGCCGGAGCTGCCGGAGCCACCACGGCCGCCGCCGGAGCCGGAGCCGCCGCCGTACG
>NZ_JAIZ01000266.1 GCF_000710465.2 Kitasatospora sp. MBT63 | reverse complement strand
TGTTGGGCGCGGGTGGTGGCCATGGCCTGGAGCGCCACGGGCGGTGCGGGCCGCCTCCCGCAGCACCTCCACCCGCCACGGCCGCCCGTCGCCGGGTTCGGCCAGCAGGAGATGCCCGGCCACCACATCCCCGTGCGCGCCGTCGGCCCGCAGCAGTTCGGCTGCCCGGGCGTGCCCGGCCGCCAGCTCCGCCGCACTCATCACCGTCTCGGCGATCGCGCACGCACCAGCGGATGACTGAAGCACCCTCCCGCACCCAAGGGCGCCGCCCCGGTCACGTCCAGGGCCAGCACTCCGATCTGCTGCAAAGACCGGGCGTGGCGACGGACCTGCGTCTCCTCCACGCCCGCCAGCGCCGCGGCGATCCGCCACGCAGCCCCGTGCCCCAGAACGACCAGTGCCCGGGCCAGACGCCGGACCGGCTCGGATTGGTGCGCAAGCCGCTCGACCACGGTGGCGGCCAGCACCCGGCCCCGGAACTCCTCCACCAGGTGTGCCTGGCCGGCCACGGGCTCGACCCCGCTGTCCGCCAAGGTCCGCAGCAGCTCGCCGAGCAGCAGCGGATTACCCCCGGACGCCTCGGCGCAGGCAACGGCGAACCTCGGCTCCACCTGGCCCCCCAGCCGCGCCCGCACCATCGTGGACACGCCGGCCGTCGTCAGTGGCGGCAAGTCGACCTGTTCACTGCCACTTCGCGCCGCGATCTGTTCCAGCACCAGCCCCGCTTGGGTATCACCGTCGGGGCGCGCCGCAACCACCAGTACCAGCGGCAAGTCCTGCAACCGGCGGGCCAGGTACGCCAACCAGCGGACCGACGGGCCGTCGGCCCAGTGCGCGTCGTCGACCACCAGGGCGAGCGGACCGTCGTCGGTGACGTGGACCATCAGCCAGTACAAGCCGTGCAGGACACCCATCGAATCAGCCGACGGCCCCGACCCCGCCGGCTCGGCATCCAGCCGCAAAGCGTACGACGCCGGCTCGGCCGGGCCGGACAGCAACCGCTCCCGCCCCACCACGCCCGCCCGGGCCAGCAGCGGCTCCACCAGCTGCCGCAGCACCGCGAACGCGAAGTCCTGCTCCAGCAGCCCGCCACCCGCCCACACCACCGGCATCCCCCGCCCCCGCTCGGCCTCCGCCCAGGCACCCACCAGCGAGGTCTTCCCCATACCCGCGCCCGCCCGGACCAGCACCACCGAACCGCGACCCTCACGTGCCGCGACCGCGGCACGCTCCAGCGCCGCCAACTGGCCACCGCGGTCCAGCAGGCCCGCCCCCACCCCGCCGTCATCGGCAACCAACCCCCGGGGACGACCCGAACGCCCGACCCGAAGAAGCAACGCCGCATCGGTGCCGGTGAGCCCCAACGCCGTCACCAACGCTTCAACCGTGTGATGCTGCGGCCGCTGCCGACGACCCCGTTCCAGATCCCTGACCGACCGGGAAGTCAACCCAGCCGCCTCGGCCAGCTCCTCCTGCGTCAGCCCTGCCCTCCGTCGCAATCCCAGCAGCATCTCACCGAACGTGGTCACCGGGCCACCCCCGCAACCCCGACCCCGACCCCGCCACCACACCCAGGAACGCACACCCGGCCACCGGACCGGACAACGAACACGGCCGCGAACGCACAACCGGTACACCTACGATCCAACACGGCGCTACCGACGATCCTGCACTCCTCGCCCGGGCCGACGACGACCGGCACCGGCGGGCCCACATCACGAACGGCCGACCGACGGGCGGTGGTGCCCGCAACGCGAGCAACACTCTCCACCACGGCGCCACCTCCACGCGAAGGCCACCGGCCCGCGTCGTGAAGGCCCCACCCCGAGCCGGCATACACGACAGCGAGACGGTCGTGGATCCTGCCCGGGCACTCATACCGGAACGTCATGGCCTCCCCTTTCATCGCCGATTGTTGACAAGATCAACGGTAGGAAGGACGGCCACCACCGACCATGAGGACAGCCGGTGTCCCAAGGTGGGGACCACCCCCGGAACACACCACCCACCACACCCGACACCAACCACCCGAACTGATCAGCCGCCAGCCCACCGAGGAGGCCGGGGCCGAACTCAGGAACCTGGCCGACACCCACCCCCACCTGCGCCTTCGCGGGGCAGGCCCGCCAACCCGACAAAACGAGAGGCCAGACGGGCTGCGCTGATCGAGCTGATCAAGTACTTCTCACCCGCTCCGGCGGCACGTACGGCCCGCCCAGGATCACGCTCGACCTGTGGGCCGAGGGCAGGCACGTGTCCGTGCACACCGTCGCCGAGACCATGGCCGAGCAAGGCTGGTACGGTCGCGAGCCGAAGAAGCGCAGGTCGCCGACCCGGCAGGGCAGACGGAAGGCCGCCCGCGACCTGGTCCACCGGCACTTCGACGCGGTCTCGCCCGACGTGCTGTGGTGCGGTGACGGCCCGCAGGACAGCAGCAGGGCCTTCGCCGACGCCTGCCGCCGGGCCGGCGTCCGCCAGTCGATGAGCACCGTCGGGCCCAGCGCCGACAACGCGCTCGGGTCCGTCAGGCCAGGCCTGCACGCAGTCGCACGGCGCAGGGCCCCGGGTGGGCGGATGGCCACCTCGCCGGGCCGGGGCGGCCGACAGCCGCAACGCCCGTACGGGAGGACGGCCTCGAACAGGACCCCGCCGGCCGGGGACCCGACCGGGCCTGCGTGCCGGGCGGGCGGGTGTGCGGCTCAGGCGGGCCCGGCGCCGTCGGCGATCCAGAGGGGGCTGCCGATCACCACCAGGTCGGCCCTGTGCGCGCCCCGTCCTCACGGGGCCGGGATGGTAGGCGTAGATGAGCGTCCCGACCTCCCTGCGGGCCGGCGTGGACCGGCTCTCGTGCCACTGGTGGGACAAGGCGGCGAGGTCGGCCAGGCAGTCGGTCACGCCGGGGAGCGCAAGCGCCTCGATCGCGACTCCATCGGTCTCGGGGTGGTCCACCGCGAGGAGTTCCAGGGCGCACACCGCGTCGGGTGGACCACCTGCGTGGCGGGCTACGGCAGTGCGGCGTGGCCGGGCGCACGTTGGCGGGCGGCGCCGAACAGAGCCCGGCCCACGGTCAGGGACAACAGTCGGCCGACCCCGGTGCGGAGCGCGAGCCGCGGATCCGCCTCTCAGACGGACGCCGGTACGGGCCCGGGCTCCTAGACCTCGACGTACCCGACAACCACGATCGTTTGACGGACCGTGACGTGGTAGATGACCCGTACACCGTCGATGTCGTCGCGGTAGTCGCGCAGCCGGCCGCCGCCCTCGATCGGGTGGCCGATGTCGGGCCGCACGGAGATGGCGACCAGGGCGCGGTCCAGGCGGTGGGTCTGGGCCGCGGTCAGCTTCTCGAGCTGAAGGGCGGCGAGGTCGGAGAAGGCGACGTCGGCACGGCGCGGGGTTTCAGGCGACACGCTGCTCAGTCTGCCCGTTCGCCAGCTCGGCGAGGTGGCGTTCGCGCAACTCCTCCCACGGCGTGCAGTCCTCGGGGTCGGGCAGGCCGTTGGCGGCGACGTCCTCCAGGAACGCGGCCAGCTGCTCGGCCCGGCCGCGTTCCTCCCGGGCCAGGGCGCGCAGCGCGTCGGCGCCCTCGGGGGCGAGTTGTTCGCGGCCGCTGTCGTTCGACGTCATCACGCTCTCCGTCCGGCCCCCGGTGGTCTGGGCCCGGGAGTTCACTCCCCCACGGTAGCCGGAAACGCGCTATCCGGGACCGTGGTCGACCGAAGTCGAATTGAGCGCGACCGCCGGTCCCTTCGCGCGGCGCAGCGACGGCGGGCCCGCGCCCGCCCGGTCCGCCGGTGAGCAGCACACAGGCCGGGCGTCGGGCGGCCGGCACACGGGGGGCGGTCGGGCTCGGGATCGGCCCGACCGCACCTGCAATTTCGTCTTTCGGCCTTCCTGGCCCGGTACGCCGCCTGCCGACATGCAGAACAGCAGTACATCGCGTCACGGCGGTGGCCGTGCCCGCGGGCGAAGCGGCGGCGCAGGCCGGGCAGCGCACCACATGCTCGGTCTCGATGCCCTGGGTGAACCAGAGGCCGATGGCGACAGTCTCAAGGAGGTGGCCCCGACGACGTCGGGCCATCGCCTTGCACGCCGCCGAGCAGAACCGGGCGTCGCTTCGCGCAGTCGCCCGCAGCGGTCCCCAGCAGTACGCGCACCGGCGCACCCAGCCAGCCAGCCAGCCAGCCAGCCATGGTTCCACCGTACGGCGGCCGCACGCCTCATGTGCCGATCATGTCCCTGAAATGGGAAAACAGATGCTCCACCGTGGATGCGCGTGCGGCAGCGCCGCGGGCGCGGGCCCGCGATCCGTACGGACGTGGTGCCCGCGGCGCCGTGCGTGCGGCCGCGGGTCCGGGCCGCCCGATGGGTGGGAATGTCCGACAATGCGCCGGGTATCCGCAGTGGGGGCCGTACATTCGGCTGCTACGAGCGGTAACTGACGATCCGGTGGGAGTGATTGTGGCAAACCCCAGCACGTTCGGCACGGACAGCAGTGTGGGATCGACGGTTGCACTGCTGGAGGCGAAGCTGCCCGCCGTGCGCGAGCGCCGCCGCGAGCTGGAGGAGCAGCTCGCGGCCGTCATCGCGCAGGAGAGCGCTCCGGCTCGCCCTGGCCTGGTGCTCCATCGAGCTAGTGGCAGCCGCCCGCGCTCGCCGTACTGTGCCGCAGCACCGAGGTACGCCGCCGCCACGCGACCGCGCTCCTGCCCCTGTGCCGCGACCTGGCGGCCCTCGGGCGGGTCGTGCCCCGCTCTGTGGTGTAGCCGATCACTCGGTGGGCGTGTTGGGTAGTGCGGGGCGCTTCGGGGAGCTCGGCCAAGTAGAGCTGGTTGCCTTCGGGCAGGTAGCGGCGGGGGAAGGCGATCCACTCGTCGTGGAGCTCGAAGAGCACGGCGGTGACCAGCCGCAGGAGCGCGTCGTCGTTCGGGAAGACCTGGACGACATCGGTGCGGCGCTTGATCTCGCGGTTGATCCGTTCCAGCGGGTTGGTGGACTGGATCTTCTTCCAATGTCGTTCCGGGAAGGGCGCGAAGGCGGTCAGGTCGTCCTTCGCTCGGCGACAGCGAGACCGAGGTGTTCTGGAGCGATTTCCTGCGCTCATTGTGCGAACGCGGCCTGGTCGGCGTCCGACTCGTGATCGGCGACCACCACCTGGGGCTGGTCAAGGCCATCCGCAGGGTCATGCTCGGAGCCGCCTACCAACGATGCAGGGTTCATTTCCTGCGCAACGTGTTCAGCGTGGTCAACAAGGAGGCGGCGAGCTGGTCGCCACGACGATCCGCACGATCTCCGCCCAGCCCACCGCCGAGGCGGTCCGCACCCAGCTCGACACCGTCGTCGGCATGCGTCGACCGAGCGCGTGGACACGCCGTGGACGTAGGCCTCCGTGATGACCGCGTACAGGGCCTGGTCGATGCGGCGGCGCCGCTCCAGCAGCGCGGGGAAGAAGCTGCCCGACCGCAGCTTGGGGATGGCCGGGTCCAGGTCGCCGGCCGGCTGTGGTCAGCGTCTTGTCCCGGTGCCCGTTGCGGAACGTGGTGCGGGCCTCGGTGTGCTCGTTCCACTGGGCGCCGATCCTTGCAGTGGCCTCGGCCTCGATCAACTCCTGGAGCATCCGCTCAGCCACACCGCGGACGAGTTCCAGGCCGTCTGCCGAACGTAGTGACTCCAGCAGGCGTAGTAGATCAGACTGAGAAAGGGCCACCGTGCGTCTCCTTCGTTGAACTGGCCTTTCAATTCGAAGAGTTGCGCGGTGGCTGACTCATGCTCAGGGAGTGCGGGGCCCTCGTGGGTGTGCGCCCCAGGAGCGATCCCGCGCACGCCTCACCTGTGATCGGCTACACCACACAGCGGGACGCCATCCTCAGGTGCCACGCCAGCTCACCGAACCTGCACTCGACGGCCCTTGTCCACGCTGCCTACTACGACGGCGGATCGATGCCGAATCACCGCACCACATTGCCAACTGAGTGACAACGGATTCGGGCGCACCCGACTGCGGGGCGCGCGGACTCGTCATCCGCTGCACCCTGGCAGCCCGCGCACGGAATGAGCCCTTTCCCGCTCTCGGCGATCAGGGTGCCCCAACCGCGGCACGCCTGGCAGTTGGCAGCCGACTTGACGTCCACCGCGTACTTGGGTGCCACACAGGAAAGGTTTCCCACCGAAATCATCCTCCACCCGACCCGCCGTTCCGATGATCCGGGCCGATACCGGGGCCAACGCGGATCGAACGTCGTTCGGCAATCATGGCCGCTGCGTCTGTATCATCGCGCTCCAGTGTCGGCGGCTGGCTGAGAAGGCCAGGGCGATCGACCTCGGGGCACGATTCGAATTCCTCGATTCTGCTTTCCGCACCGCCGCCCCGAAACCTGCCGACGGCCCACCTGCAGGATGACGTCGGGTGGTCCGATCGGTTGGCACCGGTCGCAGTGCCGGCGGCGCTGGCGAGGCGTGCAGAACGGGCGAAGGAGAAATCCCGGGCGAGGTGGACGGTTCCCGCCCACCAGCGCTACGGTTCGGGAGATCGACAGTGCGGTCTTCCGGGTCGAGGGTGACCGCATCGTGGAGCACTGGATCCAGATCGACTGGGCGGGACTGAGCGCCCAGTTGCGGGCGGCCAGGGCTAAGTGGCTGTTGTCTTTCCGGGCTTGAGGGCTGCGTTTC
>NZ_JAIZ01000265.1 GCF_000710465.2 Kitasatospora sp. MBT63 | reverse complement strand
CCCGAGCAGAAACGTTTCGCCGAGGACGGCGGCGGCCGCCAGTACCTCCGTCGCCGCCACCGAGAGCGCGTCGAACTCGGCGATCAGCGGCGCGGCGGCGCGCAGCAACGGGCCCGCGGCCCCCACGGCGCGTTCGGGCCACACCTCCGGGTCGGCCCCGGCGGCCAGCAGGACGCGCAGGATCCGCGGATTGCCCGCGGCGGCGGCGCGCAGCCGTTCGGCCTGCTCGGCTCCGCGGGCCACGCGCCCGTCGGCGGCGGCCTCGGCGAGGACGGCGGCGACCGCGGCGGCGTCCAGCGGCGCCGGCTCGACCCGGTGCAAGGTGCCCGCCTGCTGGGCCTCGTCGAGCGCGGCGAGCAGGGCGGGCGAGGTCTGCCGGGGACGGTGCGCGAGCGCCAGCAGGTACGGCGGCCGCTCACCGGCCAGCCGCTCGGCCAGCCGGATCGAGGCGGGATCGCCGTGGTGGAGGTCGTCCAGGATCAGGACCGCTCCGGGGCCGCACCCCCCGCCCGGCGAGCGCAGCGCCCGCACCAGGTCGCGGTCGGCGGCGGAGTCCCAGGACGGCCCGCCGGGACAGGGCGGTTCGGCGCCGTCCCAGGCGTCGCGGAACAGCTGGTACGGCTTCGCGTCCTCGGGGCGGGCCCGGGCCCGCAGCACGGCGGCGCCGCGGTCGGCCGCCAGCCGGGCGAGCCGGTTCAGCAGGGCGGTCTTGCCGATGCCGGGATCGCCCGCGATCTCCAGCACCGCGCCGCGGCCCGCACCGAGCTGCTCCACCGCCCGTGCGAGCGCGGCGAGTTCGTCCTGCCGTCCGGGTAATGCCGAAGCCGCCGACACGGCCGCCCCCTCTCAACCGCCCTCCGGGACCACCTGCGGGGATGCTAGCGATCTTCACAAGAGCTTGACAAGACTCGCCCGCCGACCCCGCCCACCTGCGCGGCACCGACCAGCTCCACCGCCCGGACCACCTCCACCGCCCCCGACCGCCGACGCGGCACCCGCGGCGAGGCGGCGCCCCCTCGGCACCGCGCACCGCGGCCAGCCGGCCGACCCCCGCAGATCGCCGCGACCCGCGCCCGGCCCGCCCCCGACCACCGCGCCTGCTCCGCGAATCCCGTCACCGCTCACCGGCGTCCCGCCGGGTCGCACCGGGCGCGATAGGCTGGCCGGCATGCCGCAGACCGTTCTGCCACCTCCCGCCGCCTGAGCGGGCGGCCAGGCCACTGAGGACCTCTCCCGGGTGATCACGCCCCGGGCCGGTCGGTGTCGCCCGCGTACGGGACCCCAGCAACCGACCCCTTTCGTCTTCGGTGGGAGAACCACACCATGTCGGCTTCCCGTGCCCTGCCCGTCGGGCGGGCCCTGCTCTACCTCGTGCTGTCCGCGACCGCCTGGGGGACCGCCGGCGCGGCCGCCGCGCTGCTCTACGGGCACAGCGGCCTCGGCCCGATGGCCCTGACCTTCTGGCGTTCGGCGGGCGGGGTGGCCCTGCTGCTCGCCGTCCGCCGGTCCGCCGGCCGGCCGGTGCCGACGGGCCGCGTCCCCCGCGTCCCCCGTGTCCCCCGCCCGGCCCGGCTCGGCCGGATCCTGGTGAACGGTCTCGGGCTGACCCTGTTCCAGGCCGCGTACTTCCTCGCCGTCCAGCGGACCGGGCTGGCGGTCGCCACCGTCGTCACGCTGGGCGCGGCACCCGTCATGATCGCCTCCGGGGCCCGGCTGACCATGGGTGAGCGGCTCGGCGGCAGCGGGCTGCTGGCCGTCGGCGGCGCGCTCGGCGGGCTGGCGGTGCTGGTCCTCGGGGACGGCGGCAGCGGCCCGGCCGACCTGGCGGGCATCGGCTGGGCCCTGCTGTCGGCCGCCGGGTACGCCTGCATCACGCTGTACACCCGGCGGCTCGGGCGCAGCGGCGGCGGCGACGGCCCGTACGCGACCACGCTGTGGTCGTTCACCGTCTGTGCGGTGTGCATGCTGCCGTTCGCGGCGGCGGAGGGCCTGTGGCCGGACCCGGCCGGGCTCGGGCGCACCCTCGCGCTGCTGGCCTACCTCGCGGCGGTACCGACGGCGCTCGCGTACGGGCTGTACTTCGCGGGGGCGGCCGTGGTGCGGGCCACCACCGCCTCGGTGGTGGCCCTGATCGAGCCGGTCAGCGCCACCGTGATCGCGGTGCTGCTGCTCGGCGAGCGGCTCACCGCGGCGACCGCCGCCGGGACCGGCGTGCTGCTGCTGTCGGTCGCCGGCCTGGCGCTGGCCGAGACCAGGCCGGCCCGCCGGGCCCGGCCGGCCTGACCGACCGCCCGCCCCGCCCCGCCCGGTGGCCGTATGGTCGGGCGGGGCGCAGCGCCGGGTGGTCCGCGATCACGGTGCAGCTGCCGGGAGCGCACGATTCCTCGCCCCCTCGCGGACGCAGTGCTGGACGGTCGAAGTACGCGTCAGCTGCCCCGAAGACCCACCGCCAGGGTCAGTTCAAGGACCCGGTGCGGCGAGGCGAGATCCGGAAACAGCTCCCGCAGCTGCGACATCCGGTACCGGACTGTCTGAGGATGGACGAACAACGCGGCTGCCACCTCGTCCCGCCTGCCTTGGTGCAGCAGCCACGCCCGCAACGTCTCCTCCAGCCGCCGTGCGGTCGTGACGGGCAAGGTCCGCAACGGTGCGAGGGCTCGGGCACGCAGGTCTGCGAACGCGTCCGCGTCGGCGCTCAGTACCAGCTCGGGCAGGTGGTCCTCGGTGTCGCGAATCTCAGGGGACAGTGAGCGAGCGCGTACGGCTCGTGCGTACGAGGCGCACGCACGGGTCCATGGCCGTGCCGGGCCGACCACGACGGTGCGGTCGGTCAGCTGCCGCAGGAGGTGTGACCGGTCGGCATCGGGGACGAGCAGCACGCCGGTGGCATCGGGCAGGTCGTCGAGGACGAGAGTGCCCGGGTTGAGCGCGCGGTAGGCGGGCCGGGCCTGGGCGGCGGGCAGCAGGACCGCGGTCAGCGAAACCGGGGGCTGCCACCCGGCCCGTTGAACAGAGGCCAGCAGCACGTCCGGGCTCGTGCCGGCGAGGAGGTCGCGGGCCAGGTCTTCCAGGTGGCGCTCGTGGGCCCTGCCCCGGGCGGCCAGCTCGTCGGCATGGCCCGCCGCGCTCGCGGCGGAGAGCTCGTCGATGTACGCGAAGGTCAGCTCGGCGAACTTGGCGACCTCGGCGGCGGGCAGACCCGCGGGTACGGCACCCGCTGCCAGACATCGCCAGGCCACGCGGGCGCCCACGCGGTAGGCGCTGAGCAGGGCGTCCATCGAACGGCCGTCGCGCACCTCGCCGCGGCCCAGCTCGTAGGCTGCGTCGCCGCCGTCGCCACCCGTGGTGTTCCCGCTCGCGAGATCCAGGTAGTGCCCCAGGGCGGTGCGGACGGCTCGGCGGATGGTGCCGCCCATGCGGCCCGAAAGGGCGTTGGCATAGGAGGGGACCTCGTCGATGATCGCCTCGACGACCTCGTCGGCGGTGCCCGTCAGCCCGGCCCGAAGCGCGGTGACCGTCGTCTCGTTCAGGACCAGCTCGCTGGCCCTCCGGATTACATGGCTCACATTCTTGTTCCCTGCGAACAATTCAGCCGACCAGATTCACGTCCTACGGTCAGGACTTTACGCCCTGCGGCGCAGCAAGCTGGGGTCATGACGAGTGCAGCCCTCCGCAGCAGGGCGTGGAAACTGCTGGAGATGGTCACGACGCCGTTGCTGCCGTCGGACTACCTCGACCTGGTCAGCCCGCTGCGTGCGGGCGCCGACCTCCGTGGGCGCATCATGGCCGTGCACCCCGAGACGGGCGACGCGGCGACCATCGTGATCAGGCCGGGACGGGGCTGGCGCGGCCACACGGCCGGTCAGTACGTGCGGATCGGGGTCGACGTCGACGGGAGGCGCCTGTGGCGTGCCTACTCCATCACCTCACCGACGGACCGCGAGGACGGCCACATCACGATCACCGTGAAGGCGATCCCGGACGGCCAGGTCAGCAACCACCTCGTCCGCAGGGCGACACCGGGCACGCTGATCCAGCTCGACCAGCCGACCGGTGACTTCGTGCTGCCGCAGGCCGAGCCCGCCAAGGTGCTCTACCTGACGGCCGGCAGCGGTATCACTCCCGTGATGGGCATGCTGCGCGACACCGATCTCGACGACGTCGTCATGGTCCACTGCGCACCGCAGCCGCAAGACGTGATCTTCCGCAACGAACTGCACGACCTGGTCGCGGAGGAGAAGCTGCGCCTCACCGAGGTGCACACCGGCACGGACGGCAGGCTCGACATCGCCCGTCTCGGCGAACTCGTGCCCGACTGGGCCGAGCGCGAGACCTGGGCCTGCGGGCCCGCGGGCCTGCTCGACGCCGCAGAGGAGCACTGGACCGAACACGGCGTCCGAGAGCGACTGCACACCGAACGCTTCCGCCCCCGCATCGTCGTCGCCGGCGGCGACGGCGGCGGCGGCGGCGAGGTCACGTTCAGCGCCACCGGCAGGACCGTCGACGCGGACGGCGCCACGCCGTTGCTGGCCATCGGCGAGGAAGCCGGCGTGCTCATGCCCTCCGGGTGCCGCATGGGCATCTGCTTCGGCTGCGTCACGCCGCTCAAGGCGGGCGCCGTCCGCGACCTGCGCACCGGCGAGATCACCGAGGCCGAGCCGGGCGTCCTCATCCAGACCTGTGTGTCCGCCGCGGCGGGCCCCTGCGACATCGAACGGTAGAGGCACCTTGACCGCCATCGACCCCACCGCCCACCTGACCGCGGAGCAGATCGAGGAGCTCGGCCGCGAGCTGGACGCGATCCGCGACGAAGTGATCGCCGGCCGCGGCGAGAAGGACGCCGCCTACATCCGCAAGGTCATCTCGGCGCAGCGCAAGCTCGAGCTGGCCAGCCGGGGCGTGCTGCTGTTCTCGATCTTCCCGCCCGCGTGGCTGCTCGGCACCGCCGGTCTGTCCGTGGCGAAGATCATGGACAACATGGAGATCGGCCACAACGTCCTGCACGGCCAGTGGGACTGGATGCGGGACCCGAAGATCCACTCCACCACCTGGGAGTGGGACCACGTCTCGCCGGCCGAGCAGTGGAAGCACTCGCACAACGAGCTGCACCACACGTACACCAACGTGATCGGCAAGGACAACGACCTCGGCTACGGCATCATGCGCGTCGACGAGGACCAGAAGTGGCACCCGCTCCACCTCGGCCAGCCGCTGTGGAACCTCGTCAACGCCTGCTTCTTCGAGTACGGCATCGCGGCGTACGACCTGGAGCTCGGCAAGAACCTGCACAAGCGCCGCCGCAAGGACCCGGAGTTCCGCGCCCGGGCCAAGGCCGTGGGCCGCAAGATCCGCAAGCAGGTGCTCAAGGACTACGTGATCCACCCGCTGCTGTCGGGCCCGTCGTTCCTCACCACGCTCGCCGCCACGTTCACCGCGAACCTGGTCCGCAACATCTGGTCCCACTCGGTGATCATGTGCGGGCACTTCCCCGAGGGTGTACAGGTCTTCGAGCGCCGGTCGGTCAGGGGCGAGACGCGCGGCCAGTGGTACCTGCGCCAGATGATGGGCTCGGCGAACATCAGCGGCAGCAGGGCCATGCACTTCATGACCGGCAACCTGTCGCACCAGATCGAGCATCACCTGTTCCCGGACCTGCCGAGCAACCGGTACGCCGAAGTCGCGGTGAAGGTGCGCACCCTGTTCGAGAAGTACGAGCTGGAGTACGTCACCGGGCCGCTGCCCAAGCAGGTGTTCTCCGCGTGGCGCAAGGTCTTCCGGCTGTCGCTGCCGACGAAGAAGCCCAAGGTCGGGACGCCGGACCGCGAGCAGGAACTCGTCGCGGTCTGATTCCCGGTAGTGGCTCTCCGGCGGTCAGGCGGGGCGCAGCGCCGGGTGGTCCGCGACGACCGTGCAGCTGCCGGGGGCGATCTCGGTGAAGCCGGCGTCGCGGACCAGCGGCAGCCCGCTCGCCGTGAGCTCCGCCCAGGCGGCCGGGGTGGCCGTGCGCACGGCCAGCGCGAACCCCGTCTGCGCCCACTCCTTGCGCTGCCCGTCGTCCAGCCGCCACCAGGCGAGCTGGGCGGCGTGGCCGGTCTGCGCCATGGTCTTGCCGGCGCTCATCTCCAGGTCGGGGTTGAGCCACAGCACGGGCGTGCCGGGCAGCGGCTCGGCGGGCTCGCCGGCCTCCTCCAGGTCGGTGCCGGAGACCTGCAGCTTGGCCAGCTCCTTGGGCCAGCCGTCCAGCGGCACCGGCGGGAACACCCGTACCTCGGCGGTGCCGCCGGTGACGGTGATGCCGGGCAGTTCGCCGGCCTTGCGCCACTCGCCGCCGCGGGCCCGGCGGACCACCTTGCGGATCCGGGCGTCCTCCCAGGCGGCGACCCGCTCGGACCACTCGCCGTCGGCCCCGGTCACCCGCGGGTCGGCGAGCAGGGTGAGCACCGCCCGGGCGGAGGTCTCCAGGGCGTCGGTCCTGGCCGGTGGGTCGGTCCGCTCCAGGCGGACCACCAGCGGGAGCACGAACTGCTCCCTGCCGTCCCGGTCGGCGGGCTCGTCGGGGGTGCCGGGTGCGTCGAAAGGTGAACTCACCCGACCAAGAATGCCAGGGGTCAGCGGCGGTGGCCGCGCCCGGGGTCGCGCTCCTCGGCGTCCTCGTAGGACAGGAACCAGCCCTCGGGGTGGGTCACGCCCAGCAGTTGCTCGGTGCGCTGGAGGGCGTCGAACTCGGCGTCGCCGTCGTCCGGGGCGAACACGCCGAACAGCTCGTCCGCGCAGCCGTCCCAGTCGTAGTCGTACAGGTCGGCGGGCAGGTCGCCCATCATGTCCGCGACGGACTCCGGCTGGGCGCCGAGCAGGGCCCGGGCGTCGGCCAGGGCCATCCGCAGCGCCAGCTCCTCGGCCAGGCACCTGGGCAGCGGCCACTCGCCGAGCGCGAGGTCGTCGGCGAGGTCGTCGAAGGTCCGGGCGAGCGTGCGGCGCCAGGCCCGGTGCAGGTTCCAGGTCCGCTGCGGCAGCCGGGCGAAGACCGCCCAGTCGCTCTCGTCGGCGTCGGTGACCGGCTCGTCGAGGTGCTCGTCCAGGTCGTCGTAGGCGGCGTCGGCGAGGCCGATCAGCTGGGTGTGCAGAAGGCAGGCGGTGCGCGGGGTGAGGGTCCAGTCGCCGCCGTCGCCGTCGTCGGTCTCGAGCGGGAACAGCTCGGCGAAGTCCGGGGCGAAGTCGTCGGTGATGCTGATCTCCAGCGTCCCGCCGAGCGCCTCGATGCCGGGGATCGCCGCGACCAGCCGGTCCGGGTGGAGCAGGGCGCCCAGGGCGGCGTTCGGGTCCTCGGAGACCTCGCGCAGCAGCTCGGCGCGCTGCCCGTCCGGGTCGATCCCGGTGAAGTCCAGCTCGCCGACGGCGGCCTGCGCGGCGGCGCGCAGGGACGGCCAGTCGGTGATCCGGATGCCGAGCACCACCGTCGCCTCGATGTCCTGCGCGCCGGACTCCTCCGCCGCGCCCGGCCCCTGCGGATGATCGCTTCGCTCGCCCATGCGCCTACAGTACGGCCCCCGGGGGTCCCGGATCACCGGTGCGTACCGGGTTCTTCGGGCGGCCGTCCGCCGCCGTGGCACGGTGGGCCGCCCGGCGCGTCAGCGGGGAGATGCGGCGTTCATCGGCAAGGGTGGTGCGATGAGCAATCTTGACGACTACGGCGGCGGGCAGCGCCCGTCCGACAACGTGCTGGTGGTCACCACCAACGACGTGCCCGGGTACCGCGTCGAGCGGATCATCGGCGAGGTGTTCGGCCTGACGGTGCGCAGCCGGCACCTCGGCTCGCAGATCGGCGCGGGCCTGAAGTCCCTGGTGGGCGGCGAGCTGAAGGGGCTGACCAAGACCCTGGTGGAGAGCCGGAACCAGGCGATGGAGCGGCTGATCGAGCAGACCGCCGCGCGCGGCGGCAACGCGGTCCTGATGATGCGGTTCGACGTCACCGAGGCGGCCGACCTGGGGACCGAGATCTGCGCCTACGGCACCGCCGCGGTGATCTCCCCCCTGGGCTGACGGACCGCCGGCCCCTGCCGTCGCGGCGTCCGGACGGCAGGGGCCGGGCGGGTTCAGCCGGCGGCCGGCCGGGGTGGGGCGCCCGGGGAGCCGAACCAGGCGGCCAGCGCCGCAGGCAGGCCGTCGGCCGGTGCGGCATCACGGTCCACCGCCCAGGCCACGAACCCGTCCGGGCGGATCAGCAGCGCGGCCAGCCCCGGCCGGTCAGGGCAGTCGGCGGTGACGGTGCGGACCCGCTGCCCGTAGCCGTCCGCCCTCGGGGCGTCCGGTGCCAGCCGCAGCAGCACCGCGCCACTTCGGTGGAAGTGGTCGGCCAGCCGGGTGCCGTCCGCGAACCGGAGTTCCGGTGCCTGCCCGCCGACCAGCGGGTGGCCCTCGGCGGGCCCGGTCCGCTGGAGCACCCCGGACAGCTGGCGGGCGATGTACGTGCTGCCGGCCGGGCTGCCCAGCAGGTCGGCTACGACGGACCGCAGGGCCCGCTCGTACGGGCGGGGGCGCATCAGTGCGACCTGGGCCCGGGTCCACTCCAGCACCTGCGCGGCGATCGGGCGGCGCTCGGCGGTGTAGCTGTCGAGCAGGCCCTCGGGCTCGGTGCCGCGCACCACGGCGGCCAGCTTCCAGCCCAGGTTGGCGGCGTCACCGAGCCCGAGGTTCAGGCCCTGCCCGCCGAACGGCGAGTGGACGTGCGCCGCGTCGCCGGCCAGCAGCACCCGGCCGCGGCGGTGGTCCTCGGCGAGCCGGGCGTTGTCGGTGAACCTGGTCGCCGAGTGGACGGCCGTGACCGTCACCTCCTCGCCGGTCACCCGCCGCAGCGCCGCGGTGAGCTCCGCGGCGGTCACCGGGGCGTCGCGGTCGGCGGGCGGGCCGTCGAACTGGACGGTCAGGACGCGCCCGGCCATCGGCCCGTTGACGTGGACCCCGGTCGGGGTGGCCTGCCAGCCGCGGGCGAGCTTCTCCCCGCCCGTCAGCTCGACCATCGCCTGGTGCCCGGTGATCTCCGGGTCCGTCCCGGGGAAGGCGAACCCGGCCAGCTTGCGGACGGTGCTGCGGCCGCCGTCCGCGCCGGCCAGCCAGCCGGCCCGCAGGCGCCGCCCGTCGGCCTGGGTGACCGTCACCCCGTCCGCGTCCTGCTCGAAGGCGGTCACCTCGGCCCCGCGCCGGACCTCGACCCCGAGCTCGGCGGCGCGGGCGGCCAGCATCGCCTCGACCTGCTGCTGCGGGACGACGAGCACCTCGCCGGCCGGGCCGAGGTCGGCGAAGGCCGGGTCGGCGAGGTCGATCGCCGTGCCGTCGACGGTGATGCCGCCGAAGTGGGCGGCGAACCGCGGCGCCCGGACCGGGCCGGCCCCGGCGCCCGCCCCGGGGCCGCCGGGACCCCGGTGCTGCTGGACGAAGGCCCTTACTCCCGCGCAAGGAGGAGCTCTTCCTCGACCGGCTCCCCGAGGCGCTCGACCTGCTCGCCGGAGCCGTCACCGGACGGCCGCCCGGCACCGGGCCGCTGACGGCGCTGCGGGACCTGATGATCCGGTTCGGCAGGCAGGGCCACCCGTTCGCCGCCGTCGGCACCCACCATCCGGCCTTCTGGTTCACCGTGCTGGACTCCCCCGCGCTGCTCGCCTACGCCCGCGAGGCGCTGGAGGTGCTGGAGGAGCGGCTGGCCGAACTGCTGCTGGCCGAAGGGCAGGACGAGCCGCAGGCCCGGTTCACCGCCACCCTCGGCCTCGCCGCCGCGCGCACCGTCTTCACCGGCAACGCGCGCCGGCAGCTGGCCGGCGCGGACCCGGCGGCGGTCGCCGCCGACCACGCCGCGTTCACCACCCTCACCTTCGACGCGGTCGGGCAGGCCCTCGCCGCCTTCGACGCCGGCCACCGGCCCCCCGCCGAGGAGGACGGCCGCGCCCGGCCCGCGCCGGGTCGCCCCGCCGCCCGGGCATAAGCGCGCCCATAATGCGGACCATGTCACCTCACCGCACCCCAGCCCGTCAGGTCCGCGCGGCCGCCGCCGGATCGGCGGCGGTCCTGCTCGCGCTGCTGACGGGCTGCAGCTCCGGGGCCGCCACGGCGCCCGCCCCGGCCCCGGCCGCGATCGGCTCGCTCTCGGTCGAGAGCCCGCGCTCGCACCTGGAGCTGACCGGCGCGGTCCTGCGCCGGTCGCCGTCCGGCGGGGCCGAACTGACCGTGACCATCCGCAACGAGGGTTCGACGCCCGAACACCTCAGCCAGGTCAGCACGGCGGCGGACGGACGGGCGACGCTCCGGGGCAGCCCGGGCCCGGAGAACGCGCTCAGCCCGGCCGGTGTGCTGATCCGGCCCGGCGAGAGCGCGGTCTTCGGCGGCGACGGCCCCGGGATCACCTTCCCCGCCCCCGCTCCCGGCGGAGCCGCGACCGCCACCCCCGGCACCTCGGCCGAACCGGCCGTCGACACCGTCCTGATCTTCGGGGTGGCCGGCCTGGTGCACCTGCGGGCGGCGGCCGGCTGAGCGGGAACACGCCGCAACACCCACATGTTTCACCACCGTGACTGTTTACGGTGCAACCAGTGAGCGGGCGGCGGCCGAAGCGCCGACCGAGGTCGACGTCGTGGTGGTCGGCGCCGGACAGGCCGGACTGTCGGCCGCGTACCACCTGCGCCGCCGCGGCTTCGAGCCGTACCGCGGCTTCGTGGTGCTGGACGCCGACCCCGCGCCCGGCGGCGCCTGGGCCCACCGCTCGCCCTCGCTGCGGATGGCCACCGTGCACGGCTTCCACGACCTGCCGGACTTCGAGCTGCCCGCGCCCGACCCGGCGGCGCCCGCCCGCGAGGTGGTGCCCGGCTACTTCGCCGCGTACGAGGCGGAGCACGCGCTGCCGGTGGTCCGCCCGGTGCGGGTCGGCGCGGTCCGCCCGGCGGCGGACGGGCGGCTGCTGGTCGAGTCGGACGCCGACCGGTGGTCGGCGCGGGCCCTGATCAACGCGACCGGGACCTGGACCAGGCCGTTCCTCCCGCACTACCCGGGACACTTCGCCGGACGGCAGCTGCACTACTCCGAGTACCGGGGCCCGGAGTCCTTCGCCGGGCAGCGGGTGGCGGTCGTCGGCGGCGGCGCCTCCGCGATCCAGGTGCTGTCCGAGGTGGCCGAGGTGGCCGGGACACTGTGGGTGACCCGCCGCCCGCCGGTGTACCACGAGGGGCCGTTCACTCCGGAGTTCGGGCGCGCGGTGGTGGCGCAGGTCGAGGAGCGGGTGCGGCTGGGGCTGCCGGTACGCAGCGTGGTCAGCGTGACCGGGCTCGGCCCGTCCGTCGCGTACCGGCGCGCGCGGGAACTAGGGGCGCTGGAGCGCCGGCCGATGTTCGACCGGCTGACCGAGCACGGCGTCGCCTGGGGCGGGCACGAGGAGCGGGTGGACGCGATCGTCTGGGCCACCGGCTTCCGCCCCGAGGTGAAGCACCTGGCGCCACTGGGGCTGCGCGGCCCGGGCGGCGGCATCCGGATGGAGGGCACCCGGGCCGCCGCCGACCCGCGGATCCACCTGGTCGGCTACGGGCCGTCGGCCAGCACGGTCGGCGCCAACCGGGCCGGCCGGGCGGCGGTCAACGAGATCGTGAAGCTGCTCGGCGAGCCCGCCCTCGGCGTGCGCTGACCCGGGCGGCCCGCTCAGCCCTTCAGCGCGGTGAGCGAGGCCCGGGCGAACTCCTCCATCTTCCGGAGCACCACATCGGCCGCCTTGTCGTCCGGCGGCTCCCGGAAGTCGACCAGGAAGGTGAGGGTCATCTGCACGTTGCTGTCCCGGGTGACCAGTTCGAACATCGGCCCGGTGTCCGACCCGGCCGTGTTGCGGAACCGGAACGCCTCCCGGCCGACCCCCTTCACCTCGGTCACCGCGCCGCCGATCGCGTACTTGGGCTGGTTCTCGGTGCGGTCGAAGGTGTGCAGTTTGCGGGCCAGCGCGGTGTCCGGGAGGAAGATGACGTCCACCGTGGTGACGGTGTGCCGGTAGGGCGAGGCGCTCTGCGGGTCGAAGGACGCCACGCACTTGGCGGCCGGGGCGCCGCCCGAGTCACGGGTGGACGGCTCGTCGGTACCGAAGGGGTCGCCCAGCGGGTCGACCAGCAACCGGTACGGCAGGACGGTGCAGATGTCGTCCTTCGCCCGGTAGTCGCCGGGGCCGTCCTTCTCCGGGGCCGGATCGGCACCGCAACCGGCCGCCAGCAGCGTCGCGAGCAGGGCCGTTCCACAGCGGGCCAGGTGGTGGCGCATCCGGTCTCCCTCCGGATCGGAACAGGGTGCGCCCACTCAACCACACACGTGCGACGATCAGTTGACGAATCCTCCGATTCCCGGGGGCGGCCCGGCCGGGATCAGCGGTCGTAGTCGACGGTGACCTTGTCGGAGACCGGGCGGGCCTGGCAGGTCAGCACGTAGCCGGCCGCCAACTCCTTCTCCTCCAGCGCGAAGTTGCGCCGCAGGTCGACCTCGCCCTCCACCACCAGCGCCCGGCAGGTACCGCACACCCCGCCCTTGCAGGCGAACGGCAGATCCGGCCGGGAGCGCTGGGCGCCGTCCAGCAGCGAACGGTCCCGGGGCAGCGCCAGGGTGGACGCCCGCCCGTCGAGCACCAGCGTCACCTCGCTCAACTCCCCGTCCGGGACGGCCTCGACGCGCTCGGTGACCGGCTCGTCCTCCGCGTGGAACAGCTCCTGGTGCACGCGGTCGGCGGGCACCCCGAGACCGGTCAGCAGCTCCTTGGTCCCGAGCACCATCCCGTACGGGCCGCAGAGCCAGAAGTGGCCCACGGCCTCGAGCTCCACCAGGGCGGCGAGCAGCGCACCGACCCGCTCGGCGTCGAGCCGCCCGCTGAGCAGCTCGGCGTCCCGGGTCTCCCGGGACAGCACGTGCAGCAGCTGGAACCGGTCGAGATGACGGTCCTTCAGGTCGGCCAGCTCGTCGGCGAACATCACGGTGTCGCTGCGGCGGTTGCCGTACAGCAGGGTGACCTTCGACCCCGGGTGCGCGGCGAGCACGGAACCGGCGATGGAGAGCATCGGGGTGATCCCGGAACCGGCCGCGATCAGGACGTGCTCCGCGGGCTCCGCCAGGTCCGGCCCGAACAGCCCGCTCGGCGGCATGACCTCGACCCGCTCGCCGACCCGGGCCTCGCGCACCAGCCAGCGCGAGAACAGCCCGCCGGGCACCTCGCGCACCGCGATCCGCAGCGGGCCGCCCACCGCGGAGCAGAGCGAGTAGGAACGGCGCTCGTCGGCGCCGTCCACGATCCGCCGCAGGGTGAGGGTCTGCCCCGGGCGGAACGCGAAGTCCTCGGCGAGCGCGTCCGGCACCTCGAAGGTGACCGCGACCGCGTCCTCGCAGAGCGGTTCCAGGGCCGCGATCCGCAGCTCGTGGAACGTCGGTCGGCGGACGGCCATTCAGATCTCCTTGATCCGGTCGAAGGGCTCCCGGCAGGACCGGCAGCGCCAGAGCGCCTTGCAGGCGGTGGAGCCGAAGCGGGACAGCTCCTCGGTGTCGGCGCCGCCGCAGTTCGGGCAGTGCACCAGGTGCCGGGTCGGGCCGAGCCGCAGCAGGCCGGGACCGGCGGTACGGGCACCGGTGTGCGGCGGGGCGATCCCCGCCTCGGCCAGCTTGCGGCGCCCCGCCTCGGTGATCAGGTCGGTGGACCACGGCGGGTCGAGCCGCAGCCGGACCCGGACCTCGCCGAACCCCGCGGCGCGCAGCCGGCCGGACACGTCGGCGGCCATCTCGGCGACCGCCGGGCAGCCGGAGTACGTCGGGGTGATCCAGGCGGTGACCGCGTCACCGTCCTGGTCGACCCCGGCCAGGATGCCCAGGTCGGCGAGGGTGAGCATGGGCAGCTCGGGGTCGGGGACGGCGGCCGCCACCTCCCAGGCGCTGACCCTGGTGGTCACCACGTCGCCCCCGGGTGGGCCCGGGCCAGCACCTGGAACTCGGCCAGCAGCGGGCCCAGCGCCTCGGTGTGCACGCCGTCCCGCCCGGCCCGGCCGCCGACCCGCGCCAGCGGCGGCGTGGTGGGCACGGTCAGGCAGGCCTCGCCGATCACGGCGGCCAGCTCCGCCAGCACGCCCTCGCGCAGCCCCGCGGGGTCGACGCCGAGCCGCAGCTCCACGGCGTGCGGGGTGAACAGCTCCTCCAGCAGCGGCCAGACGGCGTCCAGCCCGGCCTGCATCCGGGCCGCCGAGTGGGCGGTGCCGTCACCGAGCCGCAGGGTCCAGGAGACCGCGTACTCGTGGTGGTAGGCCAGCTCCTTGGCGCCGCGGGCCGCGATGGCGGCCAGCACCGGATCCGGATGGGTGCTCAGCCGCAGGTAGAGCGCGTGCCGGGCGGTGGAGAAGAGCAGCAGCCGGGCGATCGAGAACGCGAAGTCCCCGTTCGGCGCCTCGACCAGCCGGACGTTGCGGAACTCGTGCTCCTCGCGCCAGTAGGCCAGGTCGTCCTCGCTGCGGCCGCTGCCGTCGGCCTGGCCGGCCCGGGTGAGCAGGTGGCGGGCCTGGCCGAGCAGGTCGAGCCCGAGGTTGGCGAGCGCCACCTCCTCCTCCAGCTCGGGGGCGCGGGTGCACCACTCGATCAGCCGCTGGGCGAGCACCAGCGCGTCGTCGCCGAGCATCAGGCAGTACGCGGCGAGGTCGGCACCGTCCACGCCGGGCGGCACCGAGGTGTCCACGCCGAGCAGCGGGTCGGCGAAGCCGGTGCCGTACGCCCAGCGGGCCTCGCCCTCCGGGTCGGCGCTCGCCTCGGAGAGGTGCAGGTAGACGTGGTCGTCGGTCATGGTCTGCGGTCCCCCGTCAGATGTGCGGGACATCCTCGGGGATGTCGTAGAAGGTCGGGTGGCGGTAGACCTTGTCGCCGCTGGGGGCGAAGAACGGGTCCTGCTCGTCCGGGGTGGAGGCGGTGATCGCGTCGGAGCGGACCACCCAGAGGCTGACGCCCTCGTTGCGGCGGGTGTAGAGGTCGCGGGCGTTCAGCAGCGCCATCCGGTCGTCCGGCGCGTGCAGCGAACCGACGTGCACGTGGTTGAGGCCGCGCCGAGGGCGCACGAACACCTCGTAGAGCGGCCAGCCGGCCCTGGTCTCAGTCACGATCGGCTCCACGCTCGGCTCTCCGCTTCTGTGCGTACGCCAGGGCCGCCTCGCGGACCCAGGCCCCGTCCTCGTGGGCGGCCCGGCGGCGCTCGACGCGCTGCTCGTTGCACGGGCCCTGCCCCTTGATCACCTGCTTGAGCTCGGACCAGTCCGGCTCACCGAAGTCCCAGCTGCCGCGCCCTTCGTTCCAGCGCAGCGCCGGGTCGGGCAGGGTCACGCCGAGGTGCTCGGCCTGCGGCACGGTCATGTCGACGAATCGCTGCCGCAGGTCGTCGTTGCTGTGCCGCTTGATCCGCCAGGCCATCGACTGCGCGCTGTTCGGCGAGTCGCCGTCCGGCGGGCCGAACATCATCAGCGACGGCCACCACCAGCGGTCCACCGCGTCCTGCACCATCCGGCGCTGCGCCTCGGTGCCGCGCATCAGCGTCATCAGCAGCTCGTAGCCCTGCCGCTGGTGGAAGGACTCCTCCTTGCAGATCCGCACCATGGCCCGGGCGTACGGCCCGTAGCTGCAGCGGCAGAGCGGGACCTGGTTGCAGATCGCCGCGCCGTCCACCAGCCAGCCGATCACGCCGACGTCGGCGAAGGTCAGGGTGGGGTAGTTGAAGATCGAGGAGTACTTCTGCCGGCCCGAGATCAGCTTCTCGGTCAGCTCGGAGCGGTCGATCCCCAGCGTCTCCGCGGCCGCGTACAGGTAGAGGCCGTGCCCGGCCTCGTCCTGCGCCTTGGCCAGCAGGATCGCCTTGCGGCGCAGCGAAGGGGCCCGGGTGAGCCAGTTCCCCTCCGGCTGCATGCCGATGATCTCCGAGTGGGCGTGCTGCGCGATCTGCCGGATGAGCGTCGCCCGGTAGGCGTCCGGCATCCAGTCCCGGGGCTCGATCCGCTGCTCGGCGGCGATCACCTCGTCGAAGTGCGCTTCCAGACCCGGCTCGGCCAGGCCCGTCGCCTCTGTTGCCGTCATGCACCCACCTCCCGACTGACCGTTCGGTCGGTTCCATTGTGTACGCCGGTGGCACCCCGTGACAAGGCGCCCGGCGAACCGGTCGGCGGGGCTCCCCCGCCGGGGTCCTCGGCGAGGTGTGCGGCAGGGGCGTTCGCGGGGGCGGCGGCGAGCTGGCGGGAGCCGGGGAACGGGGGTGCGACACCCCGCCGGCCCGGGAGCGCGGGCTGCCCGGGCCGGGGAGGAACGCCGTACGGGGCCGGTCAGACCCGGTCGCGCAGGCGTGGCAGCGGAACGGCCAGCAGGGTCGTCAACAGGGCGATCCGGGGAGCCACCTGATCGGTGCGGAGGTGCTCGTGCCGGGCGTGCGCACCGGCGCCGACGCCGCCGAGACCGTCCAGGGTGGGCAGCCCGCGGGCGCCGGCCGCGTTGGTGTCACCGGCGCCGCCCGCCGGGGCGCCGTCCAGCTGCTGGCCGAGGGCGGCGGCGAGCGAGCGCACGTGCCGCAGCAGCAGGTTCCCGGACCGCTCCGGCCAGGCCGGCCGGCTGGAGATCACCTCGGCCCGCACCCGGGCCCCGGGCCGCAGCGCGGTCAGGTGCTGCAGGGTGTCGAGGGTGCTGCGCTGCGCCTCGGCGGTGGCGAACCGCAGTCCGAGCTCGGCCTCGGCCCGCCCGGCCACCACGTTGGCGCGCGTGCCGCCGGTGATCCGCCCGGCGTTGAGTTCGGTGCCCGGCTGCCGGACCAGCCCGCGGACGGCGATCAGCTGGTCCACCAGCTCGTCGACGGCCGAGACGCCGAGCGCCGCGTCGTTCCCGGCGTGCGCCTCGCGGCCGGTGACGGTCAGCCGGACCCGGGAGGAGCCACGGCGGGCGGTCTTCACCCGGCCGTCCGGGTGCGAGGGCTCCAGGCCCAGCACGGCGGCGGCGCCCCGGAGGTGGCGCTCGACCAGGATCCGGCCGCTCGGGCTGCCGACCTCCTCGTCGGAGACCACCACCAGGCGGACCGTGCGGTGCGGGCGCTGCCCCAGGTCGGCGAGGAGCGCGAACGCCCCCTCGATCAGCGCCAGCCCGGCCTTCATGTCCAGCACGCCGGGGCCGCTGAGCAGCCCCTCGGACTCCTCCACCGGCCAGTCCGCGAGGGTGCCGACCGGCCACACGGTGTCGTGGTGGCCGACGACCAGCAGATGCGGGAGGTCCGCCCGCCGTCCGGGCCACTCCACCACCAGATGGTCGCCGGCCGGGCCGGGCTCGCGGACGACCTCGGCGCCGGTGGCCCGGAAGCCCGCGGACAGCTCCTCCGCCAGTGCGTCCAGCCGCGGGGCGTCCCCCGACGGGGACTCCATCCGCGCCAGCTCGGCGCACCGCCGCCGGACCCCGCCGGCCAGCGTGCGGGCCCGGCTGCCGAGCGCCTGCGGCAGACCGGGGAGCGCCGCCGTCGCGGCGGAGCCCGGGTGGGCCGCCCCCACCGGGACCGGGCCGACCGGGACCGGGGCGGGTGCCGCTGCGACGGTGATCGCGCCGGTGAC
>NZ_JAIZ01000264.1 GCF_000710465.2 Kitasatospora sp. MBT63 | reverse complement strand
CCGCCGAACCCCCGTCGCACCCGTCCGCCGCCCCCGCCGTGGCCGCCCCCGACGCGGCGGCCACCGCGCCGCCCACCCCGCGCGACATCCAGCTGATCCGGGCCAGCCTGGCCGTCGTCGAACCGGTCGCCGACCGGGCCACCGCCCACTTCTACGCGCTGATCTTCCTGCACCACCCCGAGGTCAGGGCCCTGTTCCCGGCGGCCATGGACGTCCAGCGGGACCGGCTGTTCCGGGCCCTGCTGCTGGCGGCCCGCAGCGCCGACGACCCGGCCGGCCTGACCGGCTACCTGACCCGGCTCGGCGAGGGCCACCGCAAGTACGGCACCCTGACCGGCCACTACGGCCCGGTCGGCGAGTGCCTGGTGGCGGCGCTGGCCAAGTTCTGCGGCAGCCGCTGGGACACCGAGACCGAACTGGCCTGGCGCCGGGTCTACGGCCTGGTCTCCCGGATCATGATCGAGGCCGCCGAGAGCTCCGCCCGCACCTCGCCACCCTGGTGGCAGGCGGAGGTGGTCTCGCACCAGCAGCGCACCCGGGACATCGCCGTGATCACCCTGCGCCCCGACCAGGCCTACCCGTTCCGGGCCGGCCAGTACGCGACGGTCGAGACGCCCTGGTGGCCCCGGGTCTGGCGGCACTTCTCGTTCGCCACCGCCCCCCGGCCGGACGGCCTGCTGACCTTCCACGTCAAGGCCGTCCAGGCCGGCTGGGTGAGCGGCGCGCTGGTCCACCGGGCGGCCCCCGGCGACGTCCTGCGGCTCGGCCCGGCGGCCGGGCGGATGGTGCTCGACGAGGCCGACGGCAGCGACCTGCTGCTGCTCGGCGGCGGCACCGGGATCGCCCCGGTCCACGCACTGGTCGAGGAGCTGGCGCAGCGGGGCGCGGACGGCCGCTCGGTCGAGCTGTTCTACGGCGCCCGCAGCCGGGCCGAGCTGTACGAACTGGACGCGCTGCGCCGGATCGAGCAGAGGCACCGCTGGCTGTCGGTGCACCCGGTGCTGTCCCCGCCGGCGCAGGCCCCCGGTGTCGCGCTGGCCGGAGAGCTGCCGGAGGTGGTCGCCCGGTACGCGCCCTGGCACGGGTACTGCGCGTACCTGAGCGGACCGGCGGCGATGGTCCGGCGCGGCGCCGCGGCGCTGGCCCGCGCCGGGGTGCCCGCCGAGCGGGTGCGGCACGACCTGGTGGGCGACCTGGCGGCCGGCTGACCGGCCGCCGCCCGGCCGGCAGGCCCACCGGGCCGGGCGTCAGCCCAGGTCGGGGGCGAGCAGCGCGCGGACTCCCTCGATGTTGGCCGCGAGGTAGGCGCGCAGGCTGGGCGGCACCACGTTGACCGCGGTGACGCCCTCGCGGGTGAACGGCAGCCGGACGATCTCGTACTCGCCGCGCGGCTCGTCCACCTCGGGACCGTGGCGCAGCGACGGGTCCATGGCCGACAGCCGGCAGACGAAGAAGTGCTGCACCTTGACCCCGTGCGGGTGGGCCAGGGTGCCGTCCTCGTGATGGGAGTGGGACACCGTGTCGACGAAGGCGGGCACCACGTCCTCGACCTTGCCGCCGAGCTCCTCGTCCACCTCGCGGTGCAGCGCGTCCACCACCGTGCGGTCGGTGGGCTCGACCCCGCCGCCGGGGGTGATCCAGTACGGCGGGCGGCCGGGGCGGGTGCGTTTGATCAGCACGATGGCGGCCTGCGCGTGCGGCCGCTCGGGATCCAGCTCCAGCAGGATCGCCCGGGCGGTGCGTTTGACGACTGGGCGGGCCGGGCCGGGCATGGCCACCTCCGGAGGGCTGGCGTTGTGCGGGATTCTGCCGCGCCGGGGCGGGGCCGAAACCCGTACAGGTGCACGATCGGGAGGATCGGGTTCCGCCGGCCGCCGCCGGGACGCCGTGCCACCACAGCCAACCGCAGACCCCACCCCGGGGCGAGCCCCCGGCCCGCGCGGGCCGGGCCGAACGAGAGGTACCGGCGCATGAGCAGCACCACAGTCCAGGACCACACCGTCATGCACCTGGTGGCCTCGGACCGGCTCTCCCTCCGCATCCTGGTCGACCTGGAGTACGACGCGGCCGATCCCTACGCCGTCCGCCTCACCTTCCACCTGCCCGGGGACCGGCCGGTCAGCTGGGTGTTCGGCCGCGACCTGCTCGTCGAGGGCATCAGGCGTCCGGCCGGCGAGGGCGACGTCCACGTCCACCCGGCGGGCAGCGGACCCGCCGAGGTCCGCCTGGTGCTGCACGCCCCCGGGCACGACGCGGTGCTGCGCGCGCCCGCCGCGCCGCTGATCGCCTTCCTGGCCCGCACCGACCGCCTGGTGCCGGTCGGTGCGGAGGTGGTCGCCGGCGACCTGGACGAGCAGCTCGCCGGCATCCTGTCGGCGCCCGGCCGGCAGGACACCGGCTGACCGGCAGCGCACCCGGCCTCAGTCGTCGCCGAAGGCCAGGTTGAGCCCACAGGAGACGATGCTGATGATCAGCGAGCCCAGCAGGGCCGCCCAGAAGCCTTCGACGTGGAAGCTCAGGTCGAGCTTGTCCGAGGCCCACGAGGTCAGCCAGAGCATCAACGCATTGATCACGAAGGTGATCAGGCCCAACGTCAGGATGAACAGCGGCAGCGAGAGCAGCTTCACCAGCGGCTTGATCAGGAAGTTCACCACACCGAAGATCAGGGCGACCGCGATCACCGTGACCGCCTTGTGCCACCAGTCGTGCCCGGACAGGGTGATCCCGCCGACGATCCAGGCGGCGACCCAGATGGCCGCCGCGTTGATCAGGGTTTTGATCGTGAAGTTCTTCATGACTCGGGATGGTGGCAGGCCGCGGCGCCGCTGGGAAGCGCCGGGTGCCACGGTCCGCCGCAGCCCCGGACGGGCCGCGGCGGGCCGCCCGATAGGGTCGGCCGGACAGAGAAGGACACCGCGGGAGCCCGCCGCAGCGGGCTGAGAGGGCGCTGACGGCCACCCGGCCACCGCCGCGCCGACCGCCAGAACCTGGCCGTGGCGCGGCACCACCGCAGCCCGGGTCGGGGAGGGAGCAACAGCAGTGGCACTGACCGACGAGCTCTGGGCGGCCATCGAGCCGGTCTACGCGGAGATCCTCGACCACCCCTTCATCGCCGGCCTCACCGACGGCACCCTGCCGCGCGAGGCCTTCCGGCACTTCGTCGTCCAGGACTCGCACTACCTGCGCGACTACGCCCGGGCGCTGGCCGTCTGCGCCGCCAAGGCGCCCTCGGAGGAGGACGTCCAGGCGTTCGCCGACGACGCCGTCGGCGCCATCGCCGCCGAGCAGGGCATGCACGCCGAGTTCCTGACCGCCTTCGGCGAGAGCGCCGAACAGGCCGCCGCCGCACCGGTCCTGCCCACCACCCGCGCCTACACCAGCTACCTGCTGGCCACCGTCTACGGCGGCTCCTTCGCCGAAGCCGTCGCCGCCGTGCTGCCCTGCTACTGGATCTACGCCCGCGTCGGCGAGCGGCTGCTCGCGCGGTCCTCCCCGGAGCCCCTCTACGCCAAGTGGATCTCCACCTACGGCGACGAGGCCTTCCAGGCCGTGGTCCGGCGGGTCCTCGCGCTCACCGACCGGCTCGGCGAGGAGATCTCCCCGGCCGAACGCCGCCGCATGGTCGAGCACTTCTCGACCACCTCCCGGTACGAGTGGATGTTCTGGGACGCCGCCTGGCGCGGCGAGACCTGGCCGGTGTGACGGCAACGGTCCGGGGCCGCCCCGGGGACCGGGCTCGGGGACTGCCCCGAGGCCCGGGCTCGGGGTGATCTCCGGGTTCTCTCGGGGGCGACGGCCCTCGTTTCACCGGTTGCCGCCGCCTACGATCGAAGTACCGAAAGCAACCGGGAAGAGCGGCGGACGAACCGGCGCCGAGCCCGAGGGGAGAGAAGGAACAGACATGGCCGAGCTCTGGAAGTCGCTGCCCTCGTGGGTGCGCAACATCGTCGTCCCGATCCTGGTGCTGGTGCTGGCCTGGAACCTGATCTGGTTCGTGGTCGGCGTCGTGGGCACCCTGGTCGCACTGCTGCTCAAGGTCCTGGTGGTGGTCGGCGTCGCCGCCGCCGTGGTGATCCTGGTCAAGAAGGCCGCAAAGAGCTGAACCGCCGCCGGCGCCCGCACCCCGCTCAAGGGGTGCGGGCGCCTTCCGCCGTCCGCACCACCGCCGCCAGGTGGTCCGCCAGGCCGTACCGCGGCACCCACCCCTGCGCCCTCGCCCTGCCGGTGTCCAGCACCACACTGCGGGCCAACTGGTCCAGCGCGTACGGCGTCAGCTCCGCCGAACGCGCCAACCGCGCCAGCGCGAGCGGCACATGAACGATCCGGGCGCGCACCCCGTACGCCCGCAGCACCCGGCGCACCACCTCGTCCCGCCGGTACGCCACCGCGTCCGCCACGTTGTACGCGCCCGGCGGCCACCCGGGCGCCGCCAGCGCCGCCTGCGCGAGGTTCTCCACCGCCGTCAGGCTGAGCGCCACATCCCGGCCCGGCAGCGCCAGCACACCCCCGCGCACCCGCGCCAGCAGCCGCGGCACCAGATGCGGATCCCCCACCCCGTACACCGCCCGCGGCCGCAGCACCACCGCGCCCGCATCCAGCGCCAGCCGCTCACCGAGCGCCTTGCTGCGCCCGTACCCGTTCAGGTGGCCGTCCACGGTCGGGTGGCTCTCCCGGACCGGCGCGCCACCCGGCCGGGGGCTGTACACGCTGGCGCTGCTCACCCACACCACCGGCCGGCCGGCCGCCGCCGCCAGCAGCCGCCCGGTGCCGCCGACGTTCACCTCGTACTGCCCGGCCTCGGCCAGGGACCCCACCGGGTGATCGCCCACGGCCGCCGCGCAGTGCACCACCAGGTCGGCCCCGCCCAGCTCCGGCACCCCGGCCGCAGCGTCCCAGAACACGTGCCGGCCCACCGGACCCGGCCGGCGCCCCACGCACAGCACCTCCGCCCCGCCCGCGGCGGCCGCCCGCGCCACGTACGA
>NZ_JAIZ01000263.1 GCF_000710465.2 Kitasatospora sp. MBT63 | reverse complement strand
GGGGGTCTCGTCGGGCGGGGCGGGCAGGGCGGCCCGGTCGAGCTTCCCGGCGGGGCTGAGGGGCAGTTCGTCGATGGCGGCGAGCCGGGCGGGCACCAGGTGGGCGGGCAGGCGGCGGCGCAGCCAGGCGGTGACCTCGGCGGGGTCGAGCGGCCGGGTGGTGACCAGGTGGCCGACCAGCTGGGGTTCGCCGGCCCGGTCGGGGCGCAGCACGACGGCGGCGCGGCGGATGTCGGGGTGTTCGGCGAGGACGGCTTCGATCTCGCCGGTCTCGATCCGGTGGCCGCGGAGTTTGATCTGTCCGTCGGCGCGTCCCAGCAGCAGGAGTTGGCCGTCGGCGCGGTGGCGGGCGAGGTCGCCGGTGCGGTAGAGGCGGCCGGGTCCGAAGGGGTTGGGGACGAAGGCGGCGGCGGTCAGGTCGGGCCTTCGGTGGTAGCCGTGGGCGAGGCCGGCGCCGCCGAGGTACAGGTCGCCGACGGCGCCGAGCGGGACCGGGCGCAGGCGGTCGTCGAGGACGTACGCGGTGGTGTTGGCGAGCGGGCGGCCGACGGTGATCTCGCCGTCGTCGTCGATCCGGCGGGCGGTGGCCCAGATGGTGGCCTCGGTGGGGCCGTAGAGGTTCCACAGGGCGCCGACCCGCGGGCGCAGGGCGGCGGCGAGGTCGGTGGGCAGGGCCTCGCCGCCGCACAGGGCGGTGAGCTGCGGGCCGCCGTTCCAGCCGGCCTCCAGCAGCAGGCGCCAGGTGGCGGGGGTGGCCTGCAGGCAGGTGGCGCCGCTGTCGGCGATCCGGCGGGCGAGGGCGGCGCCGTCGCGGACGGTGGTGCGGTCGGCGAGCTCGACCCGGGCGCCGGTGACCAGCGGCAGCCACAGTTCCAGGCCGGCGATGTCGAAGGAGAGGGTGGTGATGGCCAGCAGGACGTCCTCGGGGCCGAAGCCGTCGAGGGTGCGGCGGATCGCACCGAGGAGGTTGGCGAGGGCACGGTGCGGGACGGCGACACCCTTGGGGCGGCCGGTGGAGCCGGAGGTGTACAGCAGGTAGGCGGTGCGGTCGGGGTCGGGTGCGGGCAGCGGTACGGGCGGCGCCGCCGGGGTGCCGGGGCCGGGGCCCCGGGTGTGCAGGGCGAGGACCGGGCCGTCGAAGGGGACGCCGGGCAGGGCGGTGCCGTCGTCGGTGAGCAGGGCGGCGGCACCGGAGTCGGCGAGCATGTGGGTGAGCCGCTCGGCGGGGTAGTCGGGGTCGAGCGGCAGGTAGGTGCCGCCGGCCCGCAGCACGGCGAGCAGCGCGACCGGCAGTCGGGTGGTGCGGTCGACGGCGACGCCGACCACGGTCTGCGGTCCGACGCCGTGGGCGGCCAGGGTGCGGGCCAGGGCGTCGGCCTGCCGGTCGAGCGCGGCGTAGTCGAGGGTGCGGGTGCCGTCGCCGACGGCGGTGGCGTGCGGGGTGCGGGCGGCGTGGGCGGCGATCTGCTCGGGCACGGTGGCGGTGGGCAGGTCGGCGGTGGCGTCGTTCCACTCGGTGAGGACCGTGTGGTGCTCGGCGGCGCCGGCGAGCGGCAGGTCGGCGAGGGCGGTGTCGGGGTCGGCGGCGACGGCCCGCAGCAGGGTGGCGAAGTAGCCGGCCAGCCGTTCGGCGGTGGCGGGGGCGAGGACGTCGGCGCTGTACTCCAGGGCGCCGGTGAGGCCGTCGGGCTGCTCGACCAGGATCAGCGAGAGGTCGAACTTGGCGACGCCGGTGGGGCCGTCGGCCGCGGTGGCGGTCAGTCCGGGCAGCCGCCAGACGGGGGCGGGCATGTTCTGCAGGGCGAACATGGTGGAGAACAGTGGTGTCCGGGCGGGGTCCCGGACCGGGGCGAGCTGCTCGACCAGCCATTCGAAGGGCACCTCGGCGTGGCCGAAGGCGGCCACGCAGTTGTCCCGGACGGCCCGCAGGTGCTCGCGGAAGGTCAGGTCGGGGCGTGGCCGGCCGCGCAGCGGCAGCATGTTGACGAAGAAGCCGACCAGGTCGTCGGCGTCGGGGTGGTGCCGGCCGGCCACCGGTACGCCGACCACCAGGTCGTCGGTGCCGGCGTACCGGGCGAGCAGCACCTGGTAGGCGGCGAACAGCGTCATGAAGGCGGTGGCGCCCTCGGCCCGGCCGATCCCCAGCAGGGGTGCGGACACCTCGGCGGGGACGGTGAGGGGGACGGCGCCGCCGGTGTGGCTCGGGCGGGCGGGGCGGGGCCGGTCGGCGGGCAGGTCGAGGA
>NZ_JAIZ01000262.1:12138-16237 GCF_000710465.2 Kitasatospora sp. MBT63 | reverse complement strand
ACCCGCCCCGACCCGCCCCCGCGGCCGCCGCCTCAGAGCCCGGGCGCACCCCAGACCGGGAACCAGCGGCTCAGGTCCTGCTCCAGCCGCAGGTCGTTGCCGAGCATCGCCTTCACCTGCAGCTCCAGCGGGCTGTTGCGCTTCTCCCCGCCCCCCGGCACCGGTGCGAACGGGTAGAAGGACCCGCGCTTGTACAGGTAGACCAGCGCCAGCGGCTGCCCCGCCGCGTTGCGGAAGCCGACCAGCGAGCAGAGCAGCTGCGGGCCGAAGCCGTTGCCCTCCAGCTCGCTGTTGACCGCGTGCAGGTCGTTGACCAGGTCCGGCAGCTCCTCGGCGGTGTGCCGGGCGAGCAGCCAGGAGTACCCGTAGGCGTCCTGCGAGGCCTCCACCGGCACCCCGCCGTTCGGGGTGTCGGCGTCCAGCAGCGCCCGGACCTGCCGCTCGACCTCGGCGAAGGCGCCGCCCTCCACCGCCGCGAAACAGACCGAGCCCAGCCCGGTCGGGCGGAAACCGGCGGCCGCCTCCAGGGTCAGCGCCGCCGAGGGCACCCCGAAGAGCTGGTCCAGGTCCGGCCGGACCGGCTTGGTCCGGCCGAACAGTGCGTCCAGGAATCCCACGTCCAGCTCCTCGTCACCGGCCGAGTTCGGCCGAGATCTTCGCCAGCTGCGCCAGCCGCTGCTCCAGCGACGGATGGGTGGACAGCAGCTGGGTGGCGGCCTCCCGGGCGCTCAGCGCCGGGGCGAAGTAGAAGGCGTTGTACGGCTGCGCCTGGCGCAGGTCCTTGGTCGGGATGGCGGCGATCTGCCCGGTCACCTTGGTCAGCGCGGAGGCCAGCGCGCTCGGCCGGCCGGTCAGCTGGGCGGCGGCCCGGTCGGCGGCCAGCTCCCGGTAGCGCGAGAGCAGGCGGGTGAGCAGGAAGCTGATCGCGTACACCACGATGCTGACCAGCGGGATGATGATCGCCGCGATGGCCGCGGTGCTGTCGTTGCTGTTGCGGTTGCCGCCCAGGAACCCGCCGTACAGGGCGATCCTGGTCATCGCGCCGGCCAGCACCCCGAGGAAGCCGGCGATGGTCATCACCGCCACGTCCCGGTGGGCGACGTGCGAGAGCTCGTGGGCGAGCACGCCCTCGAGCTCCTCGGGCTCCAGCCGGCGCAGCAGCCCGGTGGTGACGCAGACCACGGCCTTCTCGGGCTTGCGGCCGGTGGCGAAGGCGTTCGGCATGTCGTTGACGGCGACCGCGACCCGGGGCTTTGGCATGTCGGCCAGCGCGCAGAGCCGGTCGATGGTGCCGTGCAGCTGCGGGTACTGCTCGGGGGTGACCTCGTGGGCGCCCATCGCCCGCTCGGTGATCTTGTCGCTGAACCAGAACTGCGCCACGAACAGGCCGCCGGAGATCAGGACGATCAGCGGCCAGGCCCCGCGCAGCAGTGCGATCAGCAGCCCGGTGAACCCCACGTAGACCAGGCCGATCAGGAACATCGTGGTGACCATCCGGCCGGTCAGCCCCCGGTCGGGGGCGAACCGGGAGTGCTGTCCCGAAGTCGACATCGCCGCTCCCTCGCTCGTCGCGCTCGCCTCCGATGCTCCCACTCGCGGCCGCCCCGGGCACCATGCGCCACGGGTGCCGTCCGGCGATGCGGGCAGGATCACCTGGGCGGCCCGTTCCTGCCGTCGGACCCGGGCCTTACACTGGCTGGTAAGGTCCTGGCACTCTGCCTGCCGGAGTGCCAGATATCGGACACTCAACAGCTCAACGGACGAAGACGGAGGTGCGTGCCCATGGTCGACGAGCCCCGTTCCTTCGAGCCGTCCCGCGCGGTGGAGCCCCGCCCCGCCGCCCGCCCGCTGGACGACCGCAGGCTGGCCGTGCTGCGGGCGATCGTCCAGGACTACGTGGGCACCGAGGAGCCGGTCGGCTCCAAGGCCCTGGTCGAGCGGCACAGTCTCGGGGTCTCCCCGGCGACCGTGCGCAACGACATGGCAGCGCTGGAGGAGGAGGGCTTCATCCAGCAGCCCCACACCAGCGCCGGCCGGATCCCCACCGACAAGGGCTACCGGCTCTTCGTCGACCGGCTGGCCGAGGTCAAGCCGATGACCAGCCCCGAGCGCCGGGCGATCCGGCACTTCCTCGAGGGCGCGGTCGACCTGGACGACGTGGTGGCCCGCACGGTGCGGCTGCTCGCGCAGCTCACCCGGCAGGTCGCGGTGGTCCAGTACCCGTCGCTGACCCGTTCCACGGTCCGCCACATCGAGCTGGTCCAGCTGACGCCGGCCAAGGTGATGCTGGTCCTGATCACCAACACCGGCCGGGTCGAGCAGCGGATGGTCGACTGCCCGGGCCCGGTCGGCGACACCGTGCTGGCGGACCTGCGGGCCCGGCTGAACGGGCAGGCCGGCGGCCGCCCGCTGCCCGAGGTGCCGACGGCACTGGAGGAGCTCCCGGCCGCGTTCGAGCCGGCCGACCGGCCGACCGTCACCGCGGTGCTGGCCACCCTGTTCGAGACGCTGGCCGAGCAGAACGAGGAGCGGATCATGCTGGCGGGCACCGCCAACCTGACCCGCTTCGGACACGACTTCCCGCTGACCATCCAGCCGGTGCTGGAGGCCCTCGAGGAGCAGGTGGTCCTGCTCCGCCTGCTGGGTGAGACGGCGGACGCCACGATGACGGTCCGGATCGGCCACGAGAACGCCTACGAGGGGCTCAATTCCACCTCGGTGGTCTCGGTCGGTTACGGTTCGGGCGACCAGAGCGTGGCGAAGCTCGGGGTGATCGGTCCGACCAGGATGGATTACCCGGGCACAATGGGGGCGGTGCGAGCGGTGGCACGGTACGTGGGTCAGATCCTGGCCGAGTCGTAGGACACACGCGCCGCAGGCCGGCGCGCAGCAGTCGCAAGCACTTCTAGAGGCGGAACAAACCGGAGCATTTGGTGGCCACGGACTACTACGCGGTACTCGGCGTCCGACGTGACGCGGGTCAGGACGAGATCAAGAAGGCGTTCCGGCGCCTCGCGCGCGAACTGCACCCGGACGTCAACCCGGACCCCAAGACGCAGGAGCGGTTCAAGGAGATCAACGCCGCCTACGAGGTGCTCTCCGACCCCTCCAAGCGGCAGGTCTACGACCTCGGCGGCGACCCGCTGTCGCCGAACGGCGGCGGTGGCGGCGCGGGCGGCTTCGGCGCGGCCGGATTCGGCTTCTCCGACATCATGGACGCCTTCTTCGGCGCCGCCGGCGGCCAGCGCGGACCGCGCTCGCGCACCCGGCGCGGCCAGGACGCCATGATCCGGCTGGAGATCACCCTGGAGGAGGCCGCGTTCGGCACCACCAAGGAACTCCAGGTCGACACGGCCGTCACCTGCACCACCTGCGCGGGCGAGGGCGCGGCCCCCGGCACCTCCGCGCAGACCTGTGACATGTGCCGCGGCAAGGGCGAGGTCTCCCAGGTCACCCGGTCCTTCCTGGGCCAGGTCATGACCTCCCGCCCCTGCCCGCAGTGCCAGGGCTTCGGCACCGTGGTGCCGACCCCCTGCCCCGAGTGCGCCGGCGACGGCCGGGTCCGCGCCCGCCGCACCCTCACCGTCAAGATCCCCGCCGGTGTCGACAACGGCACCCGCATCCAGCTGGCCGGCGAGGGCGAGGTCGGCCCCGGCGGCGGCCCGGCCGGCGACCTCTACGTCGAGATCGCCGAGACCAGCCACCCGACCTTCCAGCGCCGCGGCGACGACCTGCACTGCACGGTCACCATCCCGATGACGGCCGCCTCGCTCGGCACCCAGGTGCCGCTGCAGACCCTGGACGGGCTGGAGGAGGTCGACATCCGGCCCGGCACCCAGTCCGGCCAGTCGATCCCGCTGCACGGCCGGGGCATCACGCACCTGCGCGGCGGCGGCCGCGGCGACCTGATAGTGCATGTCGAGGTGCAGACGCCCACCAAGCTCGACCCCGAGCAGGAGGAGCTGCTGCGCCGGCTCGCGGTGCTGCGCGGCGAGGAGCGGCCAGCCGGCCACTTCGCGCCGGGCCAGCAGGGGCTGTTCTCCCGCCTGAAGGACGCCTTCAACGGCCGCTGAGCCGCCGAGGCGCCCGGGCGCCGACC
>NZ_JAIZ01000262.1:7882-12057 GCF_000710465.2 Kitasatospora sp. MBT63 | reverse complement strand
GCAGGCCCGGACGGGCCGGCGGGGTGTCGCGCGCTCCGGCGCCCCTGTCTTCCGCCCTTCCCGTTCCCGCCCGGCCCAGGCCGGCCCCCCGTCCCGCCCCACCGGAGGTTCGTCCCATGACCGCGCCCGTGTTCGTCGTCGAGACCGCCCGGCTGGCCGCGGCCGGGCCCGGATCGGTGGTACGGCTGGACGGGCCGGAGGGCCGCCACGCGGCGGCGGTGAAGCGGCTGACGGCGGGGGAGGCGCTCACCCTGACGGACGGCCTCGGCCTGGGGCTGGACGGCGCCGTGGCGGCCGTGCTGGGCAAGGACGCGCTGGACGTCACGGTGACGGCGGTGCGCCGGGAGCCGGAGCCGGGCCCGCGGATCGTGGTGGTGCAGGCGCTGCCCAAGGGCGACCGCGGCGAGCTGGCGGTGGAGACCATGACCGAGGTCGGCGTCGACGTGGTGATCCCGTGGGCGGCCTCCCGCTGCATCACCCAGTGGAAGGGCGAGCGCGGCGCCAAGGCGCTCGCCAAGTGGCGGGCCACCGCCCGGGAGGCGGGCAAGCAGTCCCGCCGGCTGCGCTTCCCCGAGGTGACCGATCAGCTGACCACCCGTCAGCTGGTGCCGCTGCTGGAACGGGCCGCGCTCGCCGCCGTCCTGCACGAGGAGGGCGCCGAGCCGCTGGCCACCGCCGCGCTCCCGGCGGCCGGGGACATCGTGCTGGTGGTCGGTCCCGAGGGCGGGGTCTCCCCGGAGGAGCTGGCGGCGTTCGCGCAGGCCGGTGCCCGCCCGCACCGGCTCGGCGGCTCGGTGCTGCGGACCTCCACCGCGGGGGTGGCGGCCGGGGCGCTGCTGCTCGGCCGGACCGGCCGCTGGGGCTGAGTCCGCGGCCCGCCGGAGCGCGGGGTTCGCCCTCGAAGAAACCCTTGGCCGTCCCGCCGGGCCCTGCCTAGGGTGACTGCTGTGACCGAACCAGAGAGCACCTCCACGGGCGCCTACCTGCGCCACCCGCACCTGCACGGCGACCTCGTCAC
Source organism: Kitasatospora sp. MBT63 (assembly GCF_000710465.2). GTDB lineage: Bacteria > Actinomycetota > Actinomycetes > Streptomycetales > Streptomycetaceae > Kitasatospora. The sequence continues at coordinate 11,039 of NZ_JAIZ01000262.1, read as the reverse complement.
CTTCGTCGCCGACGACGACATCTGGCTGGCCCCGGTCGACGGCGGCCGGGCCTGGCGGCTGACTGCCGATCAGGTCCCGGTCAGCCGGCCCCGGTTCTCGCCCGACGGCCGGCTGGTCGCCTTCGCCTCCACCCGCGACGGCGCGCCGGAGATCCACGTAGCCCCGGTCGACGGCGGCCCGGCGCGCCGGCTCACCCACTGGGGCAGCCCGTTCACCGCGCTGCGCGGCTGGACCGCCGACGGCCGGCCGGTCGCGACCACCACCGCCGGGCAGGCCACCATCCGCCGGTCCTGGGCGTTCGCGCTGGAGCTGGACGGCGGCGAGCCCACCCGGCTGCCGTACGGGCCGATCGGCGGGCTCGCGTTCGAGCCCGGGGGCGAGCGGGCGCTGCTGCTCTCCGCGATCAGCCGCGAGCCGGGCTGGTGGAAGCGCTACCGCGGCGGCACCGCGGGGAAACTCTGGATCGGCGCGCAGGAGTTCGAGCGGCTGCACCAGGAGCTGGACGGCAACATCGAGTCCCCGATGTGGGTGGGGGAGCGGGTCGCCTTCCTCTCCGACCACGAGGGCAGCGGGCAGCTGTACTCCAGCCTGCCGGACGGCTCGGACCTGCGCCGGCACACCGACGGCCCGTTCTACGCCCGCAACGCGAGCACCGACGGCACCCGGGTGGTCTGGCACAGCGCCGGCGACCTGTGGCTGCTGGACGGTCTGGACGGCGCCCGGCCGCGCCGCCTGGACGTCCGTCCGGCCGGCCCGCGGACCGGCCGCCAGCCCCACCCGACCCCGGCCGCCGGGCAGTTGGAGACCGTCGCGCCGGACCGCACCGGCCGGGCCAGCGCCGTGGTGGTCCGCGGCAGCGTGCACTGGCTGACCCACCGTGAGGGGCCGGCCCGGGTGCTGGACCAGACCCCGGGGGCGCGGGCCCGGCTGGCCCGGGTGGTGCCGGGCACGGACGGCGGGCAGGGTGCGGTCTGGGTGACCGACGCCGGGGGCGAGGACGCCGTCGAGTACGCCCCGGACGTGCTGGGCGCCGAGCGGCGCCGGCTCGCCGCCGGGCAGCTCGGCCGGGTGCTCGACCTGGCGGTCTCGCCGGACGGCGGGCAGCTGGCGGTGGCCTCGCACGACGGCCGGCTGCTGCTCGTCCCGCTCGACGGCGGCGCCGTGCACGAGCTGCTGCGCAGCGCGGACGGCGAGGTCAGCGGCCTGGTGTTCAGTCCGGACTCGGGCTGGCTGGCGTGGTCCCAGCCGGTGCTGGGCCCGTGGGGGCTGCGCCAGATCATGCTGGCCGACCTGGCCACCCGTACGGTCTCCGAGGCCACCCCGCAGCGGTTCGCCGACTACTCGCCGGCCTTCACCGCGGACGGCCGGCACCTGGCCTTCCTGTCGGTGCGCAACTTCGACCCGGTGTACGACTCCCACGTGTTCGACCTGTCGTTCCCGACCGGCGCCCGGCCGTACCTGCTGACGCTGGCGGCCGACACGCCGTCACCGTTCGGACCGCAGCGGGCCGGGCGGCCGGCCGGTGGCGAGCCGGAGGAGGCGAAGGGCGGCAAGGACGCCAAGGACGGCGCCGCGGCGGCCAAGGAGGACGGCGAGCAGGCACCCCCGGTCACCCGGGTGGACCTGGACGGCCTCGGCGACCGGATCATCCCGTTCCCGGTGGCGGGCGGCCAGTTCGGCGGCCTGCACGCCACCAAGGAGGGCGTGCTGTGGACGCGGGTCCCGCTGCTGGGCGAGCTGGGCGACATCGCCGCCTCGCTGGAGGACGGCCACCCGCGCCCGGCCCTGGAGCGCTTCGACTTCACCCGGCGCAAGGCCGAGGAGCTGGTCTCCGAGGTGGACGGGTACGCCGTCAGCGGTGACGGCACCAGGCTCGTGGTGCTGGACGAGGGCCGCCTGCGGGTGCTGCCGGCGGAGTCCAAGGCCGGTGAGGACGACGACCTGGAGGTGGACCTCGCCCGGGTGCGGGTCACCGTCGACCCGGCCGCCGAGTGGCGGCAGATGTTCGACGAGAACGGCCGCCTGATGCGGGACAACTTCTGGCGGGCCGACATGAACGGCGTGGACTGGGCCGGGGTGCTGGAGCGCTACCGCCCGCTGCTCGACAAGGTCGGCACCCACGACGAGCTGGTCGACCTGCTCTGGGAGACGGTCGGCGAACTCGGCACCTCGCACGCCTACGTCCGGGCCCCCGGCCGGGGTACCGAGGAGGCCCGCCGGCAGGGGCTGCTCGGTGCCGACCTGGTCCGCGACGGCGACGTCTGGCGGATCGCCCGGATCCTGCCCGGCGAGTCCTCGGACCCGCGGGCCCGCTCGCCGCTGGCCGCGCCCGGCGCGGCCGTCCGCCCGGGTGACGCGATCCTCGCGGTCAACGGCCGCCCGGTCGACCCGGTGACCGGGCCGGCGCCGCTGCTCGCCGGGACCGCCGGCCAGCCGGTGGAGCTGACCGTCACCGGCAAGGACGGCACCGGCGAGCGCCACCCGGTGGTGGTGCCGCTGGCCGACGAGGAGGCGCTGCGCTACCACGACTGGGTGGCCGGCCGGCGGGCCGAGACCCGGGAGCTGTCCGGCGGCCGGCTCGGCTACCTGCACGTCCCGGACATGGCCAGCCCCGGCTGGGCCCAGCTCCACCGCGACCTGCGGGTGGAGATGGCCAAGCAGGGCGTGGTGGTCGACCTGCGGGAGAACCGCGGCGGCCACACCTCGCAGCTGATCATCGAGAAGCTCAACCGCCGGATCATCGGCTGGGCCCCGGCCCGGGACGTGGCCAACCCGACCTCGTACCCGGAGGACGCGCCGCGCGGCCCGGTGGTGGCGCTGGCCGACGAGTTCTCCGGCTCGGACGGCGACATCGTCAACGCGGCCATCCAGGCGCTCGGCATCGGCCCGGTGGTCGGCATGCGCACCTGGGGCGGTGTGATCGGCATCGACAGCAAGTACGCGCTGGTGGACGGCACCGGCGTGACCCAGCCCAAGTACGCCTTCTGGCTGGAGGGTTACGGCTGGGGTGTGGAGAACCACGGCGTCGACCCGGACGTCGAGGTGCCGATCGCCCCGCACCAGTGGGCGGCCGGGGTCGACCCGCAGCTCGCCGAAGGGGTGCGGATCGCCCTGGCGGCGCTGGCCGAGGCGCCGGCCAAGACGCCGCCGCCGCTG
>NZ_JAIZ01000262.1:0-7792 GCF_000710465.2 Kitasatospora sp. MBT63 | reverse complement strand
GGCGGCCACCGGGCCGCCCGCCCCGACGGCGGCCGCACGGACCGTCCGTGCGGCCGCGTCAGCCGACCGGGTCCGCCGGGGCCGGGGCCGGGAGGAAGAAGCCGGTGATGTCGGCGAGGCGCCCGTCCTCGTGGTGGCGGGCGGTGCTGATGCCGCTCGCCGCGGTCCCGCCCTGTCCGTCGAGCTGGGTCCAGCGGGCGAGGGAGCGGCCGTGGTGCTCGAGCACCTCGTCGATGCGGAACCGGTGGCCGGGGAAGGCTCCGGTGAAGCCGGACATGTAGGCGGCGAGTTCGGTCAGGCTGCCGACCTCGGTGCCGGGGTCGCGGTAGGCGACCTCGTCCACCGCGACCGCGCCGAGGGCGGCGGGCCGGTCGGCGGGGTCGGCCGACCAGCAGGCGGCGTAGTCGTTCCAGAGCCGCTGGGTGTCACTCATGGGTCGTCCTGCTTCCGTGGATTTCTCAAGGTGCCGATCGACGCGAGGGCGCCGTCGGTGACGCTGTGCAGCGCGGTGCGGGGCCGGCCGGCCCGGACGAGTACCAGCAGGCCCTGGTAGAGCGCGAGCAGGTGGGCCGCCGTGGTGGCGATGTCGAGGTCCGGCGGTGCGTCGCCGCGGTTCCGGGCGCGGGTCAGCGCGTCGGCGAAGCCGCCTTCGATCGCCGCCAGGCCGTGGTGCACGCCGGGCGCGGCCTCGGGGAGGGTGAAGGACTCGACGGCGGTGTTGGTGAGCAGACAGCCCGGGTCGGGCTCGGCACCGGTCTCGATCGCCGAGGTGAAGAACGAGCGGATGCCGGCCAGCGGGTCCGCCGGCTCCAGCAGGTGGACCCGGACCCGGTGCCGCACCACCCGCTCGTTGTAGGCGTCCAGGGCGGCGTGGAACAGGCCGTCCTTGTTCCGGAAGGTCCGGTACAGACTTCCCGGGTGCAGCCCGGTGGCCTCCTCGATGTCCCGCAGCGAGGCGCCGAGGTATCCCCGGTGGCGGAACAGCCGCATGGCCGAGGCCAGTACCTCGTCCTGGTCCCAGAGCTGTCTGCGCCCCATCCCGGCCTCCGTAGTTGAACGATTGCTCACAAAAATAGCACGGCCGGCGAGGGGCGCGGACATTGGTGACCGGGGTCGGCGCGAGAACGGCGCGCCCGCCCGCGGTGCGTACGGGGCGTGCAGCCGAGAGGGGGCCCGGGCCCGGTCGTCGCCGACCGGGCCCGGACCCCCTCGTGCTGTCGCGCCGCTCTCCCGGCGGCACAGGCCCTAGTCCACGTAGCGGCGTTCCTCGACCACGTCCGTGCCGAGCCGCCGGCGGCGGAACACCCGGACGTAGGCGACCAGGCCGAGCAGCCCGGCGATCATCAGGATGACGCCGACCAGGTGCAGGTTCACCCCGGCGAGGTGCCAGTCGACGGCGAAGGCGAGGATCGCCCCGAGCGCGAACACGATGACGCAACCGCCGATTCCCATGGGGACCTCCAACCCGTGACACGGCCCGTTCGGACCGGCGCTCGCCTACCCCGGGCGGCGGCCGGTATGCGGCGTGTCCCGGCCCGGAGCGTTCACGCCCCGGGGTCGGCCTCCGCCGCCGGGGTCAGGACCTCGGCCCAGACCACCTTGCCGTCGGCGTGCACGGCCACGCCCCAGTCGTCCGACAGCCGTTGGACGATGTGCAGGCCGTGCCCGCCCGGCAGCCCGGGGCGGTGCGGGAGGCTGAGCGCGGGGGGTGTCCTGATGGCGTCGCTGACCTCGATCCGCAGCCGTTCGGCCGACGCGTGCAGGCTCAGCTGCACCGCGCCGCCCGCGTGCAGGCGGGCGTTGGCGACCAGCTCGGAGACGATCAGGAGCAGGTCCTCCACCGCCTCCTCGCCCGGCCACCGCCAGTCGGTGAGGGCCGTACGGGCGAACTCCCGGCCGTGCGCCACCTGCCGGGGCAGCCCGGCCAGACGGACGGTCCGCCGCTGCCCGGCGGGGGGCAGGTCCGAAGGGAGCCGCCGGGCGGCCTCCGCGCCTCGCTGACCGCTGGTCATCTGGTTCACCCCGGCATGGTCGTTCATGGCTGGTCGATGGGGGGCCGGCGATCCGGGCCCGCGGTGCGGCCGCTCACGCGTCGGCCAGGGCGTCGGGGACCGAGGCGTGCAGCGAGAACACCGCTCCCGCCCCGGTGAGTTCCAGCAGCCGGCCGAACTGCCCGTCGGGCGCGGCCGCCAGCCGGAGCTCGATCTCCGCCTCCTGCGCGGCGATCCTGGTGCGCAGCAGCAGGTTGAGCCCGGAGGAGTCGCAGAAGCCGAGCTCCGCCAGGTCCACCACCACGCGGGCCGGCCCGTCGGCGAGCGCCCGTTCCAGCGCTTCGTCTGCCGGGGCCAGCGAGTCGAGGTCGAGCTCACCGGCGAGCACGACCAGGACGGTACTGCCCAGCCGCTCCCGGCGGGCGGTCAGCCGGCCGGCCGGGACCGGGGCCACCCGGTGCCCCGCGTCGAATCCTTCGTCGGACATGCGCTCCTCCGTACTGCCCTCGACCACGGCCGACGATAGGCCGCGAAGGGGCGCGAACGGAAGGCCGCAGGCCCTCCGGGGCCACCCCTCGCATTCCCGGCCTCCGGCCGGATATGCAGCCGGCGGCCGAAGGGCGGGCCGCACGGGGTGATCCGTGTGCGATTCGCCCGGACATCGTGAAGAAATGGTGCAGACGTGATCGGGTCGGCATGGGCCGGGTACACGGCGTGGGTCGGAGCGCGGACGAACCACGCACCAGGGCCGGAAGAGGGAGAGCCATGGCCGTCCTGAATCCCACGATGTCGATGTCGATGCCGAAGGCCGTACCGGAGGCGGTGCCGGTGCCGGTGCCGGCGGCGGTGCCGTCGGACCCGGTCGGGCTGCCGCGGATCGAGGATCCGTCGGCGGTGTCGCCCGCGGACGCCCGGGTGCTGTCCCGGACGCTGTTCCGGCGCCTCGGCGAGCTGGAGGAGGGCACCCGGGAGTTCTCCTACGTCCGCGGGACGCTGGTCGAGCTGAACATGGCGCTGGTGAAGTTCGTGGCCGGCCGCTACCGCACCCGCAGCGAGCCGATGGAGGACATCATCCAGGTCGGCACGGTCGGCCTGATCAAGGCGATCGACCGCTTCGACCCGGCGCAGGGTGTGGAGTTCACCACCTTCGCGATCCCCACCATCGCCGGTGAGATCAAGCGGTTCTTCCGCGACACCGGCTGGATGGTGCACGTGCCCCGCCGGCTGCAGGAGCGGCGGATAGCCCTCGCGAGGGCCACCGACGCACTGCAGCAGCTGCACGACCGCGCCCCCACCACCGCCGAACTCGCCGAACACCTCGGTCTGAGCGAGGAGGAGGTCCGCGAGGGAGTGGTCGCCGCCCGCGCGCAGACCGCCGGCTCGCTCGACCTCGGCCCCGGCGGCGACGCCGAGGACGGCCCCACCCTCGGCGACCGCCTCGCCGTCGAGGAACGCGACTACGACCTGGTCCTCGACCGCGAGAGCCTCAAGCCGGCCCTCGCCGCGCTGTCCGACCGCGACCGCGAGGTGCTCTCCCTGCGCTTCGGCGCCGAACTCACCCAGGCTGAGATCGGCGAACTCCTCGGCTTCTCCCAGATGCACATCTCCCGCATGCTCAAGCGCATCCTCGGCCAGCTGCGCACCGCCCTGCTCGCCGAGAACTGAGAACCCCGAGAACCGAGAACCCCGAGAACAAGAGCCGGCCGGTACGGCCCGGGGCGCTCGTGACGGTCCGTCGACCGCGGGCGCCCCGGGCCGTACCGGCCGTAGCGGCCGGACGGGTCAGCCGGGTCAGGCGGCCGTGGTGACCGTCACGGTGGTGAACCCGGCCGAGTGCAGCAGTCCTTCGAGCATCGACCGGGTGCTCTGCTCGGCGCGCTGGGTGAGTTCGGTGTCCTTGGCGGCCTGCTCGATCTTCTGGGTGGCGAGCAGCTCCACCTGCTGCTGGTTGCCGGGGTTGCCGCTGAAGAAGTCGCCGATCCGGTCGAAGAACCCGCGCTGCTGGAGATAGACGTAGGACCGGCGGACGTCGAGCGCGGCCGGGGCGAGCTGGGCGTGCGGCACCACCACGGCGGCGGTCGAGCGGTCGGCGGAGACGGTCACCGCACCCTTGTCGAGGGCGCTGAGGTCGACGTACGCGTCCACGGTGCCGGCCGCCACGTACAGGGTCCGGTTGCCGAGCAGCGCCGACGGCAGGAAGGCGGCCTCGTGGTCGAGGTCGACGATGACCTGGAAGTTGCCCTGGGCGCCGGTGAACCGCTTCATGTCCTGGATCGAGCGCAGCAGTACCGGCTGGCTGCGGTCCACCGTCCGGCGCTCGAAGGGGTTGGGTATCGAGGGGAACAGGCCCAGGTGCGCCCCGGCGAGGAAGACCGCGAGGATCGCGGCCAGGGTCACCGGCAGGCCGATGTACCAGGGGGTGCGCCGGCCGTCCCGGCGGCGGGGTGCCGGCTCCGGGGTGGTGTCCGCCGCGGTCTCCGGGGCCGGAGTGCCCGCGGCGCCGGAGCCGGCCGGCCGGCTGCGTCTGAGGAGTGCCATCTGCTGCATCGCTTTCTCTTCGGGGACTGCTTCTTCGGGGACTGCTCCGGCGGGGCGCCGGCTCAGTCGCGTCGGGTGTGCAGGGCGCGGCCGAGGCGCCGGCCTAGCAGCAGGCAGCCCAGCAGCGCACCGGTGGTGTTGAGGATGACGTCGTCGATGTCGAAGGCCCGGCCGACCACCAGCGCGGCCTGGGCGGCCTCCACGGTCACCATGACCAGGGCGGTCAGCGCGGTGACCGTGAACGGGCCGCGCAGCCGCTGGAACAGCACCGGCAGCAGCACCCCGAACGGCACCCCGAGCAGCAGGTTCCCGCCCACCTGCTGGGCGGCGGCGCGGACCGCGGGCCGGTCCAGGTAGGCCCGCAGCGTGGCGCCCGGGCGGAGGTTGGCGTGCACCAGGTCGCGGGAGGCGGGCGAGGGCACCAGGGTGACCCGGGCCAGTGCGACCGCGAAGGCCACCGTGGCGGCCAGGGCGAGTGCCAGCACGGCCGCCCGTACCAGGCCGGGCAGCAGGCCGCGGCGGCGCAGGAAGGGTTCCCCGCCGCCGGTCCGGGCGGCGGGTCCGGAGGTGGCGCCGGCGCTGCCGCCGGGTGCCGTCGTCGCTCTTGCCATGGTCGCGCTCCCCTCGCCGCGGCGGTCTGCCGCCGGCACCTGGCGGGTACCCCGCGGCGCCCGGGTCAAGCGGATCCGGAGCGGCAGCATGCCGGTCAACTGTCCGGATCTCAAGTCGAGTTGATGCATCGTCCACGACCGGGCGGCGGGCCTGCGTGCGGCGGCCCGGGGCGGGCAGACGAGCCGCGACACGAGCATCGCGCGAGCGGAGGAGGAGCCATGTCCAGGACCGAGGAGTCGATCGAGGTGGCGGCGCCGGTGGGGGCCGTCTACGAGCAGTGGTGCCGGGTGTCCGCGTTCCCGCGGTTCATGAGCGGGGTCGAGGAGGTGGTGCCGGGCCCCGGCGGTACGGTGCACTGGGTGGCCCGGGTGGACGGCGTCCAGCGGGAGTTCGACGCCGAGATCACCGAGCGGATCGCGGGGGAGCGGATCGCCTGGCGCTCGGTGGACGGCGCCGAGCAGTCGGGCGTGGTCACCTTCCACGACCTGGGCGCCGGCCGCACCAGGATCATGCTCCAGCTGGACCACACCCCGCACGGCGTGATCGACCTGATCGGCGACCGGCTGGGGTTCGTCGCCCACCAGGTGCACCGCTGCCTCCAGGAGTTCAAGGAGCACGTCGAGCGCCGCAGCCGGGCCGCCTGAACCACGACCACCGCCACCCCGCCGCCGCAGAGGAGACCGACCATGCCGCCCACCGCCGAGCGACCCCGCAGCCGGGCCGCCGCGCTCCGGCGCACCGTCCTGCGGCGCACCGGCCGCGAACTGCTCGGTGACGAACTGTTCGACCGGGCGGCCGCGCTCACCTACTACGGCGTGCTGGCGCTCTTCCCCGGCCTGCTGCTGCTCACCGGCCTGCTCGGCCTGGCGGGCCCGTCGCCCACCGGGCAGGTGATGGACGGGCTGCGCCGGCTGGCGCCCGGCCCGGCCGGCGACGTCCTGCGCGACGGGGTCGGCCAGGTGCAGCAGAACGCCGGGGCCGGCGGGGTGTTCGCGACGCTCGGGGCGGTCGGCGCGCTCTGGTCGGCCTCCGGGTACGTCGGCGCGTTCATCCGCTCCGCCAACACCGCGTACGGCGTCCGCGAGCGCCGGCCGCTGTGGCTGCTGGCGCCCGTACGGCTGGCGCTGACCGCCGTCCTGGTGGTGCTGCTGGCGGCGGGCGTGACGATCGTGGTGTTCACCGGCCCGCTCGCCGCGCAGGCCGGCCGGGCCCTGGGCGTCGGGGACTTCGGCCTGACCCTGTGGTCGGTGGCGAAGTGGCCCGCGCTGGTGCTGCTGGTCACCCTGATGGTCACGGTGCTCTACCGCTCGGCCCCCGACCTGCGCTCCCGGCGGCTGCGCCTGGTCACCCCGGGCAGTGCGCTGGCGGTGGCGCTCTGGCTGGCGGCCTCCGGCGGTTTCGCGCTGTACGCGGCGTACGTGGACACCTACAGCCGGATGTACGGCGCGCTCGCCGGGGTGATGGTGTTCCTGGTCTGGCTGTGGCTGACCAACCTCGCGATCCTGCTGGGCCTGGAGGTCGACGCCGGGCTGGCCCGGGCGAAGGAGTCCGGGGACGCCGCCGGGGACGCCGGCCCGGGCCGGCCCGGCGGCTACCGTCCGCCGCCCCCGTCCCCGGCCCCGTCGGCCCTCTCGAACGCCTCGAAGGACCGCGCCGGAGCGGGGTGAGGCACCGCCGCCGTCCCGTGCTCCGCCGCGTCGTGGTGCGCGCCGGGGCCGCCCGCCTCGGCCCGCCCGACGGTGATCCGGGGCAGCGCGTACGGGTGCCGGTCGCGCAGGTAGGCGACCAGGTGCTCGCGGACCGCGCAGCGCAGCTCGAAGGCCTGCTCGGCGTCGGGCGCGGTCATCAGCGCCCGGACCACGATGGTGCTCGGGGTGGTGTCGACCACCTGGAGTGCCCGGCCGGCGCCGTCCCAGCGGCTGTCGTCGGCCAGCAGCTTCTCGAACTCGGTGCGCAGCTCGCCGACGGGGGTGCGGTGGTCGAGGTGGAGCAGCACGGTGCCGGTGATGCCGGGGTCGCGCCGGGACCAGTTCTCGAACGGCTTGCCGGCGAAGTACGACACCGGCATCACGATCCGCCGCTGGTCCCAGGTGGCGATCACCACCGCGGTGAGGGTGATCTCCTCCACCGTGCCCCACTCGCCGGCCACCACCACGACGTCACCGATCCGCACCATGTCGCCGAAGGCCAGCTGGATCCCGGCGAACAGGTTGGCCAGCGAGGACTGCGCCGCGACGCCCGCCACCAGCCCGAGCAGCCCGGCCGAGGCGAGCAGGCTGGCACCGACCGCGCGGACCGCCGGGAAGGTCATCAGCGCGGCGGCCAGCGTGAGCACCGCGATGGCCACGTCCGAGATCCGGCCGACCAGGTCGGCCTGGGTCCGCGCCCGGCGCACCCGCCCGGGGTCGCGCCGCCCGGCCGCGTACCGGGTCAGCGCGGACTCGATGAACAGCGAGACGGTCCGCGCGGCCAGCCAGCCCGCGCTGACCAGCAGCGCCAGCAGCAGGCTGTGCCGGACCGGCGGCCGCACCGCCGCGCCGAGGCCGGCGGCCGGCTCGCCGCCGAGCAGCAGCGCGGCCACCGCCGTCACCAGGGCGGGTATCCGGCAGCGCCGCAGCAGCTGCCAGCGGCGGGGGCCGGGCCGGGGGGCC
>NZ_JAIZ01000261.1 GCF_000710465.2 Kitasatospora sp. MBT63 | reverse complement strand
CGCGCTGGCGGCGCTGCGCACGGCCGGCCTGCCGACCGGGCCGGCCGACCGCGGCCAGGGCCGCCGCCGCTCCCGCGGCCGCTGATCCCCGCGGGACGGCGATCCCGGCGGGCCGGGTGCGCTCCGGCCGCCCGCAGCACGACGGCCCCCACCACGCGAGGCGGTGGGGGCCGTCGGGGGCGGTCCCGGTCAGCAGCCGATCAGGCGGGCACCGAGGTAGGACTTCACCTGGTCCAGGGAGACGCGCTCCTGCGCCATGGTGTCGCGCTCGCGGATGGTGACCGCGTTGTCCTCGAGGGTGTCGAAGTCGACGGTGACGCAGAACGGCGTGCCGATCTCGTCCTGGCGGCGGTAGCGCTTGCCGATCGCGCCGGCGTCGTCGAACTCGACGTTCCACGCGGTGCGCAGGTCGGCGGCCAGGCCGCGGGCCTTCGGGGACAGGTCGGCGTTGCGCGACAGCGGCAGCACCGCGACCTTGACCGGGGCCAGGCGCGGGTCGAGCCGCATGCCGACGCGCTTCTCCATGACGCCCTTGGCGTTGGGCGCCTCGTCCTCGAAGTAGGCGTCGAGCAGGAAGGCCAGCATCGCGCGGTTGAGACCGGCGGCCGGCTCGATGACGTACGGGAAGTACCGCTCGCCGGACTCCTGGTCGAAGTACCGCAGGTCCTTGCCGGAGTGCTCGCTGTGCACCGAGAGGTCGTAGTCGGTGCGGTTGGCGATGCCCTCCAGCTCGGAGAACTCGGTGCCGCCGAAGTTGAAGCGGTACTCGATGTCCACGGTGCGCTTGGCGTAGTGGGAGAGCTTCTCCTTCGGGTGCTCGAAGAAGCGCATGTTCTCGGTCCGCAGGCCGAGGTCGACGTACCAGTCCCAGCGCTGCTGGAGCCAGTACTCGTGCCACTGGTCGTCCTCGCCCGGCTTGACGAAGAACTCCATCTCCATCTGCTCGAACTCGCGCGTGCGGAAGATGAAGTTGCCGGGGGTGATCTCGTTGCGGAAGCTCTTGCCGGTCTGGGCGATGCCGAACGGCGGCTTGCGGCGCGAGGTGGTCTGGACGGCGCTGAAGTTGGTGAAGATGCCCTGCGCGGTCTCCGGGCGCAGGTAGGCCAGGCCGCTCGCGTCCTCGGTGACGCCGAGGTGCGTCTTCAGCATGCCCGAGAACTCCTTGGGCTCCGTGAAGGCGCCCTTGTTGCCGCAGTTCGGGCAGTTGATGTCGGCGAGGCCGTTGGCGGGCAGCCGGTTGTGCTTGGCCTCGTACGCCTCTTCCAGGTGGTCGGCGCGGAAGCGCTTGTGACAGGAGAGGCACTCGGTCAGCGGGTCGTTGAACGTCGCCACGTGGCCGGAGGCCTCCCAGACCTCGCGGGCCAGGATCACCGAGGAGTCGAGGCCGACGACGTCCTCCCGAGCGTGGACCATCGAACGCCACCACTGGCGCTTGATGTTCTCCTTGAGCTCGACACCCAGTGGGCCGTAGTCCCAGGCGGCGCGCGTACCTCCGTAGATCTCGCTGCAGGGGTAGACGAAGCCTCGGCGCTTGCTCAGGCTGACGATGGTGTCGATCTTGTCGGCGGCCACAGTGCTCTCTTCAGTACGACGGCACGGTCAAGGCGCGGCTGGTTGCACGCACCCGAATGCCCCAGGTTACCGGGAGCGCGGGCCCCGCCGTCACACGGTTTGACCGCGCGCCGGGCGCGTTCCGGCCACCGCCGGGGCGCACCCGCACATCCTTGCTGCACAATCAGCCATTCGAGTGAGTTGACAATCATTTCCACTCAAGATGAGAATGGTTGTCATGATGATCCGACGTTCCTCGATAGCCCTCGCCGCGAGCGCGGCCGTCGGCGCCCTGCTGCTCACCGCCTGCGGTGGCAGCTCCAGCGCCGCCGACGGCGACGGCCGGCTGAAGGTGGTGGCGTCGTTCTACCCGATGGCCTACCTCGCCGAGCAGATCGGCGGCAGCCACGTGAAGGTCACCGGCCTCACCCCCGCCGGGGTCGAGCCGCACGACCTGGAGCTCAAGGCCCGTCAGGTCGGCGCGGTGCAGAGCGCGGACGTGGTGGTCTACCTCAAGGGCCTGCAGCCCAGCGTCGACCAGGCCGTGAAGGGCACCCACGCCGAGCACGTGGTCGACGCGACGGCCGTCTCGCCGCTGGTCGACCACCACCTGGACGAGGGCAACGAGGAGCCCGGCGGCGAGCACGCCGGCCACGAGCACAGCGGCCCCGCGGGCGACCCGCACATCTGGCTCGACCCCACCCGCTACGCGGCGGTCGCCCGCAGCGTCGGCACCGAACTCGCCGCCGCGGACCCGGCCCACGCCGAGGACTACCGCAGCGCCACCGACCGGCTCCTCGACCGGCTGACGGCCCTGGACACCGCGTTCCGCGACGGTCTGAAGGACGTACCGACCAAGACCTTCGTCACCAGCCACGCCGCGTTCGGCTACCTCGCCGACCACTACGGCCTCGAGCAGGTCGCGATCAACGGCGTCGACCCGGAGGCCGAGCCCACGCCGGCCCGGCTCACCGAGATCCAGCAGGCGGCCCGCTCCCACGGCGTCACCACGATCTTCTTCGAGACCCTGGTCGACCCGCGGCTGGCCGAGACCGTCGCCAAGGACCTCGGTCTGCGGACCGACGTGCTCGACCCGCTGGAGGGCGTCAAGGACCCGGCCACCGAGGACTACTTCTCGGTCATGCAGCACAATCTCGCCAACCTCCGGACCGCGCTCGGCGCCACCGGCTGAGGGGGACACCGACCATGAGCACCGCCATCCCGCAGGCGGCCGACCCCGCCGCACCCGACCCCGCCGCCGCATCCGGCGCTCCCGCGACCGACGCCGACGCGGCCCCGGCCGTCCGGCTGCTCGACGCCACCGCCTCGCTGGGCGGGCGCCCGGTCCTGCGCGGCATCGACCTGACCGTGCGGCCGGGCGAGGTGGTCGCCCTGCTCGGCGCCAACGGCTCCGGCAAGTCCACCACCGTCAGGTCCGTGATCGGCGCCGTCCCGCTGCAGCGCGGCAGCCTGGAGCTGTTCGGCACCCCGCTCGGCCGGTTCCGGGCCTGGCACCGGATCGGGTACGTGCCGCAGCGCACCACCGCGGCCGGCGGAGTGCCCGCCACCGTGCGCGAGGTGGTCTCCACCGGCCGGCTGCCGCAGCACCGGCTGCTGCCGTTCCGCCGCCGCGACCGCGCGGCGGTCGACCGGGCGCTGGCCGCCGTCGGCATGCTGGAGCGGGCCTCGGACGGCGTCGCCGGGCTCTCCGGCGGCCAGCACCAGCGGGTGCTGATCGCCCGCGCGCTGGTCGGCACCCCCGATCTGCTGATCATGGACGAGCCGATGGCCGGGGTGGACCTGGACAGCCAGCAGGTGCTCGCCGACACCCTGCGCAGCGAGGTGGCGCGCGGCGCCGCCGTCCTGCTGGTGCTGCACGAACTCGGGCCGCTGGAGCCGCTGATCGACCGCGCCGTGGTGCTCCGGGACGGCTGCGTGGCCCACGACGGCCCGCCGCCGCGCGGGGTCGGCCAGCACGCGCTGCCCGGCCACGACCACGTCCACCCGCACGCCGACGACCACCACCGGAGCACCCAGGGGCTGCTGTCATGACCGAGATGCTGCAGTACGACTTCATGCAGCGGGCGCTGATCGCCGCCGTGCTGGTCGGGGTGACCGCGCCCGCCGTCGGCATCTACCTGGTGCAGCGCCGGCAGGCGCTGATGGGCGACGGCATCGGGCACGTCGCGCTCACCGGTGTCGGCCTCGGCTTCGTCTTCCAGACCAGCCCGGTCTGGATGGCGGTGCTGGTCTGCGTCCTCGGCGCGATCGTCATGGAGCTGGTCCGCTCGCGCGGCAACCAGCGCGGCGACATCGCCCTCGCGATGCTCTTCTACGGCGGCATGGCCTGCGGAAAGCTGCTGGTCAGCCTGAGCCCGCAGGCCGGCAGCAGCAGCCTGGAGAGCTACCTCTGGGGCTCCATCCTGACCGTCTCGGCGGACGACCTGGTGGTGATCGGCGCGCTGGCCGCGGTGGTCGTCGCGATCACCCTGGGCCTGCGCCGGCAGCTGTTCGCGGTCTGCCAGGACGAGGAGTTCGCGCGGGTGACCGGCATCCCGGTGCGGCTGCTCAACCTGCTGCTCGCGGTCACCGCCGCGGTCACCGTCACGGTGGCGATGCGGGTGGTCGGCCTGCTGCTGGTCAGCGCACTGATGGTGGTGCCGGTGGCCGCCGCCCAGCAGCTCACCCGGTCCTTCGCGGCCACCCAGGCCGCCGCGATCGGCCTCGGGACCGGCGTCGCCCTGCTCGGGGTGGCCGGCTCGTACCAGGCCGACGTGCCGTCAGGACCGGCCATCGTGCTGCTGGCCATCGCCGCGTTCGCGGTGTTCAGCGCCCTGGCCGCGCCGCTCGCCCGGCGACGGCACCGGGCCCGGCCGGCGGACGGCCCCGCGGTGTGCGACGTGGCACTGCCCGGACAGCAGGACGGGCGTCGTACGGACGCCCCGCTGCCCAGTTCCGGGCTGGCACAATGAGGTGCGACAGCACCCGACCACCAGGAGGACTCACGGTGACCACCGCAGGCCCGTCGCCGCGCGCGCGATCGACTCGGCAGCGAGCCGCCGTCTCGGCGGTCCTGGACGAGATCGAGGACTTCCGCAGCGCGCAGGAGCTGCACGACATGCTCAAGCACCGGGGTGACTCGGTGGGGCTGACCACGGTGTACCGGACCCTGCAGTCGCTGGCCGACGCCGGCGAGGTGGACGTACTGCGCACCGCGGACGGCGAGGCCGTCTACCGCCGGTGCAGCAGCGGGCACCACCACCACCTGGTCTGCCGCAGTTGCGGCGCCACGGTCGAGGTGGAGGGGCCCGCCGTGGAGCGCTGGGCCAACGCGGTCGCCGCGGAGCACGGTTTCAGCGACATCGCGCACACCCTGGAGATCTTCGGCACCTGCGCGGAGTGCGCCAAGAAGGCCTGAACCGGCGGGTACGCGCGTGGGGCCCGGGTTCCGAGGAACCCGGGCCCCACGCGTACCCCACCGCTCAGCGCTGGGCCGGCAGCTCCGCCGAGCCGTCCTCGACCGCGTTCGGGATCGCACCGCCGAAGCGGCGGTCGCGCCGGGCGAACTGCTCGCAGGCGCGCCACAGGTCGCGGCGGTCGAAGTCCGGCCAGAGCACGTCCTGGAACACCAGCTCGGCGTAGGCGGACTGCCAGGCCAGGAAGTTGGAGGTGCGCTGCTCGCCGCTGGGGCGCAGGAAGAGGTCGACGTCCGGCATGTCCGGGTAGTACAGGTACTTGGCGAAGGTCTTCTCGTTGACCTTCTTCGGGTCCAGCCGGCCGGCCGCGACGTCCCGGGCGATGGCCTGCGCGGCGTCGGCGATCTCGGCCCGACCGCCGTAGTTGACGCAGAAGTACATGGTCATCGCGTCGTTGTCCTTGGTCTGCTCCTGGGCGACCTGGAGCTCCTGGACGACGCTCTTCCACATCTTCGGCATCCGGCCGGCCCAGCGGATCCGGATGCCCAGCTCGTCCATCTCGTCGCGGCGGCGGCGGATCACGTCCCGGTTGAAGTTCATCAGGAACTTCACCTCGTCCGGGGAGCGCTTCCAGTTCTCGGTGGAGAAGGCGTACAGCGAGAGGTTCTTGACCCCCATCTCCAGGCAGCCCTTGAGCACGTCCAGCACGACCGCCTCGCCGACCTTGTGGCCCTCGGTGCGCGGCAGACCGCGCTCCTTGGCCCAGCGGCCGTTGCCGTCCATCACACAGGCGACGTGGTTGGGCACCAGCTCGCCGGGGATCTTCGGCGGCCGGGCGCCGCTCGGGTGCGGGTCCGGGGTCCGGTACACCCGCTGCTTGCTGCCGAACAGCCGTCGCGCGACCATGCTCACTTCTCCACGTATCTCATCGAGCGGATGCCCCGCTCCAGGTGCCACTGCAGATAGGCGGCCACCAGCCCGCTGCCCTCACGCCAGTACCGGGGTTCGCAGCCGTCCGCCGTCTGCCAGTCCCCCGACAGCAGCGCCCCGAGCAGTACCAGTGTCTCAGGGGAGGGTACGGCACTTCCGGGCACGCGGCAGTCCGTGCACAGCACACCGCCCGCCTGCAGCGAGAAGAACCGGTTGGGGCCGGGCAGCCCGCACTTGGCGCAGTCGGTGAAGCTGGCGCCGTAGCCGTTGACGGCGAGCGAGCGCAGCAGGAAGGCGTCCATCACCAGGTGCGGCTGGTGCTGCCCGGCGGCCAGGGTGCGCAGGCCGCCGACCAGCAGCAGGTACTGCTGGACTGCGGGCTCGCCCTCGTTCTCGGCGAAGCGCTCCGCGGTCTCCAGCATCGCGGTGCCGGCCGTGTAGCGGGTGTAGTCGGCGACGATCGGGCCGCCGTAGGGGGCGATCGTCTCGACCTGGGTGCACAGCGGCAGGGTACGGCCGACCAGGTCGCTGCCCCGGCTGAAGAACTGCACGTCGACGTGGGAGAACGGCTCCAGCCGGGCACCGAACTTCGACTTGGTCTTGCGGATGCCGCGGGCGACCGCGCGCACCTTGCCGTGCTGGCGGGTGAGCAGGGTGATGATCCGGTCGGCCTCGCCGAGCTTCTGGGTGCGCAGCACCACGCCGTCGTCGCGGAACAGGCTCATGCCGGTTCCCGGCCGGGACGGTCGGACAGTGTGGACATCCCACCATTGTCCCGCAACCCCGGGGCCCCTCCGGCCATCCGGCGGGCGGGCAGCCGTGCGCCCGCACCCGGGGCGGTGGGGGGAGCGCCCGTGGCGGTGCGGGGTACGGCGGGCCCGGAAGGGGGTCGGGCCCGGTCCTGGGGCGGTGGTGCGGGTGCGGAGCGGCCTTCGGGGACGGACCGGCGGCTCAGTGCGGGGCGCGGGTGGCGGCCGCCAGCAGTTCGCCGACCTGGGACTCGGAGAGCTTCAGACATCGCCCGACCACCGCCAGCGCGGCCCGCTCCTCGGGGAGGTAGCGGCCGTCGGCCAGCGCGATCCAGGCGCCCTGCAGCAGCAGGCGTTCGCGGCCCTGCTGGGCCAGGTGCGGGGCGAGCGGCTCCAGGGCGGCGTGCAGTTCGACGGCCAGGCCGCTGCCCACGCCGTCCACGTCCAGCGGTTCGCCGCCGCTGTGGCCGGAGAGCGCCGCCAGCGCGGCCAGCACCTGGGCCTCGCCGCTGTCCTCGAAGCCCGCGTCGCGGACCACCGCGCAGGCGGCCTCGCGGCCGGCCCGGCTGGCGGTGCCGCCGGCCGCGAGGGTGGCCAGCGCGACGGTGTACTGGGCGTCCCGCAGCATCGCCGCCAGCCGGACGCAGGTGAGCTGGTCCAGCGTCTCGGTGCCGTACCGGCCGTGGCAGGAGGTGCACTGCACGCAGCCGATCACCGGGCCGAGCGGCAGCACCGGGCTGCCGAGCAGCCGCAGCCACCGCCGGCCGTGCTGCCGGCGGTAGTTGCGGTCCCCGCCGCAGCCGGGGCAGAAGAACTCACCGAGAACGTCCGTCCGCCAGCGAGGGCGGACACCCCACAACCCTGTCACGGTGCCACTCCCCAGACATGGCAGGCGGCCTGCGCATCAGTGGGCAGGTCACGCGACCGGCCGTCGGGACGTCCCACCGACCCGGCTTCCGGTGCGTCGATGTTGCCACGGTTACCGGCACGTGTCAGCACCCCGAACGGGTGCCGATGGATAAATCTGTGACGCGTGCCACACCCGTGAGGAGTGTGGCACGCGTCACGGCCGCCGATCGGCGGCACCACGAACTACCCGCGCTGCGACCGGTTGACGGCGCTCACCATGGCCTTCAGCGAGGCCAGCACGGTGTTGGAGTCGATGCCGACGCCCCACAGCACCTTGCCGTC
>NZ_JAIZ01000260.1 GCF_000710465.2 Kitasatospora sp. MBT63 | reverse complement strand
CGGGGCGCGTCGACGGCGAGGGTGGGCCGCTCGCTCTCGCCGAGGGTGACGGCCGCCAGGGACTCCGGCGCGGTGGGCCGGGGGGCGGTGGGGGTACGGGCCCATGAGCCCTTGACGGCGCCGGTGCGCAGGGCGGGCAGTGGGGTGCCGGGTCGGGCCGCCGCCGTGGCGGGGCCGATCGGGACGGCGGCGGCGAGCAGCGCGACGGTGGTGGAGGCGGTGCCGTACGAGAGGTCGACGCCGAGCCGGGCGCGCGGCAGGCCGCGCTGCGCGGGGCGGCCGCCGGGGGCGTCCGGGCCGTCGGGGGCATCGGGGCCGTCGGTGGCGGCGCGGGCGGCGGGGACCTCGGGTCCGGCGGTCCTGACCCGGCAGCGGACGGCCTCCAGCAGGGCCCGGGTGAGTTCGCGGACGGCGGGGGCCTCCTCGCGGGTCCAGCGGCCGGGCGGGGTCTCCGGCTCGTACCCGGCGGTGTAGGGGCGGCCGCTGCGGATGCCGAGGGTGTGGCCGGGCGGCACCCGGTGGACGCCCGCGTACGGGGTGCCGGTGCCGAGCACCTCCGGCGCCTCGGGGGTGGCGAGGACGGCGGCGAGGTGGTCGGGGTCGAGCGGGGCGCCGACCAGGTCGGCGAGCGGGAGGGCGGCGGTGGCGTACGCGGTGCCGCCGCTCCAGGGGGTGTGGAAGACCTGTTGCAGCCCGGCCAGGTCGGTGAGCAGGACGGTGCTGCGCAGACCGGCGCGGAGCACCACGGTGTAGCTGCCGGGCCAGCCGGTGAGGTGGCGGACGGCTCCGCCGCGGGCGGCGGCGAGTCCGGCGGCGAGTTCGGTGTCGGTGGCGCCGCAGTGGCCGATCACGGCGAGGCGCAGGGTGGCGGGGGAGTCGCGGTCGGCGGGGTCGGCCGGGTCGGGGCCGGGCCGGACGGTGGCCGGGCCGCCGGGGCGCAGGGTGACCAGGCGGATCTCGTCCGGGCGCCAGTCGCCGACCGCCCAGAGCGGGTTGGGTCCGCTCCACAGGGCGGTGCCGGCCAGGGGGCGGACGGCCGCCAGGGCCGGGTCGCCGGTGCCGGGGGACCCGCTCCAGCCGGTGAGCCACCGCATCGCGCCTCCGCCTGACGAGGGATCGGGCGCGCTGGGGGGATCTCGGGCCGGCACGCCGTCAGGAGACATCGTGCCACTGGACGGGCCGGTGGTGACCCGTGTTGCGGGGGCGAAATCGGGCGCGTCGGCGCGGGCGCGGGTGGCGGTAGCCGTCGGGGCGGTCCGGGCGCGGGTGGTCCTGCCGGTCCGCGGGCGGCGGCCCGGGCCTCCCCCTCCGTGGCCCGGTCCGCCCCTGGCGCGGGGCCGCCGGGCCGGCCCGGGGCCCGTCCATGGCATGGACATCTCCGGATGGCCGAAAGGCGCCGCACAGCCCGGGAGGGCATCCGCATGCCCTCCCGGACCGACCGTCGCCCGCGGGGACGGGGGCGACGGTCTCCCCCGGCCCGCCGGGTCCTCGGCGGCGGGCCGTTCCACGGCCTCCAGCGAATCGCCGACCTGCCAGGCGAGCCAGGGGGCACGGGTGGCGCACATCGGCACACGACCGGAGCACGCCCCTCCGGCGGTGACGGGCCGCGGCCGGAGGGGGCGTACCGGCCCGGTCCGCCGCCGGGCCGGAGCCGGACACGCGGGCGCGCGATCCCGCCATCCGGAATGCAGCCTCTTAACCCTCGGAACCCGTACGACTACGCTAGGTGCAGCAGTATGGAGCGGACACCCTCGGGCGGGCCGCCGCCGCCTGCCGCTCGCCGCCATCCGCGCACGACGTCGCCAGGGGGTGCCACCGCCACCATGACCGTCACCTCACGAGGGCCGAACGAACGGCTCGGCGCGCTCCTGTCGCTGGCCCAGATCAGCAACGCCGGCCTGGCCCGCCGGGTCAACGACCTCGGCGCCCAGCGCGGTCTGACGCTGCGCTACGACAAGACCTCGGTGGCCCGCTGGGTGACCAAGGGGATGGTGCCGCAGCGCCCGGTCCCGCACCTGATCGCGACCGCGCTCGGCAACAAGCTGGGCCGCCCGGTGCCGCTGGAGGAGATCGGCCTGGCCGACTCGCACCCGACGCCGGAGCTGGGGCTGGAGTTCCCGCGCGAGGTGCCGGAGGCGGTGCGGTCGGCGACCGAACTGTGGCGGGTGGACCTGGACCTGCGGCGCGGGCCGGGCGGCGGGCGGTGGAGCGACAGCCTGGCCGGCACCTTCTCGGTGGCGGCGTACGCCACACCGGTCTCGCGCTGGCTGATCGCCCCGGCGGACGGCTCGGTCGCCCGGGAGGCCCCGGCGCCGGACCTGTCCGGCTACCGGGTCGGGCACTCGGACGCGGCCAAGCTCCGCGAGGCCGCCCAGGAGGCCAGGCGCTGGGACTCCAAGTACGGCGGCGGGGACTGGCGTTCGTCGATGGTGCCGGAGTGCCTGCGGGTGGAGGCGGCGCCGCTGCTGCTGGCCTCCTACAGCGACGCGGTCGGCCGGGCGCTGTTCGGCGCGACGGCCGAACTGACCCGGCTGGCCGGGTGGATGGCGTTCGACACCGGTCAGCACGAGGCCGCGCAGCGCTACTACATCCAGGCACTGCGCCTGGCCCGGGCCGCCGGCGACGTGCCCCTGGGCGGCTACGTGCTGGCCTCGATGAGCCTGCAGGCGGCGTACCGGAACTTCCCGGACGAGGCGATCGACCTGGCGCAGGCGGCCCTGGAACGCAACCGGGGGCTGGCCACCGCGCGGACGATGAGCTTCTTCCACCTGGTGGAGGCCAGGGCGCAGGCCAAGGCCGGGTCGGCGGCCGCCTGTTCGGCGGCCCTGGCGGCCGCGGAGACGGCGCTGGACCGGTCCCGGCCCGGGGACCCGGACCCGACCTGGATCGACTTCTACGCCTACGACCGGCTGGCCGCGGACGCCGCCGAGTGCTTCCGGGACCTCGGCGTGCCCGCCAAGGTGCGGCACTTCACCCGGGAGGCGCTGGCCCGGCCGACCGAGGGGTACGTGCGCTCGCACGGCCTGCGGCTGTTCGTCTCCGCGATGGCGGAGGCGGAGGCCGGGGACCTGGACGCGGCGGTGGCGGCCGGCGAGCGGGCGGTGGAGGTGGCCGGCCGGATCTCCTCGCACCGCAGCCGGGAGTACGTGGTGGAGATGCTCCGGCTGCTGGAGCCGTACCAGGCCGAGCGCCGGGTGCGGGAACTGGCCGAGCGGGCCCGGCTGGTGCTGACCGCCTCCGGCTAATTGCGGTGCGGGTCCGGCGGTGCATTGGCTACCGTCGTCCTCGTCCGGGTGCGCAGGCAGAGGCTCCTTCGGATCAGGCGGTCGCGGGTTCGAATCCCGCTGCCGGTTTCGGCCGGTGTAGCTCAGCGGACAGAGCACCTGACTTTCATGCCCCTGCCGGCCGGTTCTCCGGACACCCTCATTCCGGCGGCGGCCGGAGTGCGGGGGAGATGTGACAGCTGGTCGCCGGATTCATGGTCCGGCGACCGTCGAAAAACGTCCGGGTGCGCAGGCCGGGGCTACTTCTTAATCTATGGGTCGCGGGTTCGAGCCCCGCCGCCGGTCTCGGCCGGTGTAGCTCAGTCGGGTAGAGCAATAGCCGATGCCCCTGCCGCTTCCGGTTCTCCGGACGCATGTCGACACCAGCAGTCCCAGCATGTCCGCACCTCCCGGTGCGCCGGGTACCGGCTACTTCCTCCAAGAAATCCGCCGGTACCCGCATCCGATCTCGGGAGGCACAGCGCCGGTGCACCCGGTGCGAGGGCCGTGGTTACTTCCGTGGAGCGTCCTTCGTGGCGCGTTGAAACGAAATTCACCGACCACGGCCGAATCCGATCTCGGGTGCACCGGCCGGCCTCCCCCTCGTCCACTCCACCACATCCAGCAGGGGGAATTCCGCATGTCCCGTTTCAACCTCCGCCGGGGAAAGGCGGGTCCGTCGGGCCCGTCGTCGCCGGTCGCGACCACCGGGCGGGTGACCGCCAACCACGAGCGCGGCACCGGGTACCTGCGGGACGGGAAGTCGGAGCTCTTCCTCCTCGCCGCCGCCAACCTGGTCGGCCAGGACACCTTCTACGAGCGCGGCGGCAGCCGCGACGACCGCTACACCGCGCTGGTACGGCAGTTCGCCGTCGAGGACCCGGAGTGGACCCTCGGCCTGCTGCGCTGGCTGCGGGCCGACGGCAACCTGCGCACCGCCTCGCTGGTCGGCGCCGCCGAGTTCACCCGGGCCCGGCTGGACGCCGGCGCCCCCGGGCACTCCCGGCAGGCCGTCGACGCGGTCCTGCAGCGGGCCGACGAGCCCGGCGAGCTGCTCGCCTACTGGACCTCCCGGTACGGCCGCGCGCTGCCGAAGCCGCTCAAGCGCGGCGTCGCCGACGCCACCCGCCGTCTCTACCACGGGCGTTCACTGCTGAAGTACGACACCGCGGGCAAGGGCTTCCGGTTCGGTGACGTCCTGGAGCTGACCCACCCCTCGCCCGACCCGGCCCGGCCGGGGCAGAGCGAGCTGTTCCGGTACGCGCTGGACCGCCGGCACCACCCGGACACCGCGCAGCCGCCCGCCGCCGACCGCGCCCTGACCGCCCACCGGGCGCTGCTCGCCCTGCCGGCCGACGAACGGCGGGCGGTGGTGACCGGGCCGGACGGCGCCGAGCGGCTGGCCGAGGCCGGGATGCCCTGGGAGGCGCTGGCCGGCTGGCTGCAGGGACCGCTGGACGCCGCCGTCTGGGAGGCGATCATCCCCTCGATGGGGACCATGGCGCTGCTGCGCAACCTGCGCAACTTCGACCGCGCCGGGGTCCGCGACGAGGTCGCCGAGCAGGTCGCCCGACGGATCAGCGACCCCCAGGAGGTGCGGCGCTCACGGCAGTTCCCGTTCCGCTACCTGGCGGCGTACCGGCACGCGCCCTCGCTGCGCTGGGCCCAGCCGCTGGAGCGGGCGCTCGGGCACGCGCTGGCCAACGTGCCCGCGCTGCCGGGACGCACCCTGGTCCTGGTGGACCGCTCGGGCTCGATGTTCGACCGGCCCGGTGCGCAGACCCAGCTCAACCGCGCGGACTCGGCCGCCGTCTTCGGCAGCGCGCTGGCCCTGCGGGCCGCCGACGCCGACCTGGTGGAGTTCGGCTCGACCAGCCGGCGCCTGGACACCGGCCCGGGTGACTCGGTGCTGCGGACCGTGGAGCGCTTCGGCGACCTCGGCGGCACCGACACCGCCGGCGCCGTCCGCGCCCACTACCGCGGGCAGGACCGGGTGGTGATCGTCACCGACGAGCAGGCGTACGGCACCTGGCAGGGCGACCCGCTGGCGCCCGTACCGGCCCACGTCCCGGTCTACACCTGGAACCTGGCCGGCTACCGGACCGGGCACGCGCCGTCCGGCGGCGCGCAGCGCCACACCTTCGGCGGCCTCGGCGACGCCGCGTTCCGGCTGATCCCGCTGCTGGAGGCGGGCCGCGACGCCCGCTGGCCGTGGCAGCGGGCCGACGGCGCACCGGCCCGGCCGTAGCCGGAAACCCCCACCCGCGGCTCCCCACCGTGAAACCATCACGGTGGGGAGCAGGCGGAAAGGGGCCGCAGTGGGGTACGAGGTCGATGTGCTGGTCGTCGGCGGCGGGATCGTCGGACTGTCCACGGCGTACGCGCTGACCCGGGCCAGGCCCGGGATCGCGGTCGCGGTGCTGGAGAAGGAACCCGGCTTCGCCGCCCACCAGACCGGACGCAACAGCGGCGTGATCCACAGCGGCGTCTACTACCGGCCGGGCTCGCTCAAGGCCCGGTACGCCACCGGCGGCGCCGCCGAGATGGTGGAGTTCTGCCGTGAGCAGGGCATCGCGCACCAGGTCACCGGCAAGCTGATCGTGGCCACCGACGGGGCCGAACTGCCCCGGCTGGCCGCGCTCGCCGAACGCGGCCGGGAGAACGGCATCCCGGTCACCGAGCTCGGCCCGGACGGCATCCGCGAGCACGAACCCCAGGTCACCGGCGTGGCCGGGCTGCACATCGGCACCACCGGCATCTGCGACTTCCCGGCCGTGGCCCGCGCCTACGCCCGGCTCGCCGAGGAGAAGGGGGCCGAACTGCGCACCGGCACCGAGCTGCGCGCCGTCGCCCGCCGGGCGGACGGCATCACGGTGCAGACCTCGGCCGGCGAGCTGCGCTGCGGTGTCCTGGTGAACTGCGCGGGCCTGCACAGCGACCGGATCGCCCGGCTGGCCGGGGACGACCCGGGGGTGCGGATCGTCCCGTTCCGCGGCGAGTACTACGAACTCGCCGAGCACCGCCGCGACCTGGTCCGCGGCCTGGTCTACCCGGTGCCCGACCCGGCCTTCCCGTTCCTCGGCGTGCACCTCACCCGCGGTGTGCACGGCGATGTCCACGTCGGCCCGAACGCCGTCCCGGCGCTGGCCCGGGAGGGCTACGACTGGCGCACCGTGAACGTCCGCGACCTGGCCGGGACCGCCGCCTTCCCCGGCACCTGGCAGATCGCCCGGCGCCACTGGCGCTACGAGGTCGGCGAGTTGCACCGCTCGCTGTCCAAGCGCGCGTTCACCGCTGCCGTGCGGCGGCTGCTGCCCGCCGTGACCGCCGCCGACCTGGTGCCCGCCACCGCCGGCGTCCGGGCCCAGGCGGTGGCCCGGGACGGCTCGCTGCTGGACGACTTCGCGTTCGCCGGGTTCGACCCGGACGACCCCGCGAGCGCCCGCCGCACCGTGCACGTCCTGAACGCGCCCTCCCCCGCCGCCACCGCCTCGCTGGGCATCGGCCGGGAGGTGGCCCGCCGGGCCCTGGCCGCCCTCGACGCCGGCGGCTGAACCGGCCGCCCGGCGTGAGGAATGCGTCACGCGCGGGTCCGGTCCCTCGCACGCCCCTTTAGACTTGGCCGATTGTGACTGCCACTGCCCCCAGCCCCCAGCTGCCCGAGACCGCCGCGCCCGACACCGAGCTGCGCCCCTCGGCCCGGCTCTCCGCCGCCCCGGCGGGATACCCGGCGCCGATGTACCCGCACAAGGCCACCGAGGAGCAGCACCGCGAGCACCGCATCCGCAGCTTCCAGCCGCGCCGCGGCCGGATGACCAAGGCCCAGGCCGGCGCGCTGGACCGCAGCTGGGAGCAGTACGGCTTCGCGATCGACGGCACCCCGCTGGACCTGGTGGAGCTGTTCGAGGGCCGCCCGGTCACCCTGGAGATCGGCTTCGGGATGGGCGACACCACCGCCGCCATGGCCGCCGCCGCCCCCGACCACGGCATCCTGGCCGCCGACGTGCACACCCCCGGCCACGGCAACCTGCTGCAGTTCCTGGAGCGGGACGACTCGCGCAACGTGCGGCTGGCCGCGGGCGACGCCGTCATCCTGATCCGCGACATGCTCCCCGACGCCTCGCTGGCCGGCCTGCGGGTCTACTTCCCGGACCCGTGGCCCAAGCCCAAGCACCACAAGCGCCGCCTGATCCAGGAGTCCTTCCTCGACCTGGTGCTGCCGCGGCTGGCGCCCGGCGCCCTGGTGCACTGCGCCACCGACTGGGAGGAGTACGCCGAGCAGATGCTGCAGGTGCTCTCCGCCTCGGCCGGACTGGAGAACCTGCACCCCGAGGGCGACGGCACCGGCTGGCTGGAGCCCGCCGACCACCCCGCGGGCAGCGTCCCCGGCTACGCCCCGCGCCCCGGCTGGCGGCCGATGACCAAGTTCGAGCGCACCGGACTCGCCAAGGGCCACGTCGTGCACGACCTGCTGTTCCGCCGCCGCTGAATCGCGGCCGGTCAGCGGCGTGACCGGCCGCCGGGGGAGCGCGCGGCGGACCGCACACACTCCGCCGCCACACCGCTACCACAGGTGAGAAAATCGGTAGCGAATGTTCCGCACTCTCCCCTTCCGCGGACCGGGTCCCCTACTCTTTCGGCGTGAGCTGTCCGCCCGCGGGCAGCGCGTCGGCCCCGGCGTCGCCCGCCGCGGGCCCCGACGCCGCCGCCGCAGCCGACCGGTCCACGCATGCCGACGCCACCCGGCGGATCCCGGGGCCGCGGGTGCGGCGGGCCCCCGCGACGCTGCCCCTGCGGAC
>NZ_JAIZ01000259.1 GCF_000710465.2 Kitasatospora sp. MBT63 | reverse complement strand
CCGCGTGATCGGTCGCCGCCACCCGGTGCGCCCACGCCGCCTTCGCGTCCACCACCGGAACGGCGGCCGTGTGCAGTTCACGCCGGCGCTGGGGCCGCATCACCCGGTAGACCGCGTCGCGCTGCAGCCGGTGGGTGATCGCCACCGGGGAGGACGGTTCGGAGGGGGCCCACTCCACCAGTCCCGAGGCCAGCAGCGGACCGAGCGCCAGCGAGGTGTCCGCCACCCCCGCGACCCGGCCCGCCAGCACCAGCGGCACCCGGGCGTCCAGCACCGCCAGCGCCTCCACCAACGCCCGGCCGTCCTGCGGCAGCCCCACCAGAGTGCGCCGGACCGCCTCCGCCAGCGACTCCGGCACCGGCAGTCCCACCTGCGCGTCCGCCAACCCCGCCGACCCCAACGCCGCCACCAGCGACCTCACGTACAACGGATGCCCACCCGTGTGCTCCCACACCCTGCGCACCGCAGCCACACCCGCACTGCTCCCGCCGGCCGCGCCATACGCCCCGGCCAGCAGACGGCCGACATCCGCCTCCCCGAGCCCGCCCAGCCGCACCACCTGGGCGTTCGGCGCTCCCGCCACCAGCCGCTGCCACTCCTGCGCCCGCTCCCCCGCCAACGTCCCCTCATCGACCGGCCCCCTGGTGCGGACCGTCGCCAGCACCAGCACCTGGTCCGCCCACAACCGGCGCATCACGAACCGCAGAACCCGCAACGACTCCTCGTCCATCCACTGCGCGTCGTCGACCACCAGCACCACCGGCCCCGAGTCCTGCACCGCCCCCAGCAGGTCCACCAACTCCGCCCCCACCGCCACCGGCGTCACCGACGGCCCCAGCACCCCACCCAGCACCGCGAACTCCCGCAGCAACACCCGGCCCGCCTGACGGCGCCACTGTTCCACGACCCCGTACGGCCAGTCCTGCTCCGCCGCATCACACGACGCCCACCACACCGACCACCCCTCCAACCCCTCCACCACCCGCCGCACCAACGACGTCTTCCCGATCCCCGCCTCCCCCTCCACCTCCACCAACCACGGCACACCCGCCGCAGCCCCCACCACACACGACCCCAGCACACCCAGCTCGACCTCACGCCCCACGAAGCCGGAAGACGTGCCCACGGACGACCCTGTCTCCATGCCCAGCCACCTACGCTCCAGCCACCAAAAGATGAAATAAACGCCCAGAATGTTAATTATCGAACCGTATGTTCGAAATTGCTGTTCGAGTGGCACCCGGGCGGATCCACACCAGCGACGCCGTGCGGCCCCGCGCGCCGTGCGCGCCGCGTACGGACGCCCCGCAGGTGGAGCGCCTCCGTGTGGATGACGGGTGCTCAGGGCCGGATACGGGCCGCGGCGATGGGACGCTCGGCCGCGGTGAACGCCCCGGGAGCGTCCGGGCTGCGCCGGTACCCGGCGATGCGACCGGTGCTGCGGTCCTCGTACAGGACCATGTGGCCGTAGCCGACGCCGTCGCCGGTCCCGGCGCCCCCGAGTGCCCGGGTGTCCGGATAGGCGTCGAACAGGTCCGGGAAGCCGGCCCGGGTTCCGTGCGGGCGGCTGCTGCAGTCGACCACCTCGAAGACGTGCGGCAGGACGGGCAGCGGGAAGCGACGGTCCGCCGGGTGCGGGAGGAGCCCCCGGTGGCGGCGGACTATCACGATGTGCCCGGAGTAGACCGCCTCCTTCGGTCGGTTGTAGTCGACCGACAGGAGATCACCGGGCAGGAGATCACGCACGGTGGTGACCGGACGGAAGTGCGGGATGCCCCGGGCGAAGGCGGCCCGATAGGCTCTGGCATTCGGCGAGTGGCAATGCGGCCCCCAGTCGGCGACATGGTCACGCAAGAAGCGCTCGGTGGCCCAGCCGGACGAGGTACCGGGTCCGTAGGCGCGCTCGACGACACGGGTGAGGAAGCTCGCGCAGCGCGACAGCACGTAGAAGTCCTCTGCCGCACCGGGCGATCCCCAGCGGACCTGGTCGGGAAGGCCGTCGAAGCGGCCGGCGTGCCGGTACCGGTTGCGGCCGAGCTCCCACGGCAGCGCTGCCAGGTGGTCCACGAGCGTCTCGGCCTCCGCCAGATGCGGGGGCCGCGCCGTGCGGGCGGAAGACCGGTCCGCCGGTGCCGCCGTCATCGCGCTGCCGCCCTTGCGAGCGGGAAGATTCCGTTCCGCACCGGCATCGACCTCCTGCGTCCTCGCCCGCCCCCACCCTCCCGCAGAGCGACCGGGAACTCCTGCACCTCCGGGTGTCGGTTCAGGCAGAGGTCAGGTCGTGGCTCCGGCCGGCCGGTCACCCTGGTGCGGGCCGTGCAGCTCCTGCTGCCGCAGGGCCTCGCAGAGCAGATCGAGGCCCTGCGGAGGTGCCGCCGATGGGTGCCGTACGGCAGGCCGAGCCGCCGGGCGGACCCGCAT
Organism: Kitasatospora sp. MBT63; assembly: GCF_000710465.2. GTDB lineage: Bacteria > Actinomycetota > Actinomycetes > Streptomycetales > Streptomycetaceae > Kitasatospora. The sequence goes on along the minus strand of NZ_JAIZ01000259.1, from coordinate 10,332 downwards.
CAGGACGCAGACGGCGAAGGCTGGATTCCATGAACGGCAGGTCACCCAGCCAGCCGAACAGCAGATGGGCGTCCACCGGCTCGTCGGAGAACGGGCCCAGCTCCGCGACGTGCCACTTGACCGCCTGGTCAAGGCAGGGGGAGCGCCGATGAGACCTGACGGAAAACCACATACGCGAGGAGGCAACGGCGTAGAGGTGTCACCGCCCGGCCCTCTTCCGGTGTGGACTCGGGGCAACAGTGCGGGCAGGTCGTGGTGGCCGGTGGACGGTCCTGGAAGGCAGCCGTTCACGGCGTCGGGCGTGGGACGGTCGGGGGTCCCTCTGAAGGCCGGGCGTCGCGTACGACCCCCCGCGGCTTCCCGCGCCACCGTGTGCGGCGCGGGCGTCGCATGTTGAAGGACACGACCGACATTGCCACGTCAGCTTCGTCATCTCTCCGCCGCCGGCCTGCCCGCAGACCCCCGGACGGCACTGTACGTGCTGTGCGTCAGCTTCTTCATGATCTGTCTGGATGCCACGGTCGTGAACGTGGCCGTTCCCGACATCCGGGCATCCCTCGGGGCCTCGCTCAACGACGCCGTGTGGGTCAACAGCGCCTACGCCCTCTGCTACGCCGTCCCCCTCATCCTCGCGGGCCGACTCGGCGACCGCTACGGCCCCAAGCGGATCTTCCTCATCGGCCTGGCCGGTTTCACCGCGGCGTCGCTGGCATGCGCCCTGGCCCCGACGCCCCGGCGCTGATCACGGCCCGCGCTGCCCAGGGGGCCTCCGCCGCGCTGACCGCGCCCCAGACCATGTCGCTGATCGTCCACCTCTTTCCCGCCGAGCGCCGCGGCAGGGCTCTGGGTGTGTGGGGCGCGGTCGGCGGCGTCTGAACGTGCTGGTGCGGCCGGGCCGTCGGTGGCCCGGACGGAGCCCGGGCCACCATCCCCCGCTGAGCGGCTACTCGGCGCCGCTGACCCCGGGCGCGACGAACCGCCGGTGGAGCGGCGCGAACGAGGTCTCGGGGGCACCGGTGATCCCCGCCTTCTCGACCGCCGGCGACAGCCGCTCGGCGAGGAAGGCCTCGAATGCCTGCTGGGACTCCCATACGTCCGTCACATGCAGGCCCTGCGCGTCGAACCAGGCCACATGGACCTGCCCGCCGGCCGCCGGGACCTGCTCCCAGTCCACCGCGTCCCGCACCACGTCGTACTGCTCCGGCGTGACCCCGGACCAGCGCATCGACATCACCACAGCCATACTCGTTCCCTTCGCTCAGCAGCGGCGTACCTGTCCGCACCAGCCAACAACCCCCGGTGCCGCGCCACATCTCCACGGCAGCCGACGGCATCCCCGGGCGGAACGGGCCCGTTTATCGTCGCGCCCCGCGCATTCGGCCGACAGAGCGCGCGGAGGCCCGCAGCCACCACCCGGAAGCCACCAACGCCCGGTACACGGTGCACCCTGAGAACATTCCGGGAGCAGGGGGACCGTCGGCAGGCGTCTCACGGGGCTTTGGGCCTAGCTTGGCTGTGTGTCGCCCGGAAGCCCCGGCCGGAAGGCCCCCGCCGGACCGCCCTCCTCGCAGCCAGGAGAACCTGATGAAGGAAGCACGTGTCTTTCCGGAGACCCCCGCGCTCGAGCAGGCCATGGCGGAGGCGCTCGCGACGGTGGAGACGGACGGCGCGACACCCTTCGGCGCCGTGCTGCTCGACGTCGCCGGGAACATCGTGGCCTTCTCGGCGGCCAACACCTGCGCCGAGGACGGACCCTTGGCGCACGCCGAGATGAACGTCATGTGGCTGGCCCTGCGCGAGCGGTCCGACCTGCGCGGTCTGGTGCTGGTGAGCACCGTGGAGCCCTGCCCGATGTGCTCGTGCGCCGCCGTCATGAGCGCAGTGGACGGTATCGCCTTCGGCACCTCCATCGCGACGATCGCGGGACTCGGCTGGCCGCAGGTCATGATCTCCAGTGACCACATCGCCGACGCCCACACGCTGCGCCGGATCCCGGTCGTCGGCGGAGTGCTCGGCGACCGGACGGACGCCCTGGCCCGGCGGAGCGTGCCGTCGCGGTAGCGCGGTCAGGCCCCACGCTCCGGGGCGTGGGGCTGTGCGCATCGCCGCTGCCGGCTACTTGTGCAGTCGGAAGGTTTCGACCTTGACGTTGTCGATGAGCGGGCCACTGGGCGACGGGTTGGAAGGGTCTCCCGTGGTGCTGGCGAAAGTCAACGTCGTGGACTTGTCCGCAGCGATGAAGGTGACCTGCTGTTGCTTCCAGCCGAGATCGTTCACGGTCTTCCCGGTCACATCGACGGAGAAGTCCTGGACCTTCTGCCCGTTGATTTTCACTTCGCCGGTCTTCACGGCAGGGCCTCGCTGAGGATTGCCGGCCAGGGAGAAGGTCAGCTTGTACATCTCCCCCTTCTTCGTGGCGAATGTCTGCTCCACGGCGCCGGGCTGGGTGATGTTGAGATCGGTCGCATTGGTGCCGTTGAGATCGAGGATCTGGCTGCCGTCTGCCGTCTGCCAGCCGCGAACCAGGTCGACCGTCTTCACGGTGACCTTCCACGGCCCGATGGTGTTGTTATCGGATTCCGTGCTGCGAAAGGTTTTGATCTGCTGGGATATCTGGGGGGTCTCGAAACTTCCGTCGCTGAATGCCGGCGACTTCCGGTCGTTTGCGTAGCTGCTCTGAGTCGCGACCGTCATGGATCCGGCGGCGCCTGCGAGGCTGATCGCGGCGGTGGTGATGACGAAGAATCTGGACGGCATTGTTCAAGCCTCTCGAATGCTGATCCCGGAGAATCTCGTGACGGTGGTCCCCCTGGCGGACGGCCCGGCGCCGGCCGGATGGGGCTGTCAAGTCTCGACTCCGGCTCAGCCTCCGGGAATGGTCTTCTAGGCCGACCTCGGGGCGGACGGATGTTCACCATGGGGTGGGCGGCAAGGAAGGCCGGGTGGCTTCCGCTGCCGCTGCTGCCGCGGTTTCGGAGCCGGGCCGGCGGCGGCGCGCCGCGCGGTCGTCCCAGCCGGCGGGCGGTGTTGCCGGGGCAAGCACGGGGGTCGGAGGGGTTGCAGTATGGGAGTGGGCGGGGTGGCTGCGGCGGTCGGCGCCCGGGCGGCCCGGCGGACGGCGCGAGGGAGACGAGATGGAGTCGAACGAGCCTTCGATCATTTCGGCGGAGGCCGAAGCACGCACCGAGTTGCTGAAGGCGATCAGCGCGGAGATCCGTGCGCTGGGCCGGTACGGCGGACAGAATCACCGCGCCCTGCTGGAGTTGGCCCACGCGTATGCGCTGGTGACCGGGAGCATCGGAGCGGCGACGGCCGTCCCCGCTCCGGAGCAGCGGTTGTAGCCGCAAGCTCCGGTGCGAGGCCCTTCGGGCAGACCGTGCGGCACCGGCGGTTGACCTGACGGTCCGAGGCGGCTGCTCGACGGCGTGCTCTCCTTGAGGCCGGGCTTCGTCGCACTGGGAAGCGGGGCGAAGCGGGTGGCAATCGGCCACCGCCTGGTGGCCGGCCCGCGGTGACTCCCCATCGGAGCGGGCCGGCCGCCCGGTCCACGCGCCCGGCACCGGGCAGCGGGACGCGGGCGGGGGACGGACCGGGCCGAGGCCCTGCTACCGGGGCAGACGAAAGCCGTTGAAGAGATCGTCCATACCGCGCAGGGCCAGCCGGGCAGGGGTGGCACGGACGGCGAGGTCGCGGGCCGCCGCCGCGAGCGGGTTGCGGATGGCTCCCAGGCGGCCGACCCGGCGGCCACGGACACGCACCGCGTCGGTCCGGTTGCGGCGGGCGGCGCTGTACGCGGCCAGAGCGGCCGGGACCGCGTCCGAGCCGCCGCCACCGTCTCCGGCGGGCAGCAGGTGGGCGAGGACCACCGCGTCCTCGATGGCCTGGCAGCCGCCCTGGCCGAGGTTGGGCGCCATGGCGTGGGCGGCGTCGCCGAGCCAGGCGATCCGGCCGTGGTGCAGGCGCGGGAGCGGGGCGGCCAGGTCGTGGAGGTCGTTCTGGAGGACGTCCGTGGGGGAGAGTCGGTCGATGTGATCCAGCAGGGCCGGGATCGGGTCGTGCCAGGAACCGAAGCGACGCCGGAGTTCGGCACGCGGGTCGGCCGACCGGGTGCCGGCCGGGACGACCGCGGTGGCGTAGAGGTACAGCCGGCCGTCGGAGAGCGGCGTCACACCGAATCGTTGGCCCCGCCCCCAGGTCTCGCTCATGGCCGCGATCCGCAGGTGCGGGGCGTCGACGACGGCCCGCCAGGCGGTCTCGCCGATGTAGTGCAGACCCGGGTGGGCGGGGAAGTGCGCGCGGCGCAGCGGGCTGTGGATGCCGTCGGCGGCGACGACGAGGTCCGCCGGAAGGTCCCGGCCGACGGCCGTCCGGACGATCGGGTTGCCTGAGGAGCCGTCAACGGCCGTCACGGCGGTGCCGTAGCGAAGGGCTTCCGGCGGCAGTGCGGAGGCGAGGGCGCCGGTGAGGGCCGGGCGCGGGACGGCGATCGGGGGCACGCCGTAGCGGGCCGTCAGGTCGGCGGTGTCGGCCCGGGTGAGCCACCTGCCGTCGGCGCGGCGTAGACCCATGGTGGCGGGTACGGCACGGCCCGCGGCGTGGGCGGCGTCGACGCCGATGGTGTCGAGCGCGCGCAGGGCGTTGGGGGCGAGCCCGATGCCGGCGCCGGTGGCGGGGGGTTCGGGGGCGCGTTCGCAGACGGTGACGTGCCAGTCGCGGCGGTGCAGTGCGACGGCGGCGGTGAGGCCGCCTATTCCGGCACCGACCACCACCGCGTGACGTTTCGTCATGGCACACATCTCCGCTCGGTCCGGTACCTGTTACCGTCCGGGATTCTCGCATCGGCCATCGGCCATCGGCCATCGGCCATCGGCCACCGGCCACGAGGCGGGTGCCGTGCCGCGCCGCCCGTACTGCGGGCCGCAGCCGTCCAGCACTCTCACAGGGCGGTGAGCAGCGCGTGGCCGGCGGCTGCGGCGGCCAGGCCCGATGCCAGGCTGCCGAGGGCGTTGAGTCCGGCTTCGGTGAGGGAGCCACCCTCGAGGAGCCGGACGGTTTCGAAGGTGACGGTGCTGAAGGTGGTGAGGGCGCCGCAGACGCCGGTGCCGAGCAGCAGCATGGCGTTGTGGGGCAGGCCGTGGGCATGGGCGGCACCGGTGAGGGCACCGAGGACGAACGCGCCGCAGACGTTGACGGTGAGGGTGCCCCAGGGGAAGACGCTGTCGTGGCGGGCCTGGACGGCCTTGTCGGTGAGGTAGCGCAGCGGCGCGCCGACCATGCCGCCGAGGAAGACGATGAGCAAGGCCATCAGGTGTTCCCCCGGGGACCGGTGGACACGGGGTGGTGGAGCAGTGGGCCCATCACCGGTTTGCTTCCGAGGGGGGACGGGTGGTGGCCGTACGGTCGGCTTCGGCCCGCCGCTGTGGGCCACCGGACACGGGCGGGCGGGCGAGGCGGCGGGTGGCGGCGATGCCGGTCCACGCGGCGGCGAGACCGACGACGAGGCTGGTGAGCGCGTAGGCGTCGGCGACGGCGAGGTGCCCGCGGGCGAGCAGGTCGCGCAGCTCGACGGCGTACGTGGAGAAGGTGGTGAACCCGCCGAGGAGGCCGACGCCGAGGAACGGCCGGGCGTAGCGGTTCGGCGGCCGGACCTCCAGCACGTGGACCATCAGGACGCCGAGCAGCAGGCTGCCGGTGATGTTGGTGGTGAAGGTCGCCCACGGAAAGCCACCGACAGGGGTGGGCCAGGCCCGGGCGAGGGTGTAACGGGCGATGCTGCCCACTCCGCCGCCCACGGCGACGACCGCGACGACGTCGCACTGGCGCGGCCGGGCGGGGCGCTGCACTCCGGCTGGTTCTGCGGGCAGCGGGACGGCCGTGTCGGGATCGATCGGCAGGACATCGGCACCGTCGGCAGGGGGACGGCCGTGAGTACCGGACGGGGCGTTCAGACGGCGGTGCATTGTGTCTCCCACCTGGCGACCGTGGTGTGGAAGCCCAGACGGCTCGGTGCCCGGGCCGTTGGCCGGGCGGAACGGACGAGGGATGACGGACACGCCCTCCCGTCGGCGGCTCAGGATGTCCGGCGACCCGGTACGACCGGGTTCCCGGTGGTGTCGGTGGTGGTGCTGTCGTCGGTCGGGGTGTCGCTCGAACGGGGAGTCGTGGCGCCGCGGCCCGTGGTGGAACCGCGGGTGGGGGATTGTTCGGCCGGGTCGGACGGCGGGTCGAAGGCCGTGCTCGGAGAGGGGACGGCGGTGGGCGCGGCCGGAGTGGCGGGTGTGGGGGACGGGGTCGGCTTGCGGGTTGGGCTCGGCCGAGGAGTGGACGGTGTGGTGGCGGGGGCCTTCGGCGCGGGACGGTCGGCCGGTTGCGCGAAGTCGGTGACCGGCGTGCCGGCCAGCGCGGCCTTGGCGTAGGCGGCCCAGATCTGGGCCGGGAAGCGGCCGCCCGCGGCCTGGCCGGTGCCGCCGACGCCGTCGAGGGCGACCTGCTTGCCGGTTGCCGGGTCCTGGCCGAACAGGGCCACCGCGGTCACCAGTTCGGGGGTGTAGCCGACGAACCAGACCGAGCGGGAATTGTCGGTGGTGCCGGTCTTGCCGGCGGCCGGGCGGTCGATCTGGGCCCGGTTGCCGGTTCCGCCGGGGTCGGCGATCACTCCGCGCAGCATGTCGGTGGTGGCGCGGGCGGTCTCCGTGGTGACGGCCTGCGCCTGGTGGTGTTCGGGCAGGGCGACCGGTTCGCCCTCGTGCTGCAGCGCCTGCACGATCCAGGGATCGGTCTGCAGACCGTCGTTGTCCAGGGTCGCGTAGACGCCCGCCATGTCCAGGGCGGAGGGGGTGGCGACGCCGAGCGTGATCGCGGGGTTCGCCGCCAGTCCGGGGGTGCCGGAGGGCAGACCGAGCGCGACGGCGGTGTCCCGGACCCGGGCCAGACCGGTGTCCTGGGCGACCTGGGCGAACACGGAGTTGACCGACCAGTCGGTCGCCTGCTGCAGGGTGATCCGGCCCCAGTTGCGATCGCCCTCATTGGGCGGGGCGTACGGGACGCCCTTTCCGCCCTGGACCGGGCGCCGACTGGTGCCGTCGTACACGGTGTCGGGGGTGATCGGGGTGCCGCCCTGGGTCTTTGCCCCGCTGTTCAGGGCCGCGGCCAGCGTTATCGCCTTGAAGGTGGATCCGGCCTGGTAGTCCCGGCGGGTGGCGTTGTCCACCCAGTGCTCGGTCGCGTCCTGCCCCCCGTACAGGGCGAGGACGGCACCGGTGCCCGGGTCCACCGATGCGGCGCCCGCCTGGACGGCGGCGTCCGCGGGCCGGGTGGACGGCGTGAGCTGGTCGGTGAGCTGGGTGCGGACGGCGTCCTGGAGCTGCTGCTGGCGGACGGGATCCACGGACAGGGTGATGGTGTAGCCGCCGTGGGCGAGTTGGGCGTCGGTGAGGATCTCGTGCGAGGTGAGGTACTCGGTGGCCTCGCCGACCAGGTAACCCGTCTGACCCGAGAGACCGGAGGGTTTCCTGGGCTCCAGGACCGTCGGAAAGCCGAGCCCGGCCCGTTGGTCGGCGGCCAGCCAGCCCTCTTTGACCATGCCGTCCAGCACGTAGTTCCAGCGGGCGACGGCGTTGCGGTGCCCCTGCGGAGTGGCGGTGGACACGTCGAAGGTGGCGGGGGCGTTCAGGAGCGTGGCCAGGTAGGCGCCCTGGGCGGCGTCGAGCCGGCCGGGGTCCACGCCGAAGTACGCCTGGGCGGCGGCCTTGATGCCGTACGCCCCGCGGCCGTAGTAGCAGGTGTTGAGATAGCCGGCCAGCACCTCGTCCTTGGTCTCGACGGCGTCGACCCGGATCGCGATGAACATCTCCTTCACCTTGCGGCTGATGCTCTGGTCCTGGGTGAGATAGGTGTTCTTGACGTACTGCTGGGTGATCGTCGAACCACCCTGCGCCCCCTTGCCCCTGGCCGCGTTCACGACGGACCTCAGGATGCCCTTGGTATTGAGCGCGCCCTCCTCGTAGAAACTCCGGTCCTCGGCCGCGAGGGTCGCGTGCCGGGCGGGGACGGAGATCTCGTCCAGCGGGACGTTCTGCCGGTTGGTGTCACCGGTGCGGGCGAGCAGCGTGCCGTCGCGGTACAGCCAGGTGTTGCTCTGGGCGGTGGCGGCCGCGTGGGCGTCGGGAATGCGCACCACGGAGATGCCGACGGCGACCGCGCACCCGGGCACCAAGGCGGCGAGCGCCACGATCAGCAGGATCATCCGCCAGGTCGGTATGAGCCGGCGCAGCCCCGTACGAGGCCGGCGTCGCAGACGGCGGAGCCGGAGTCCGCGCCGGACGGCCTTGATCCACGTGCGGGGAGACATCTGCAACGGGCCCTTTCTGTACGCCCTGCGAGGCCGCTCGCCTGGATGCGCCCGGCCCGCTCGATCCCCGAACCGGGCTCAGGAACGACCCGGTACCAGGAATGATGTCGGGCGCCGCGCGCCACGCCCTGCCCCAGGGCGTGGCGCGTAGGGACGCCGGACCGGAGGATCGGGGCAGACATCGGTGCCCCGGCCGCCGTCCGCTTCGGCTGCCGCGGTCTCGGTCTCGGTCGCAAGGTAACCGACCGGTAACTTTTGTGTCGTCAGACGTCACCCCGACAGTCCGTACGGCAAGGTCGCGGCCCGGTGCCACCGCACCATGAAGGAGGTCCGTCCGCATGTACGAGGGGGAGGCCGCCGACCGTCCCGAACCGGGTCTCGCCCGATCGGCGCAGGTGCCGCCCACGGCCACCAGCGTGGCGTGGAGTGAGGTGTGGGATCCCACCGGCATCGCCCACCGGTACGGTGTCGTCGGCGCCTTGCTGGGGGCGGGTATCGACGCGGCCCGGATACAGGTGTTCCACGATCCGGAGAGCGGTGGAGCTTACTGGGTCGTCGCCCTCGGGGGCGGACGTCTGGCCGTACTGACCGACGACACCGAGGAGCACGCGGGTCATCTGGAGGGACCGTGGCCGTTCAAGGCGGTGTTCCTCAGCCCGGACCGAGTCCGAACGGAGATCGCCCACTCGATCAACGATCTCACCGCTCAGACCGTCACGTGGTGCACCGAGGCCCTGGCGCCCCGGGCGGCTCCTGCCGAGGGTGAGGGGCCCGACGTTCGTCGCCGCCTCCTACGACTCCATCGGGGGCGATGCCGGCTGGAATGCCATGCTGCGGGAACGCGCGGTGTGCGACGGCTGTGGGGACCGGTACCGGCTGGAGAACATCGGACTGTGCACCGGATGCATGAGGTACACCTGCTACGCCTGCGGCGCCCACGGGTCCTGCGCCGGCGAGACTCTCTGACCTGCGCCGTCGGCGGTCCCGGAGTCGCCCGAGGAATGCTTTATTAAGAATCTCTAGGTTCCTAGATCGATGTCGCTATGCTTCTCTTGTGACTTCTTACGGCGATGATCTCGGGCGGGTGGAGAGGGAGCTCCACGAGGCGGAGCGGGAGCGGGACCTGCTGGGCGTGCGCATCGAGGGGCTGAGGGCCCAGCGCGACGCACTCAGGCGGCTCGTCGAGGCACCGGTCATGCAGCAGCGGGAGATCAAGGACCTGACGAAGGCCGAGGCGATCGTCAAGGTCCTGCAGTCGTCCGAACGGCCGATGGGCCTGGGCGAGATCGCGCAGGCGCTGACCGCGGCGGGCAGGAGGACGAACAGCAACGGTGCCTCCGTCTACCTCGACGGCCTGCTCAAGGCCGGCCGCGTCGTACGGGTCCGGCGCGGCCAGTACCGGGCGGCCTGAGAACACCGTCGAGCGAGCGAGGGAAGACGAGCATGACCGCAACGACGCCCGGCCTCCCGGATCCGGTGGACCCGGTGGACGCGCTGCTGAACGCCGGACCGCGCCGCGCCGCGCCGCTGCCCGAGCCTGCCGAGCGGGTGTGGTTGAGGACCGCGTACGGCCTCACGAAGGCCGAGACCGCCAAGGCCCTCGCCGTGTCGGCCGGCACGTTCGCCGCCTGGGAGTCCGGGCAGCGCGACCCGCAGGGCGAGGGCCGCGCCGCCTACGCGAAACTGCTCGAAGGCATCGCCGACCGGCTCGCCCGGGCGGCCGGGAGCACGCCGCAGCCGGTGGCGCCGCAGGCACCCACCACCGGTCCCGACCGGCAGCCCGAACCCGCCGACGCGTCACACCCGGTGGCACTCGACCACAGCAGCAGCGGCGCGCCGGTGATGGCGGAACCGGCACCCTGCGTGCGCTGCGGGCAACCGTCGGTCTACCGCGCCGGCGGCCGACCGATGCACCTCGGGGGCTTCTGCCGCCCCGCCGCCGCACCGGCCGTACCTGCCCCTGGCCCCGCCGCCCCCGGCCC
>NZ_JAIZ01000258.1 GCF_000710465.2 Kitasatospora sp. MBT63 | reverse complement strand
GGGCCGGCCCGGGGCGGGCCGGTCGGGGACGGCGGACGGGGATTGCGCGGACGGTCGACCGCCGGGGCAAGGGTGCACCGGAATACCTCCCTGGGAACTGCCGGCCGCGGGCGGGCCGGTCACCAGAGAAAGAGGGCCGATCTGAGGTTTCGTCCCGCTGCTTTGCGAATCCTTTGCCATTCGCGAGGTGTCGGTGGCATCCCGCGGGCGGGGTCCGGCCCGTAACCGGCCGACCGTCGGCGCACGTAGCAGCGGGGGTGGACGGCCCCGCGCCCGACCCACCGCCCGGACCGGCAACACCGCAGGTAGACCAGCACTGTGACCCGGAGCCGGGCGCAGGGTACATTGCCCTACCGGCCGGTTCAGTGCGGCACCGAGCCGGACCCCTGTGTCCCACACCGTCCGGACGCGAGCGAGGCCACGATGCGACTCAACCTCAATCAACTGGCGATTTTCGCACAGGTCATCGAATGCGAGGGATTCTCGGCGGCGGGCCAGGTCCTGTTCCTGAGCCAGTCCTCCGTGTCGAAACAGGTTCAGAACCTCGAAATAGCCCTGCGCACCCAGCTGGTCGACCGCTCAGGCCCGAAGATCCGCCCCACCCTGGCCGGCGAGGTCCTGCTGGCCCAGAGCAAGGAGGTCCTCGCCCTCGCCGACCAGGCCGTCGAAGCCGTCCACGCGGCGGCACTGCTGCGCCGCGAACCCCTGGTCATCGGCAGCACCAGCACCATCGGCCACCACCTGCTGCCCGCCCTGCTCCAGGAACTGCGCCGCCGGGAACCCGACGCGCAGCTCAGCCTTGCCGTCAGCACCGCCGACCAGCTCGCCGAGGCACTGGAGGAGGGCCGCACCGGCGTCGGCCTCAGCGGCAGCCCGCTGCCCCCGGGCCGGTACCGCTCCGAACGGCTCGCCGGCGACGACATGCTGCTGGTCTGCCCCGCCGACCACCCGCTCGCCGGACGGCGGATCGCCCCCGCCGACCTGGCCGGCGAGACCTTCCTGCTGCGCGAATGCGGCTCCCAGACCCGCCGTCAGCTGAAGGACCTGCTGCACTGCTGGGAACTGTCCGGCGCCCCGACCCTCGACCTGTGGGGCACCGAGGGCGTCAAGGAGGCCGTCCGGATCGGCCTCGGCGTCGGGCTGGTACCGCGCCGGTCCGTCCGCTTCGAGCTCCGGCACGGCGTGCTGGCCGAACTCGGTGTCAGTCCGGCCCCCGAACGCCGCACCGTGATGGCCAACTGGACACTGGCCCGCCCGCTGACCGCCGGCGAGAACCAGCTGCTCCCGCTGCTGCGGGACGTCTCCCGGGCGACCGCCGGAGCCTGACCGCCCGGCCCGGCCCCGCCCTGGGCAACCGGGGCCGGGCGTGCCAGGATCGCGTGGTGAATGTGAGCGGCGCCCGGCCCGGGGAGGAACTGCAGTGGTGCTCTGGCAGGGGATCAACTTCACCGCGGACGGCCACGAACCCACCACCGCCGAGGAGTACTACCGGATCGCGCTGCACTGCTGGAACAGCGACCCGCACCGCCCCGCGACCACCTTCTTCCTGGAGACCGCCGCGGCCACCGGCCATCCAGCCGCCGTCGAACTCCTCGGCCACGTCCGCTACGTCCAGGGACAGTACGCGGACGCCGTGCCCTGGCTGCGGCAGAGCCCCGGATCCCCCCGGGCCGCCTACTACCTGGCGACCCTCTCCCACCACGGCTGCCCGCCGGCCGGCATCGCCCCCTCGCTCGACGACGCCGCCCACTGGTACCGCGCCGCCGCGTCCCTCGGCGAACCCGAAGCCATGCTCGCCCTCGCCGACCTCTACCTCGAGCGCCAGCTGCCCGTCACCCGCACACCCGCGGACCACGCCCTGGAGCTGCTGCTGACGGCCGCCGACGGCGGGCACCCGTACGCCCAGTACCGGGCGGCCGAGCTCTACCGCACCCTGTACGGCGACACCGGGCGCGCCGCCGCCCTGTACCGCGCCTGCCTGGACAACCCCATGACACCGCGCCACGCACTCGCCACCCTGATGACCCTGCAGAGCCAGGCACAC
>NZ_JAIZ01000257.1 GCF_000710465.2 Kitasatospora sp. MBT63 | reverse complement strand
CCGCACCCCGGTCCCGGCCGCCGCCGCGGCGGGGGCACCGCCCGTGTCCCCGCCGCCGCCCACGGCCCCGCCGTCGTTCCCTTCCGGGCCCGCACCCCGGCCGGCCCCGCAGCCGGCGCCCGGCCCGGAGAACACCGTCGAGGCGATGGAGGTGCTGGCCGCCCTCAGCCGCCGCCCGGTCACGCCGTTCCAGCGGGCGGTCAAGCGCGCCACCATCTGGACGGTCTTCGCCGCCGTGGTGCTCGGCGCCCTGGTGATCGGTCAGCTGCTGCGGCCGCTGCCGGCCCCCAAGGCCAAGCTGGGCCTCGCGAACAGCTTCACCTTCACCGGCGACCAGCTGAACGTCCCCTGGCCCGCCAAGGGCCAGGCCGCGGCCGAGGTGGTCGGCGTGGGCAGCCTCGGCAGCTCCGGCCCGGACACCCCGGCGCCGATCGCCAGCGTCACCAAGGTGATGAACGCCTTCCTCATCCTCCAGGCGCACCCCCTGAAGAAGGGGGAGACCGGGCCGGTCATCACCGTCGACAAGCAGGCGGCCCAGGAGTCCAACGACGCCGACCAGTCCAAGGTGACCCTGACCGAGGGCCAGCAGCTCAACCAGTACGAGGCGCTGGAGATGCTGATGCTGCCCTCGGCCAACAACGTGGCCCGGCTGCTGGCGCGCTGGGACTCGGGTTCCGAGGAGGCCTTCGTCAAGAAGATGAACGACCAGGCCGCCCAGCTCGGCATGGCCAACACCACCTACGCGGACCCGGCCGGCTACAACAACGACACCAAGAGCACGGCGAAGGACCAGCTGAAGCTCGCCGAGCAGGTCATGAAGATCGACATCTTCCGGCAGATCGTCGCGGAGCCCGACACCAAGTTCAACGGCCAGCGGGTCTTCAACACCAACGAGATCCTCTCGCCGAAGAACGGGGTCATCGGCGTGAAGACCGGCTCCTCCACCCCGGCGGGCTCCTGCCTGATGTGGGCGGCCGTCAAGGACGTCGGCGGCGTCAAGCGGATGATCCTGGGCGTCACCCTCGGCCAGCCCGCCACCAAGGAGGAGCCCAGCCTGGTCAAGGCCGCCCAGCCGATCAGCATGAAGATCATCACTGCCGCGCAGAACGGCCTGGCCGGCCAGACCCTCGCCAAGCAGGGCGACGTCGTCGGCCACGTCGACGACGGCCTCGGCGGCAAGGTCCCGGTGGTCGCCGCCAAGGACCTGACGGTGGCCGGCTGGTCGGGCATCACCGCCAAGGTCACCCTGGACGCCGCCAAACTCGGCCACACCGCCAAGGCCGGCACCCAGGTCGGAACCGTCTCGGCGGGCGAGGGCGACGGCCGGGTCGAGGTGCCCGTCACGCTGCAGTCCGACCTCGCCCCGCCGTCCATCGCGTCCCGCCTGTTCCGGCTGTTC
>NZ_JAIZ01000256.1 GCF_000710465.2 Kitasatospora sp. MBT63 | reverse complement strand
GCACCCGGCGCGGCACCGGCCTGCGGACGGCCCGCGGCCTGGGCGGGCGCACCCGCACCCGCCGGCACCGGCGCGGCGGGCTCCTGACGGCCCTTCTGCCGGGGCCTGAACCACTCACCGGTCGACTCGGACTCGCTGGCCGCCGGGGCGGGGGCCGGAGCGGCCGCGGCAGGGGCCTGCGGGCCGTCCTGCCACTCGGGCGGCAGGTTGGCCGGGGGAGCGGACCGGGCGCCCTGGTCCATCACACCGAGCACCGGCGATCCGCCCGCGTCGGAGCGGTGCCGGGGCCCGGGCGGGCCCGCGGGCGGCTCGGCAGGGGAGTCCTCGTTCTTCATGGGCGAGCGCACCACGACCGGGGGGATCGGCCGGGAACCGGGGATGTTGATCCGCACCCGGGTGGTCAGCGTGGTCTCGGTCTTCGGAACGTCGTCGTCGGCCGGGACCTCGGCCGCGGCGGCGCTCCGCCCGGGCGGACCGAACTGGTCGGCACCGAAGCCGCCGGGAACCCCGACGCCGTACGGCGGGGTGCCCGACGGGTAGGCGTCCGGGCCCGGGCGACGGGGCTGCGGGTTGGCGCTGTCAGATTCGCGGCTGCTCAATGCTGCTCTGCTCCGGGTTCGCGCTCGGGCCGGGGCGCCGATCGCGGGTTGTGGGGTGTCCGCCCTGCCGAACGGCGACTGCCGCCGCGCGATGGAGTGGAGTGACCCCTCCGACACCAGCTTCTTCACGTGTTGGCTGCGGCAGCGGCGCTCGGCCACCGCAGGAATGAGCTCGAAGGTACCTTTCCGCCCTGCTCCCGAGGCCACCGGGGCCGCCGTGCGGCACCACCTTACTGGGAAGCGATCCCCGGCGACCTGGATCGGAATGAACCCGATACGCCCGAATGCTCCGGTATGGGACTACGGCCGGGGCGTTCTGACCGGCTGTCGCCGCTCCACCGGGGGCACCCCGAAGCCGTACCCCGACGAGGTCGGCAGGGTCGCGCAGACCACACCGCCGACCGAGCCGAAGAACAGGTAGAGATAGGAGGTCACCGCGGTGGAGATGACCAGATCCCCCTCCGGGCGGGGAGTCATCAGGACCAGCAGTACCGCGAACCAGCCCGCCAGCGGGATGCCCGCGCCCAGCTTCGTCCCGGTCACCCGCAGGCCCGCGTAGAAGACCGCGAGAGTGCCGGCCAGCGCCAGCAGCAGCCCGGCGGGCGCCCACAATGCCTGCACAAATGCTCCGCACAGCGACACCAGGGCGCCCAGGACGAAGAACAGCAGGTAGAGGGCGATCCGTCCGCCCCGCGGCGGCTGCGGCTCGGCCAGCCGCTCGGCCCGGCTCCCGAGCAGGGCCCGTACGAAACGCCTGATCACCGCAGCTCCTCCAGGTCGAGGCCGGCGAACAGGTCGGTCTCGGGCCGGCCCGGCCCGGCCTCACCGCGCGCCAGCTGGTAGTACTCGGTCGCGATCAGCGGCTGGCCGAGGCCGTTGCTGAGGGCGAAGAACGGGCCGTCGACGGTGATCTGGGTGGCGTGCGCCCGCATCGCGGCGGCCTTCGCGCCCGCGTACGCCGTCCCGTCCAGCACGGTGGTCACCACCGCGTCGTCCACCACGCCCGGGACGTCCGCGGGCCCGGCGACCCCGGGGAAGGGCGCCTTGGCGGCGGTCTCCCGCAGGCCCTGCTCGATCACCGAGCGGGGCATCCGGCAGTAGTAGACCTTGGCGATCCGCCAGGCCGGGCCGAGCCCGGGCCGGAACTCCGGGTCGGCCGCCAGCTCGTGGGCGCGCAGCGCGACCCGGTGGGCCTGGATGTGGTCCGGGTGGCCGTAGCCGCCGTTCTCGTCGTAGGTGACCAGCACCTGCGGGCGGACCTCGCGGACCACCGCGGCCAGCCGGCCGGCGGCCTCGTCGACCTCGGCCCGCCAGAAGCAGCCGGGGACGTCGTTCTCGGCGACCCCCATCATCCCGGAGTCGCGGTAGCGGCCCGGGCCGCCGAGGAAGCGGAAGTCGGTGACGCCGAGCTCGGCCATCGCCGCGGCCAGCTCGCCGATCCGGTACTCGCCGAGGGAGTCGTCCCGGTCGGCGGTGAGGTGGGCCAGCTCGGGCCCGATCACCTCACCGCCCTCGCCGAGGGTGCAGGTCACCAGCGTGACGCGGGCACCCTCGGCGGCGTAGCGCGCCATGGTGGCACCCGAGACGATCGACTCGTCGTCGGGGTGGGCGTGCACCAGCAGCAGGCGCCGGAGCGGCTGGTCGTCGGCAGCGGTCATGCCCGGCAGCCTATCGAGCGGGGCGGGGTCAGAGTTTCAGGTCATTGATCATCCCTGCGACGTTGCTGGTCACCTGCTGGATCGAAGGCGCGATCGAGCTGGACGCGAGGTAGAAGCCGAGCAGCGAGCAGATGATCGCGTGCGCGAGCTTCAGACCGGACCGGCGGATCAACAGCCAGACGATGACGAGCATCAGGACGGCGGCGGAGATGGACAAAGCCATTGCGGCTCACACCCCTTCTCGGGTGCGCCGCCCGCGGGCGGGGCGGCGGTCGGGACCTGCGGGGACCTGCGTCCGGCCCGGTGCCGGGAGGAACGGGACGTTCCGGCTCCGGGCCGATGGGACAACTCATACCCGATCGGTGAGCACCGCATCACGCTCCGTGAGGCGCGCCGGGCGTGGCGCAGTCGCCCGGGCGGGGCGCTCGGCCCGGTGGCGCCGGGGCCGGGCACCCTCCCGCCGAGGTTTCGGCGCGCTGCTCCGAACGAGTGATCACCGGGGACGTACCGCATAGGGTCTGGTGCCATGACCACCGAGAACCCCGCGGACACCTTCCCCCGGCAGTACGCGCGCACCCTGCGCTACACCGTCGGCGCGCCCCGCTCCTTCACCGTCGCACCCGACGGTTCCCGGGTCGCCTTCCTCCGGTCCGGCCCCGGCTCCGACCGGGCCAACCTGCTCTGGACGCTGGACACCGCCACCGGTGAGGAGCGGGTGGCGGCCGACCCGGCCGCGCTGCTCGGCGGCGGCGAGGAGCACCTCTCGGCCGCCGAGAAGGCCCGCCGCGAGCGCAGCCGCGAGGGCTCGGCCGGAATCGTCGGCTACGCCCTGGACGGCGCCGCCGCGCTCGCCGCCTTCGCGCTCTCCGGACGGCTGTTCGCCGCCGACCTGGCAGCCGGCACCGCCCGCGAACTGCCCGCCGCGGGCCCGCTGCTCGACCCCCGCCCCGCGCCGGACGGCAGCCACGTCGCGTACGCCAACACCGCAGGCGAGCTGCGGATCACCCGGACCGACGGCAGCGGCGACCGGGCGCTGGCCACCCCCGAGCGGCCCGGTGTGACCTGGGGCCAGGCCGAGTTCATCGCGCAGGAGGAGATGGACCGCGACCGCGGCTTCTGGTGGTCCCCGGGCTGCGACCGGCTGCTGGTCGCCCGGGCCGACGACGCGCCCGTCCGGCGCTGGTGGATCGCCGACCCGGCCAACCCGGCCAGCACCCCCGCCGAGGTCGCGTACCCCGCCGCCGGCACCGCCAACGCCGAGGTCACCCTCTGGCTGGTCGGCCTGGACGGCACCCGCACCGAGGTGGGCTGGGACCGCGAGGCCTTCCCGTACCTCGCCCGGGTGCACTGGTCGGCCGGCGGCCCGCCGCTGCTCCTGGTCCAGGCCCGGGACCAGCGCAGCCAGCAGATCCGCACGGTGGACCCCGCGACCGGCGCCTCCGAGCTGCTGGTCGCGGAGCAGGACGAGGTCTGGCTCGACCTGTTCCCCGGCGTCCCCGCCTGGACCCCGGACGGCCGGCTGGTGCGGATCGCCGACCAGGACGGCGTTCGGGCGCTGCTGGTCGGCGACCTGCCGGTCACCGACGCCGCGCTGCACCTGCGCTCGGTCGTCTCGGTCACCGAGGAGTCGGTGCTGTTCAGCGCCTCGGCCGGGGCCGCCGACCAGGAGCTGCCGCCCGGCTGGCAGGGCCTGTTCCGGGCCGGCGCCGGCGGTGTGCGCCCGCTCGTCGCGGGCGCCGACGGCGCGGCCAGCGCCGTGCACGCCGGCGGCGTGACCGTGCTCGCCACCGCCTCCACCGAGCGCCCCGGCACCACCGTCCGGGTGCTGCGCGGCGACACCGAGCTCGCCACCATCGCCTCGTACGCCGAGACGCCGCTGCTCACCGCGCGGCCGCTGTTCCGCTTCGCGGGCGAGCGGCGGATCCCGGCGGCGGTGTTCCTGCCCACCGGCTACGACGCCGGACGCGACGGCCCGCTGCCGGTCCTGATGGACCCGTACGGCGGCCCGCACGGCCAGCGGGTGGTCCGGGCGCACAACCCGCACCTGACCTCGCAGTGGTTCGCCGACCAGGGCTTCGCCGTGGTGGTCGCCGACGGGCGCGGCACCCCCGGGCGCAGCCCCGCCTGGGAGAAGGCGATCGCCTTCGACGTCGCCACCGTCACCCTGGACGACCAGGTGGCGGCGGTGCAGGCGCTGGCCGAGGAGTTCCCGCTCGACCTCGGGCGGGTGGCGATCCGCGGCTGGTCGTACGGCGGCTACCTGGCGGCGCTGGCGGTACTGCGCCGTCCCGACGTCTTCCATGCGGCCGTCTCGGGCGCGCCGGTGACGGACTGGGAGCTGTACGACACCCACTACACCGAGCGCTACCTCGGCCACCCGGGCGAGCGGCCCGAGGTGTACCGGTCCAACTCGCTGATCGAGGACGCGGCGAAGCTGGAGCGCCCGCTGATGCTCGTGCACGGCCTGGCCGACGACAACGTGGTGGCCGCGCACACCCTGCGGCTCTCCTCGGCGCTGCTGGCCGCCGGGCGCCAGCACACCGTGCTGCCGCTGTCCGGGGTCACCCACATGACGCCGCAGGAGCAGGTCGCCGAGAACCTGCTGCTGCTCCAGGTGGACTTCCTCAGGAGCGCGCTGGCCGGCTGACCGGCCGCCGCCCTCCCACGGCCGGGACCCGCCCGGGTCCCGGCCGTACCCGTGACATCCGTCATGCCGCACGCACGAGCGCGGACACTGCCGGGCCACCCGCCCCGCCGGGGACCCTGGAGTGGTCGCAAGCACGGTGGAGAGGACGCGGGTGGGATGAGGACGAGGACAGGCACGGACGAGGTGGCCGCCTTCCGGGGCGTCAGCAAGAGCTACGGCACGGTCGACGCGGTCAGCGGGCTCGACCTGGTGCTGCGGCCCGGCGAGACGGTCGCGCTGCTCGGCCCGAACGGGGCGGGCAAGTCCAGCAGCCTCGACCTGCTGCTCGGGCTGCGCGAGCCCGACCGGGGCAGCGTCGAGCTGTTCGGCGGCCCGCCGCGGGCCGCGATCGAGGCCGGCCGGGTCGGCGCGATGCTGCAGAGCGGCGGGCTGATGAACGACGTCAAGGTGGCCGAGCTGGTGGCCTTCGCCTGCGCGATCCACCCGCGCGGCCACCGCCCGGAGCAGGTGCTGGCCGATGCGGGCATCACCGAACTGGCCGGCCGCCGGGTCGACCGGCTCTCCGGCGGCCAGGAACAGCGGGTCCGGTTCGCGCTGGCGGTGGCCGGGGCCAACGACCTGATCGTGCTGGACGAGCCCACCACCGGGATGGACGTCTCGGTGCGGCAGGCGTTCTGGGCCACCATGCGGGCCCAGGCGGACGCCGGGCGCACGGTGCTGTTCGCCACCCACTACCTGGAGGAGGCGGACTCCATCGCCGACCGGGTGCTGGTGCTGCACAAGGGGCGGCTGATCGCCGACGGCACCTCCGCCGAGATCAAGGCCAAGGCGGGCGCCCGCCGGATCGCGTTCGAGCTGCACCCCTCGGACGGCCCGGTCGAGGAGCGGCTGCTGCGCTCGCTGCCGGGCACCGTGAGCCTGGACGTGACCGGCCGGCCGGACGGCGTGCGGACGGTGCGGATCCGCTCCACCGACGCGGACGCCGACGTCGCCGCCCTCTACCGGGCGGGGCTGTACCCGCGCGGCCTGGAGGTCACCGGCCTGGGCCTGGAGCAGGCCTTCCTGACCATCACCGGCGAGCACGACGCCGCCATCACCGGCGAGCACGACGCCGCCGGGCGCAGCGAGTTCGCGAAGGAGAGCGCGCGATGACCACCCTGATCCGGCTGGAGATCCTGCGCACCCTGCGCAACAAGCGGTACCTGATGTTCACGCTGCTCTACCCGGCGCTGCTGTACGTCTTCTTCATCAGCGCCTACAGCGGCGGCACGGTGGCGGGCGGGGTCCCGGCGAAGTCGTACTTCATGGTCTCGATGGCCACCTTCGGCGCGGTCGGGGCGGTGCTGACCGGCTCCGCCCAGCGGATCTCGCTGGAGCGCAAGAGCGGCTGGGTCCGCCAGCTGCGGCTGACCGCGCTGCCCGGGCGGGCGTACACCCTGGGCAAGATCGCCTCCTGCGCGGTGACCACGCTGCCGGCCATCGCGGTGGTCTTCGCGATCGGCGCGGTCGAGGGCGTCCGGCTGCCGGCCGCCCAGTGGCTGGGGCTGGCGCTGGCGCTGTGGCTCGGCAGCTTCGTCTTCGCGGCGCTGGGCGTGGCGCTCGGGTACGCGGCCGAGCCGGACGCGGTGCAGCCGGCGGTGATGATCGTCTACATGCTGATGGCGCTGTTCGGCGGCACCTGGTTCCCGGTCTCCGACTCGCTGAAGGCCTTCGCCCGGTTCAACCCGGTGTACCTGTACAACCAGCTGGCGGGCTTCACCCGGCCCGGGCAGTCGCTGGACACCGGGGCGGTGGCGGGGCTGGCCGGGTTCCTGGTGGTGTTCGTGGCCGCCGCGGCCGTCCTGTACCGCAGGGACAGCAAGGCGGCATGATGGCCACCATGCCGAAGCCGATCCCGTCCCACCGTCCCGTCGAGCACGGGGAGGAGGGGCGGGGCGGCGGTGCGTTCGCGACCATGCCCGGGGCGCCGGTGGACGGCCGGCGCCAGCTGGTGGTCAAGCTCAGCTGGATGTCGCTGTGGATGGTCTACCTGGTCTACCCGGTCCAGGACCTCGTCCGGGGCGGCCACGGCACCGCGGCCGTGGTGGCCGGCTCGGTGGCGCTGGCGGCCTTCGTCACCTCGTACCTGGCGCTGGTGGCGATCCGCACCACCAAGCCCGACGAGTGGTCCGGCAAGTACGGGGTGGTCGCGGCGATGCTGGTGATCGCGGTGGTGACCTCGATCACGCTGGGGCAGGCGTGGCTGACGCTGTTCACGTACGCCTCGGTGTGTGTGGCGGTCGTGCTGCCGACCCCGCTGGCGCTGCGCGGGGTGGCCGGCGTGACCGTGCTGGCGCTGGTGATCGCGCTGCTGACGCACGCCGACGGCGACACCCTGTTCGCGATCCTGCTGCCCTGCTTCCTCAGCGGTCTGGCGATGACCGGCCTGCAGCGGCTGGTGTCCACGATGAAGGAGCTGCGGGAGGCGCGGGCGACCGTGGCCCATCTGGCGGCCTCCGAGGAGCGGCTGCGGCTCGCCCGTGACCTGCACGACCTGCTCGGGCACTCGCTCTCGCTGATCACCATCAAGAGCGAGCTGGCGGGCCGCTTCATGGACCAGGACAAGCAGGAGGAGGCGCGGACCCAGGTCGCCGACATCGAGAAGGTCGCCCGGCAGTCGCTGATCGACGTCCGGGAGGCGGTCAGCGGTTTCCGGCGGCCCACCCTGGCGGTCGAACTGGCCGCCGCCCGGACGGCGCTGGCGACCTCGCAGATCACCCTGGAGGCGGCCCCGGCGGTGGCCGAGGGCCATCCGGCGCTGGGCGCCGAGGAGGCGGGGGCACTGGCCTGGGCGCTGCGCGAGTCGGTGACCAACATCGTCCGGCACGGCGCCGGGGCGAGCCGCTGCACCGTGACGCTGGACGAGGTGTGGGAGGGGGACGGCGAGCGCTTCGTCGTCCTGGAGATCACCGACGACGGCCGCGGTCCCGGCAAGTCCGGTCCCGGGAACGGGCTTTCGGGGCTCGGCGAGCGGCTGCAGCTGGTCGGCGGCCGGCTGGAGAGCGGTGCCGGGGAGCGGGGCAGGGGATTCAGGCTGCGGGCGCTGGTGCCGTTGCGCACCGTGGCGGCGGGCACGGCCGATAGTCTGCCGAAATGATCAGAGTTCTGCTGGCGGAGGATCAGGGGATGGTCCGGGAGGCGCTCGCCGCGCTGCTCGGGCTCGAGGGTGACATCGACGTGGTCGCCCAGGTGTCCCGCGGCGACGAGGTGGTGGCCGCGGCCGTCGCGCACGAGGTCGAGGTGGCCGTGCTCGACATCGAGATGCCCGGGATGACCGGCATCGAGGCCGCCGCCGAGCTGCGCCGGCAGCGGCCCGCCACCAAGATCGTGATCGCCACCACCTTCGGCCGGCCGGGCTACCTGCGCCGCGCGATGGAGTCCGGCGCGGACGCCTTCCTGGTCAAGGACGCGCCCGCGGCCGAACTGGCCGAGGCGATCCGCCGGGTGCTGCGCGGCGAGCGGGTGATCGACCCGACGCTGGCCGCGGCCGCGCTGGCCGAGGGCGCCAACCCGCTGACCGGGCGCGAGCGCGACGTCCTGGCGGCGGCCGCCGACGGCTCGGTCAACGCGGACATCGCCAGGCGGCTGCACCTGTCGGAGGGTACCGTGCGCAACTACCTGTCGATGGCGATCCAGAAGACCGCCGCCCGCAACCGCACCGAGGCAGTCCGGGTCGCCCGTGAGAAGGGCTGGCTCTGACCGCTTCCGCTGACCCGGAAGCCCTTCTCCCGCAGGTCAGTTGAGCCGGTGCCGGGCCGACCTGGCCTCCTGGCGGGCCCGGGCGGCGGCGTCCGGGTCGAAGGCGTCCAGGATCTGCGCGTAGGCGTCCATCTCGCCCGCGCCGGCCAGGAAGTCGCCGGTGCGGACCAGGAGTTCGGCGCGTTCCAGGCGCAGCTGGGCCGGGTGCCGGGGGAGCAGCAGGGCGAGCTCGGTGGCCCACAGCTGGGTACGGGCGTGCTCGGGACGCTCCGCGGCCCAGCTGCGGATGTTCCCGAGTACCCGCAGCACCAGGTCCAACGGCTGGGCCGGGGTGAGCAGTTCGGTGCTGAACCGCTGGCCGGCGGCGTGCACCAGCTTGGCCGCGTCGGCCAGGTCGAGCAGCCGCCCGCCGTGGAACGGATCGGCCAGGACGAAGTCGTCGCCGCCGCCCGGACCGCCCACCGCGACGATGAAGTGCCCCGGCAGGGCGATCCCGTGGACGGTGAGGCCGGCCCGGTCGGCGACCGCCGTCCAGACCAGCGACAGCATGATCGGCAGTCCGCGCCGGCGCCGCAGCACGTCCGGCAGCAGCGAGGACTCCAGCCGCCGGTAGTCCGCCTGCCGTCCGTGGAAGCGCTCGCGCCCGCCGAGGACGGCGGCCAGCAGCGCCGCGGTCTCCTCCGGCCCGCCGGGGCAGCGCTCGGCGACGGCGCGGCGGATCGCCGCGGCGTGCCGGTCGAGCGCAGCGTGGCAGGCCGAGAGCAGCTCGTCCAGGGTCGGCGGCTCCTCGGGGCCGTCGGGGCGGCCGAGGTCGCCCAGGGTGTGCTCGGCGGCGGCCAGCAGGCAGAGCAGCACCGGGTCGGGGTGCTCGGCCCTGGCCGCGGCACGGAAGCGGGATCTGCTCTGCTCGGTCACAGCAGCCTTCGTCGGTACGGGATGGTCGGGGCGGAACTCAGCTGTGCCCCCGCGGGGAGAGGCGGGCGTAGTGGTAAGTGTGACTGGTCGCGAAGCCCAGCCGGTCGTAGAGCGCCAGGGCGCCGTGGTTGTCGGCCTCGACCTGGAGGTAGCCGCCGCGCGCGCCCTCCTCGGCGGCCCGGGCGGCGAGTACGCCGGTCACCGTGGTCGCCAGCCCGCGCCGGCGGGCGTCGGGGGCGACCTCGATCGCGCTGAAGCAGGCCCAGTCGCCGTCCACGGCGAGCCGCCCGATGGCGAGCGGCGGCGCGTCCGGCCCGGGGCCGGGGACGGTGGCGAACCAGACCGACGGCCCGCCGTGGATCACCTGCCGGGCGGCACGCTCCACCGCGGGGTCGGCCGTCACTCGCCGGTAGAGCGACATCCAGCCGGAATCGGCGGTCCGTGCCAGCCGGACGGCCTGCGGCTCGCGGGCGAGGCGGGCCAGCTCACCGAGCGGCGCGACCCGGACCTCGGTGGCCGCCAGTGCGGCGCCGGCACGACCGAGTTCCGCCGCCAGCTCCGGCGGCGAACCGGGGTCGACCACCTCGACGTACGCGGGCAGACCGCGGGCGGCGTACCAGGCGCCCACCCGCTCCAGGGCGTCCGGCAGCGGCAGCCCCGGGTCGCCGAGCGCCTGGACCGAGTTGGCCCGGCGGGTGAAGCCGGCCGACGCGCGTAGCGTCCACTCCCCGAGCGCCTCCTGCTCGACGGCGGGCCAGCCGGCCGCGGCGATCCGCTGCAGCTCGACGGGCGTGGCCTCGGGCAGCGGGGTCCGGCGGGCCGGGAACGGCGGCACGGTCCTGCCCGCGACCAGCAGGTCCTCCGGGAAGCCCACCGGGTCGCCGCTGCGCGGAACCACGGTCAGTCCATGATCGTTCCAGGATTCGAGCACCCCGATCACATCGCGGAACACCGGACGGCCGCCGACCGGCTCCGACAGGCGGCGGACGGACACCCGTCGGCCCACGTCAGAACGGTCTATCCGGACCTCCGGACGGTCCGTGGCCGGGATTCCACCTGTCATCAGGGGCACCTCCTGTGCATTTGTGGTCTCTGACCCGCGATACTAGGTGCGGGCATCGACGACGCCGCGCTCACCCGCGCGACCGAGTAAACAGTAGGGCGGCAGCCCTTCCGAGGAGGAACGACAGCGTGACCTACGTCATCGCGCAGCCTTGTGTCGACGTCAAGGACAAGGCGTGCATCGAAGAGTGCCCGGTTGACTGCATCTACGAGGGCAAGCGCTCTCTTTACATCCACCCGGATGAGTGTGTCGACTGTGGTGCGTGCGAGCCGGTCTGCCCGGTCGAGGCGATCTTCTACGAGGACGACACTCCGGAGGAGTGGAAGGACTACTACAAGGCGAACGTCGAGTTCTTCGACGACCTCGGCTCGCCGGGCGGGGCCTCGAAGCTCGGTGTGATCGACTCTGACCACCCGTTCATCGCCGCTCTGCCGCCGCAGAACGCCGAGCACTGATCGGTGGCAGCACAGCTGTGAGCATCGAGAACAGCAAGCGCGCGCCGCTCCCGGGCCACCCGGGGGCGGCGCGCCGCGTGTCCGACCTGCTGCCGGTCTTCCCCTGGGACCGGCTGGAGCCGTACAAGCAGACGGCGCTCGCCCACCCCGGCGGCCTGTGCGACTTCTCCGTGGGCACCCCGGTGGACCCGGTCCCCGAGCTGATCCAGAAGGCGCTGGCCGCCAGCACCGACACGCCCGGCTACCCGACCGTCTGGGGACCGCTGGAGCTGCGCGAGGCGATCGCCGGCTGGCTCGGCCGCCGGCTGGGCGCCAGGATCGGCCCGCAGGCGGTCCTGCCGACCATCGGCTCCAAGGAGCTGGTGGCCTGGCTGCCCGGGCAGCTCGGCCTCGGCCCCGGCGACCAGGTGGCGTACCCGCGGCTGGCCTACCCGACCTACGAGGTCGGCGCCCGGCTGTGCGGGGCCGAGCCGGTGGCGTACGAGTCGGTCGACGAGCTGGACCCGGCCAGGGTCCGGCTGCTGTGGCTGAACTCGCCGTCCAACCCGACCGGCCGGGTGCTGCCCGCCGCCGAGCTGCGCCACGCCGTGGCGTGGGCGCGCGAGCACCGGGTGCTGCTGGTCAGCGACGAGTGCTACCTGGAGCTCGGCTGGGAGGCCGAGCCGGTGTCGGTGCTGCACCCCGAGGTGTGCGGCGACGACCACGAGGGCCTGCTGGTGGTCCACTCGCTGTCCAAGCGGTCCAACCTGGCCGGCTACCGGGCCTCCTTCGTGGCCGGTGACCCGGTGGTGGTCAAGGAGCTGCTGGAGATCCGCAAGCACGGCGGCATGATCGTGCCGGCCCCGGTGCAGGTGG
The DNA here is from genome assembly GCF_000710465.2 of Kitasatospora sp. MBT63. Classification (GTDB taxonomy): domain Bacteria; phylum Actinomycetota; class Actinomycetes; order Streptomycetales; family Streptomycetaceae; genus Kitasatospora. The sequence goes on along the minus strand of NZ_JAIZ01000256.1, from coordinate 10,409 downwards.
CCACCGTCGCCGCGCTGGCGGACGACGCGCACGTGGCCGAGCAGCGGGCCCGCTACGCGGCCCGGCGCTCCGCGCTGCGGGCCGCACTGGAGGCGTACGGCTTCCGGATCGAGCACTCGGAGGCCAGCCTGTACCTGTGGGCGACCCAGGACCGGCCGTGCTGGGAGAGCGTCGCGGAGCTGGCGGCGCTCGGCATCCTGGTGGCGCCCGGCGACTTCTACGGTCCGGCCGGGGACCGCTTCGTGCGGGTGGCGTTCACCGCCACCGACGAGCGGGTGGCCGCGGCGGTGGAGCGGCTGACCGCCTGAGGGCGCGGGACCGGGTACCGGACAGGCCGAAGGGGCGGCCCGCACACGCTGTGCGGGCCGCCCCTTCGGCCTGTCCGGCGGGCGGGGTCAGTGGCCCAGGCCGCCGCCGCCGAGACCGCCGAGACCGCCGAGCAGGCCGGTGACCGGGCCGAGGCCGCTCAGACCGCCGTTGGTCAGACCGCCGTTGGTCAGGCCCTCCAGCGGGTTGCCGGAGCCCAGGGAGGGGACGCCGCCCAGACGGTTCTCGGCGGCCGGGTGGCCCAGCGAGGTCAGCGAGTCGGCGCCGGGGACGGCGTGGGTCAGGCCGGTGACGGCGTCCGTGCCGGGCAGGCCGCTGGTGGGCAGGGCGCCGGTGGGCAGCAGGCCGGAGGCGGCGCCGAGCGGGGAGCTCGCGGCGGAGGCGCTGCGGGTGGTGGCCGGGACCACCTTGTCGGTGACGGCCGGGGCGACCTTGTCGGTGACCGCGGGGCCGACCTTCTCGACCAGGGCGGGTCCGGCCACGGCGGCCAGCTTGGACAGGGTGCCGGCAGCGGCGGCGGTCTTGCCGGCCGGGGAGGTCACCTTGCCGAGCGACTGGTTGGTGTCCGGGAGGGCGTGCGCGAGGGTCCGGCCGGCCGCGTCGGCGGCCAGCGGAACCCCGGTGGAGACGGTCTCGGCGCCGGTCGCCCCGGCGACCTGGCCGAACTCGTGGGCCGCGTCCTGCACCGTCGAGGACGAGCTGGGCGCGTCCTCGAGCGTGGACGTCAGGCCGGCCCCCAGGTCGGTCGGCGGCACCAGGTCGGCGGCGGACGCGGCCTGGGCCACGGCCATGGGTGCCGCACCGGCTGCTGCGACGAGCAGCGCGGCCTGGGCGATCCGGCGCTTGAGGGGGTGAGACATGGTGCTCCTAAGGGGTGAGGATGCCCGGCGTACCCCCGAGGACGGGTGTCCCGTCGGGCGGACGACGTGATTACCGCTAGAGGAGCGAGAAGGTTTCGGCCGGTCAAGGTAAAGGGTTGCTCAACATCGGACGATCCTCTTTCTGGCATACCGGACATCTCGCCCGGCGGGACGGGCCTGAAGAATCGTCACTCCGCTTGCCGTGACAGGCCGACCGCGGGGTCGCCCCCACCCCGGGGAGCGGGCCGCCGACCGCCACCGGCGGCAACCCCGGATTGACATCAATCACCCGCCCGGCGGTAACCCGCTCACCAGTCCGTCAACACCGGGGCGGTGCGCGAGGGCGCCCCGGCCGGAACGGCCCGAGGGCCGGCCCCGGCCGGGGCGCGGGTGCTTCGTGTCCGGGTGGGCCCGTACCGGCGAGGAGGGGGCCGGGCGAGGAGGGCCCGGGCGGGCCGCTACTTCTTGACCGGGGCGCCGAGCGTGATCAGCACCCGGTCGGTCCCCGCGGCGTCGGTCTGCGGCTTCCAGCCGTCCGTCGGCCGGTCCACCTTCCAGACCTTGCCGTCGAAGCGCACACTGCCGATCCCCAGGTCCTGCGCCTGCGCCACCGCCCACTGCGCCACCGCCCAGCCGGCCTGCCGCTGCGCACCCGGGCCCGGGTCGGCCGTCGCGGTCGGCTGCGGGGTGAGCGCGAACACCTCGCGCGGGTCCTTCGCCGCCTTCGGCGCGGACGCCACGACCACGGCCTTGCCGAACTCGCGGCGCACCCGGTCGCCCAGCGTCACGGGCTGCTGCGGGCCGGCGGGCGCGGCGGAGCCGGCCGGGGCGGGCGTACCCGCGGCCGCCGGGCTCGCGGCCGTGTCCGGGGCGGCGGGCGAGGGCGCCGAGAGCTCGTGCACCACGCAGGTCAGCGCGGCCGGTTCGCGGCCGGTGAGCGCGGCGGAGACCAGCGTCGCGTTGGTCTCGTGCTTGGCGTACGCCTGCGGGTAGCCGCTCTTCTGCACCTGCTGGGCCGCGTCGGTGAGCGGCAGCCGGGCGTAACCGGGCACCTTCACCAGGCTGTCCAGGAACTTGTTGGTGGCGTAGACCGGGTCCTTGATCTGCTCCGCGGTGCCCCAGCCCTGGGAGGGGCGCTGCTGGAACAGTCCGAGCGAGTCCCGGTCGCCGCCCTCCAGATTGTGGATCTTGGACTCCTGCATCGCGGTGGCCAGCGCGATGGTCACCGCCCGCTCCGGCAGCCCGCGGGAGAGCGCCACCGCGGCGATGGTCGCGGCGTTGGAGGCCTGGGTGAGGTCGAGCGTGCCGGAGCCCGCCGCCGTGTCGATCTTGCAGCCCTCCGGCGGCGCGATCAGCTTGTCCCGGTTGAGGTAGACCACCAGGCCGGCGACCACCAGCAGGGCCAGCAGCCCGGTCAGCATCCGCCGCAGCGGCCGGCGGCGCCGCCCGGCCGCTCGGGAGCCGGCCGTCCCGCCGTTCGTCTCCTCGGACACCTCAGCTCCTTTTCTCCGAACACGCCCGCACACCGTACCCAGTCGGACGTCCTGACGCCGCGATCCGGTTGCCCGCCGGCGCCCCCGACCTGCGTCCGACCCGCGTCCGGCCGGGCGGCGGCCGGGTGCACCGATAGGCTGGGCGACCATGAGCAGCCCGCACACACCCCTCGACCTGAGCCTCGACGGCGGCGCCCTGACCGCGCAGCTGGTCGACTTCCCCTCCGTCAGCGGCGACGAGCAGCCGCTCGCCGACGCGGTCGAGACCGCGCTGCGCGCCCTCCCGCACCTCACCGTCGACCGGTACGGCAACAACGTGGTGGCCCGCACCGCGCTCGGCCGCGCCGAGCGGGTGCTGCTCGCCGGGCACCTGGACACCGTGCCGATCGCGGACAACCTGCCCTCGTACGTGGACGGCGACCTGCTCTACGGCTGCGGCACCTCCGACATGAAGTCCGGGGTCGCGGTGCAGCTGCGGCTGGCCGCCACGCTGCCCGCGCCCAACCGCGACCTGACCTTCGTCTTCTACGACTGCGAGGAGATCGAGGCCTCCCGCAACGGCCTCGGCCACCTGGCCGCCGCCCGCCCCGACTGGCTGGCGGCGGACTTCGCGGTCCTGATGGAGCCCAGCGGCGCGATGGTCGAGGGCGGCTGCCAGGGCACCATGCGGGCGCAGATCACCCTCACCGGCACCCGCGCGCACGCCGCCCGCAGCTGGCTCGGCGACAACGCCATCCACCACGCCGCCGGGGTGCTCACCCTGCTCGCCGGCTACCGGCCGCGCACCGTGGAGATCGACGGCCTGGAGTACCGCGAGGGCCTCAACGCGGTCCGGATCGACGGCGGCGTGGCCGGCAACGTGATCCCCGACGAGTGCGTGGTGACGGTCAACTTCCGCTACGCGCCGGACCGCTCCGAGGCCGAGGCCGAGGCGCACCTGCGCGAGGTCTTCGACGGGTACCCGCTGACCGTCACCGACTCGGCGCCCGGCGCACTGCCGGGCCTCGGCCGCAGCGCCGCCCGGGCCTTCCTGGCGGCGGTCGGCGGCGGGGCCAGGGCCAAGTTCGGCTGGACCGACGTGGCCCGGTTCAGCGCGCTCGGCGTCCCGGCGGTCAACTACGGCCCCGGCGACCCGAACCTGGCGCACAAGCGGGACGAGCACTGCTCGCTGAGCGCCATCGCCGAGGTCGAGCAGCGGCTGCGGGACTGGCTGGCCTGAGGCCGGCCGGCCGCGGGCGCGGGGCCGTCGGTTTCACTCCACGCCCTCCGGTGTTTCCCGAAAAGACGTCATCACGGGCGTAGGGTTTCGTCATGACAGCCACAGGAGATGACACCAACGACGGGACCGTTCCGGACGAGTTCGGCGCGCCCGAGCGGAAGAAGCCCTGGCCGGAGAAGCAGAAGGGCCCGGTGCTGCTGCGCCGGGACCAGGTCGGCACCAGCACCACCGACCAGCGCCTGCTGGACACCACCGGCCCGACCGACTGGCTGCACACCGACCCGTGGCGGGTCTGGCGGATCACCTCGGAGTTCGTCGAGGGCTTCGGCGCGCTGGCCGAACTCCCGGCCGCGATCAGCGTGTTCGGTTCGGCCCGGACCCCGGTGGACTCGCCCGAGTACGCGGCCGGGGTGGCCATCGGCCGGGCACTGTCGGAGGCCGGCTACGCGGTGATCACCGGCGGCGGGCCGGGTGCGATGGAGGCCGCCAACCGCGGCGTCTCGGACGCCGGCGGGCTCAGCGTGGGGCTCGGCATCGAGCTCCCCTTCGAGCAGGGGCTCAACGAGTTCGTCGACCTCGGGCTGAACTTCCGGTACTTCTTCGTCCGCAAGACGATGTTCGTGAAGTACTCGCAGGGCTTCGTGGTGCTGCCGGGCGGGCTCGGCACGCTGGACGAGCTGTTCGAGGCGCTGACCCTGGTGCAGACCAAGAAGGTCACCCGCTTCCCGGTGATCCTCTTCGGCACCGCCTACTGGGGCGGACTGGTGGACTGGCTGAAGAACACCCTGGTCGCCCAGGGCAAGGCCTCCCCGCAGGACCTGGAGCTGTTCCACGTCACCGACGAGATCGACGACGTGCTGAAGATCCTGGAGGAGAGCCGCCGCCCCAACGGGACCGCCGTGTAGGTGCGGTCCGGCCGCTACGCCAGGCCCCGGCGGGCGACCGCCGGGGGCCGGGTGCCCCTGATCGAGGCGACCATGTCGAGCACCTGCCGGGTCTCGGCCACCTGGTGCACCCGGTACACCTGCGCACCCAGCCAGGCGGAGACGGCGGTGGTGGCCAGGGTGCCGATCAGCCGCTGGTCCACCGGGCGGTCCAGGGTCTCGCCGACGAAGTCCTTGTTGGAGAGCGAGACCAGCACCGGGAAGCCGGTGGCGGTCATCTCCGGCAGCCGCCGGGTGGCCTCCAGCGAGTGCCGGGTGTTCTTGCCGAAGTCGTGGCCCGGGTCGATGACCAGCGCGTCCCGCCGCACCCCGAGCGAGGCGGCCCGCTCGGCCAGGCCCACGGTGACCTCCAGGATGTCGGCCATCACGTCCTGGTAGCCCTTGCGGTGCGGCCGGGTGCGCGGCTCGGCCCCGCCGGCGTGGGTGCACACCAGCCCCGCGTCGTACCGGGCGGCGACCTCGGCGAGCTTCGGGTCGACCCCGCCCCAGGCGTCGTTGAGCAGGTCCGCGCCCACCTCGCAGACCGCCTCGCCGACCTCGTGCCGCCAGGTGTCCACGCTGATCACGGCGTCCGGGTGGCGCCGGCGCAGCTCGGCCACGAACGGGACGGTGCGGCGCAGCTCCTCCTCGACCGTGACCTCCTCGCCGGGCCCGGCCTTCACCCCGCCGATGTCGAGGATCGCGGCGCCCTCGGCCATGGCCCGCTCGGCGGCGGCGAACGCCGCCTCGTCCGCGAAGGTGGCGCCGCGGTCGAAGAACGAGTCCGGGGTCCGGTTGACGATCGCCATGATCACCAGCTCGTCGCTGCCGAACTCCCGTGGGCCGAGGCGCAGTGCCACCAGTGTCTCCTCCGCAGCTTCTCCGGGTGCAATGATGGGCCCCGGCCTTCTGGGGACCATGATCCCACCTCTGTCGGGGCCGGCCGTGAACTCTGGAGGACAGCTCGTGTTCTGGGTGATCGTGGTGGCGATGGCCGTGGTGGTCGGCGGTGCCGCCCTGGTGGCGCTGGGCGGTGGCGGCTCGCTGCCGGACGCCGAGCACGACCGGCTGGACGTCCGGCTCCCGCAGGACCGCCCGCTCGGCCCGCACGACGTGGACACCCTGCGCCTGCCGATGGCACTGCGCGGCTACCGGATGGGCGAGGTGGACGACGTGCTCGACCGGCTCGCCGCCGAGCTCGCGCACCGGGACGCCCGGATCGCCGAGCTGGAGGCGGCCGCGGTGCTGCGCGGCGCGGTCGAGGCGGCCCCGGAGGGGGCGGCCGGAGTGGAGCCGCTGCCCGGCCTGGAGGCGTTCGCCAAGGTGGTCGGCGAGGCCGGGACCGGGACCGGGGCGCCGGAGCAGCCCGCCGACCGGTCGGGCGACCGGTGAGCGGCGCGGTCGCGGGCCCGGACGGGCTGCTGCGCTGCGGCTGGGGCGAGTCCTCCGACGACTACCGGGTCTACCACGACACCGAGTGGGGCCGGCCGGTGCACGGCGAGGACCCGCTGTTCGAGCGGATCTCGCTGGAGGCCTTCCAGTCCGGGCTGTCCTGGATCACGATCCTGCGCCGCCGGGAGGGGTTCCGGTCCGCCTTCGCGGGCTTCCGGATCGCCGAGGTGGCCGAGTTCACCCCCGCCGACGCCGAGCGGCTGATGCAGGACGCGGGGATCATCCGCAACCGGGCCAAGATCGAGGCGACCATCGCCAACGCCCGCGCGGCCCGGGCGCTCGACGGCGGCCTGGACCCGCTGATCTGGGAGTTCGCCGCCGATCCCGGGCGCCCGGCCCCCCGCACCCTCGCCGAGGTGCCGGCCGTGACCCCGGAGTCGACGGCGCTGGCCAAGGCGCTGAAGAAGAACGGCTTCCGGTTCGTCGGGCCGACCACCGCGTACGCCCTGATGCAGGCCTGCGGCCTGGTCGACGACCACCTGGCCGACTGCCACGTGCGGACCGGGCGCCGCTAGGGCGCGTTTGCAGAGTCCCGCCGGGTCCGCGACTCCCCCAGCCTCCGGCCGGGAGGTACCCCCAGGCATCCCGTCCGGACGCACGCCCGGACCACCCAAGTACGACCCAGTACGAGGGTGATCCGGGCGCACGCCCGGCCGGGCGCCCAACGCCGCGGCCTGATCCGACGCGACTTGGCAAACGCGCCGTGGGACCGGCGCCCGGTACGGCGGTTCGGCGCGGGCGGCCCGGGTCCGCGCTGCCCGGCCGCGGTGCTCAGCGGCCCAGGTAGACCGGCTTCTCCTTGGCCAGGAAGGCGCGCACCGCGATCCGGTGGTCCTCGCTGTCCCCGGCCAGGGTCTGCAACTCGTCCTCCTTGTCGAGCAGTTCGCTGAGCGAGTGGTCGGCGGCGTAGGACAGCGAGGCCTTGATCGCGCCGTACGCGACGGTCGGGCCCTCGGCCAGCTGCTGGGCGAACTCGCGGGCGGTGGCGGCCAGTTCGGCGGCCGGGACGACCTTGGTGGCGAGGCCCAGGGCGAGCGCCTCGTCCGCTTTGACGGTCCGCGGCAGCATCAGCAGCTCGGTGGCCCTGGCGTGCCCGACCAGCCGGGGCAGCGTCCAGGAGGCGCCGGAGTCGGCGGTCAGCGCGATCCCGGCGAAGGCGGTGTTGAAGCCGGCCGAGTCGGCGACGATCCGGAAGTCGCAGGCGAACGCCAGCGAGGCGCCGGCGCCCGCCGCGACCCCGCCGACCGCCGCCACCGTGGGCTTGCGCATCCCGGCGAGCGCCCGCACCAGCGGGTTGTAGTGCTCCGAGACGGTCTTCAGCGGCGCCGCGCCGGTCTCCTCGGCGAGCTTGAGCAGGCCCAGGTGCTCCTTGAGGTCCTGGCCGACGCAGAACGCCCGCTCGCCGGCGCCGGTCAGCAGCAGCGCGCGGACGGCGGGGTCGGCCGCGGCCTCGGTCACGGCGTCCCGCAGGGCGATCTTGGTGGGCACGTCCAGCGCGTTCATCGCGTCCGGCCGGTTGATGGTGACGACGGCCAGTCCGGCGGAGAGTTCGTACAGCACGGAGTCGGTCATGGGCTGAGGGCTCCCGGGAGTCGTGGGGCGGTCCTGCTACGGATGCCAGGCCAGCATGACGGAGGCCGGGCCGGGCTGGGGAGTGTGAGGTAGCGCACCCCGGCGCAGCGTGTCGAACACCGTCCCGCACGGCCCGGACCCGCCCCCGGGCCGGTCCCGGAGGGCCGGTCGGCCCCTGTCCCGAGGGTGATGTTGGTCATCGGGGCGCCGCATGCGGGATAATGGCTTCCGATCAATGCGTTCGATACCGGCGGTGGACGGACTTCCGGTACGAAACTGCGCGGTTGCAGGAAGGGGAACGAGCATGGCGGCCATGAAGCCGCGGACGGGTGACGGCCCGCTCGAGGTCACCAAAGAGGGGCGAGGCATCATCATGCGCGTTCCGCTGGAAGGCGGCGGACGCCTCGTGGTGGAGCTCACGCCTACGGAGGCCGAAGAGCTGGGCGAGGCGCTGAAGAAGGTCTGCGACTGACCTAGCGGGAGCTGCCCTCGTCTCCCGAGCTGTGTGCGGGGCCCGTGTCCGAGTCAGGACGCGGGCCCTTCGCCTGTCCTGCCGGGGCCGCCAGGGGCCCTCCGGAGGCCGGGACGGGCCCACTGCGGCCTGCGCCCGGGCCCCGGAGGGGAGGTGCCCCGGGATCCGCCCCCGGGGGCTCAGCGTTTGACGGCGCAGAGCAGTCCGTCGCTGACCGGCAGCAGGGCGGGCAGCAGCCGCTCGCTCTCCCGGACCTCGCGGACCAGTTCGCGGACGGCGTGGGTCTGCGGGTCGTGCTGGTCGGGTTCGGCCAGCCGGCCCTCCTGGAAGACCCCCTCGAAGCAGACCATCCCGCCGGGCCTGAGCAGGCGCAACGATTCTGCAAGGTACTGCTGGGACTCGGCCGGGTCGCCGTCGCAGAACACCAGGTCGTACTGGCCGTCGGCGAGCCGCGGCAGCACGTCCAGCGCCCGGCCCGGGATGAAGCGCGAGCGGTTCGAGGCGAAGCCGGCCGCGTGGTACGCCTCGCGGGCGTACTGCTGGTGCACCGGCTCGGCGTCGACGGTGGTCAGCACGCCGTCCGGCCGCATGCCGCGCAGCAGGTAGACGCCGGAGACCCCGGTACCGGTGCCGATCTCGGCCACCGCCTTGGCGTCCAGCGCCGCCGCGACCAGCCGCAGACAGGCGCCGCCGCTCGGCCCGATCGCCCGGATGCCCAGCCGCGCGGACTGCGCCCGGGCGTAGGTCAGCACCGCGTCCTCGCCCACGTAGGTGTCCGCGAGGGCCGCGCGCGCGGGCCCGAAGTCGGTGATGGCTGCCTCTCCCCGAGCGGCGGATGCCGACCTGATGTCGACATTTCCCGCCACACACTACTGGCCGGGCGGGAACCGCGTTCGGCGACCGGCCGTTGTCCCAGCACGGGAGCGGACGATCCGACCGCGCACCACCCGGCCCGGGCAGTGAGCCTGCCCGGCCAGGCGGGCAGCGGACTGCTCTTATCCAGATCTGACGGGTGAGGTGGATATGGTGGTGGCCCTGCTGGGCAGAAGAGCCGACCGAGGAGGTGTGGCCGAGGGCGACGTCCCTGTGCGGCGGCACTTCCGCGGCACCTCGTCGGCCCGTACGCCGAAGCCCGTGATGAACCAGTCTGTGCAATCCCCCCTGGACACGTCGACCGCAGCCGACCACCCGGTGGCCGAGGCCGCCGCCACGCGCGCGACCTTCGCAGAGGGGCCCGACGCGCAGGGCTGGACGCCGCCGAGCTGGGAGGAGATCGTCGAGGCGCACAGCGCCCGGGTCTACCGCCTGGCCTACCGCCTGACGGGCAACCAGCACGACGCCGAGGACCTCACCCAGGAGGTCTTCGTCCGGGTCTTCCGCTCGCTGTCCACCTACACCCCCGGCACCTTCGAGGGCTGGCTGCACCGGATCACCACCAACCTCTTCCTGGACATGGTGCGCCGACGGCAGCGGATCCGTTTCGACGCCCTCGGGGACGACGCGGCCGAGCGGCTCCCCAGCCGCGAGCCCAGCCCCGCCCAGCACTTCAGCGACACCCACTTCGACGCCGACGTCCAGCAGGCGCTGGACACCCTGGCCCCGGAGTTCCGGGCCGCCGTCGTGCTCTGCGACATCGAGGGCCTGTCGTACGAGGAGATCGCCGCCACCCTGGGCGTCAAGCTCGGGACGGTGCGCAGCCGGATCCACCGCGGCCGCTCGCACCTGCGGGCCGCCCTCAAGCACCGCGCGCCCGGCACCGTCCCCGGCCGCGCCCGTCGCGGCGGATCCGAGGAGCCGCTGCCGGTCGGCGCCGCGCCCGCCGGTGAGAGTGACCGGGGGGGCTCGTGAGCGGCGGCGGCCCGGCGGAGGCCGGCCGCTCCCGGCGCGGGGCCGGCCGACTCCAGCTGGGCCGGCGCGGTGAGGACCAGGCGCTCGCGCTGCACGCCGTCCCGGTGCGGCCGGTCGAGCCCGCCGCGGACGAGCACCACCTCGGCGACCGGCTCTCCGCCTACCTGGACGGCGAGCTCGGCCACGACTCCCGCGAGCGGGTCCAGGCGCACCTGGCGACCTGTCCCCAGTGCCTGGCCGAGG
>NZ_JAIZ01000255.1 GCF_000710465.2 Kitasatospora sp. MBT63 | reverse complement strand
CGACCTTCGGCAAGGGCTCCCGGGACTGGGTCAAGGGCAAGCCGCTGACCCTGGTCGACGGCGAACAGCTGGTGGAACTGCTGCACCAGCACGGCCTGTCCGGCCGGCTCGGCGCCCGCCCCGGGACCGCCGGTGCCGCGCGGCCCCGCGGCGTCCCGGCCCGGGCGGCGCGGGCCGAGCCGCTGGCGCCCGGGCAGAACGTCGTCCTGCCCGACGCCGACCTGGCCGAGCTGTCCGTCGTGTTCGGCGCCGCCGGGGCCGAGGCCGACCTCACGCTGCTGCTGCTCACCGCCGACGGCACCGTCCGCGGCGACCAGGACTTCGTCTTCTACCACCAGCCGCGGGCGGCCGGCGGCGCCGTGGTGCTCGGCCCGAAGGGGACGTCCGGCGGCCTCGCGACCGAGACCGCGACCATCCGGCCGCGGTCGCTGCCGGCCGCGGTGCAGCGGGTCGCCGTCTCGGTGAACATGGACACCGATGCGGGCACCGACTGCGGGCAGCTGCGGGACGCCCGGCTGGAGGTGCGCGGCGCCGCCGGTACCGGCTGGACCTTCACGCCGCCCGCCGACCCCGGCATCTCCGCGATGCTGGTCGCCGAGGTCTACCGGCACCGGGCCGGCGCCGCCGACGAGGTGTGGAAGCTGCGCGCGGTCGGCCAGGGCTGGTCCGACGGCCTGGCGGGCCTGGCCCGCGCCCACGGCGTGGAGATCGAGTAGCCGGAGCCGCCCGACACCGTCAGGAGGCGAGGTCCCGGACGTGCTTCAGCTCGCCGGCGCAACGCCGGTAGCCGAGCCAGGCGTTGATCGCCAGCATCGGCCCGTTGGTGCCGTCGTTGCTGGTGTACGCCGCGGTCAGGCCGGCCGCGCGGGCCCGGTGCAGGGAGTCCAGCTTGGCGAGCTTGGCCAGGCCCCGGCCGCGGAACTCGGGACGGGCCGCCGTGAAGGCCGACCAGTACCGGGTGGCGCCGTCGGTCTGCACCGCGCTGAGCGCCGCCGGGACGCCGTCCGCCACCGCGACCGTGGTGAGCGCGCGGTCGAGGTCCGGGCGGCCCCAGACCTCGGCGAGCCACTCCTCGTACGGCTGGGCGTCCAGCCGCAGGTCGCCCGGCTCGTCCAGGGACCCGGCCACGTCGATCAGGTACAGCGGGTACGGGTCGGCCAGGAAGGCGTCCGCGGGGCGCAGTTCGACGCCGGGCGGCGGCGGGGTGAGCGGCGGCAGGCCGGCGGTCAGGTCCAGGTGTCCGAAGTAGGCGACGCGGCCCGCGCGGTAGCCGTACCGGGCGGCGAAGGCCAGGTCACCCGGCCGGTCGTCGACCCAGCCGTGCGCCTGGGTGGTGCCCCCGGCCCGCAGCACCTGCTCGGCGGCGGCCAGCAGCGCCGCCCCGGCGCCGCGGCGGCGGTGCTCCGGCACCACGCTGACGTTGAGGAAGGCCTGGTGCGGGGTGACACTGTCGGTCAGCTCGCCGAACCTGGCCGAACCGACGACCAGACCGTCCGACTCCGCGACCAGCAGGTGGTAGTGCGGGCGGGCGGCCAGCCAGCGGACCACCTCGGGGGTGGAGATCAGATGCGGCCGGCCGGCCTGGTGGGCGGCGGTCGCCGCGACGGCGTCGGACGGGCGGAAGGCACGGACGGTGACAGTCATAGGCGGGCCACGTTAGCCACTCCGGGGGCCGGGCGCCGCTGAAATATCCGGGGTCCCACGGAAAGCTCAAGTTCAGCTCTGAGATTGCCGGGGACGGGTTGGCAGTGGGCCCCCGGGGATACACCCTCAGCATCAGGGCGGGCGCGCGACGGAGCCCCCCGCCCGGGCCGGTACCTTTGCCCTTCTTCCCTGTCTTTCCTCTCCCATGCCGTTTCGGCAGCACCTCCGGAAGGAGGCGTCACCATGACAGACCGCACCGCGACCGCGGCTGCGACCGCACCCCGGCTGGGCGTCGGCATCGGCTGGCGGTCCGAGATCGACACCGTGGTGGAGCGGCTGCCCGGCCTCGACTGGGTCGAGGTGGTCGCCGAGAACATCTGCGCCGGGCACCTGCCCGAGTCGCTGACCGCACTGCGCGCCCGGGGCGTCACGGTCGTCCCGCACGGCGTCTCGCTCGGCCTCGGCGGCGCCGAGCCGCCGGACCGCACCCGGCTGGCCCGGCTGGCCGAGGTGGCCGAGGCGGTCGCCGCGCCGCTGGTCACCGAGCACCTGGCGTTCGTCCGGGCGGGCGGCCTGGAGGCCGGACACCTGCTGCCGGTGCCGCGCTCCCGGGAGTCGCTGCGGGTGATCGCGGAGAACATCCGGATCGCCCAGCAGGAGCTGCCGGTGCCGCTGGCCCTGGAGAACATCGCCGCCCACCTGCGCTGGCCCCAGGACGAGTTCACCGAGGGCGAGTTCCTCGCCGAACTGGTCGAACGGACCGGGGTCCGGCTGCTGGTCGACGTCGCCAACCTGCACACCAACCGGGTCAACCTCGGCCTCGACGTCAGTGCCGAACTCGACCGGCTGCCGCTGGAGGCGATCGCCTACGTCCACGTGGCCGGCGGCATCGAGCGCGGCGGCGTCTGGCACGACACCCACGCCCATCCGGTCACCGCACCGGTCCTGGAGGTGCTGGCCGAACTGTGCGCCCGCACCGCACCGCCCGGCGTCCTGCTGGAGCGGGACACCGACTTCCCGCCGCCGGCCGAACTGGCCGGCGAACTCGACGCCATCCGCCGGGTCCTGACCCAGCAGGTGCAACATGTCTGAGCGCGACGAGTACGTGCTGCGCGGCGGCGACGGCGAGGCCGACCCCGAACTGCTGATGGCCCGCGCCCGGCTCGCCCGGCAGCAGACCGACCTGCTGGCCGCCCTCGTCGCCGACGGCCCGGTGCCCGACGGCTTCGACCCCGAACAGGTCCGCACCCAGGCCGAGGGCCTGGCCGCCAAGCGCCGGGACACCGTCGCCCGGGTGGCCCCGGACCTGGCGGCGATCCTCGGCGAGGCGTACGACCCGCTGTTCCGCCGGTACGCGCGGCAGCACCGGCAGAGCGGCGGCTACCGGGCCGACGCCCGGGCGTTCGCCGAATGGGCGCTGACCGCCGAGCCCGCGACACCGTGGCGCGGCGCCCTCACCCAGTGGCTCCGGCCGGCCGGCACCGGGCGGCTGCGCCGCCGCTTCGGCCGCTGAGCCGGGCCGGCCCGCCGGCCGGCCGCAGCACCACCTCACGACCCATCCGACGGGGGACGACACACCATGTGGCACACACACTTCCTCATCGCCTGCGCCCTGGTGGCCGTGGGCATGATCTGGACCTCCACCGCCCTGCGGCGGATGCGGCGGGTCCCCAACCCGCAGGGGCTGCCGGGCCGCGGCCTGGCGCTGTTCGACGCCGCCTTCCTGGCCGGGGGGCCGGGCCGGGTCGCCGACACGGCGATCGTCCGGATGGAGCGCGAGGGCCGGATCGTGGTGTCCCGCGACCGGACCGTCACGATCACCGACCCGGCGCCGCGCGACGCGGTGGAGGCGGCACTGATCGAGGCGGCCGGCCCGGCCCGGCGCCTGGACCTCGACGCGCTGCGCCGCAAGGTCGCCCGCGCGGACGCGGTGCAGGAGATCGGCGACCGGCTCGCCGACCGGGGCCTGATGCGCCGTCCGGACCTGCACCGGGCGGTGGTACGGGCCCGCCGCTTCTGGCTGCTTGCCATGGCGGCCACGGTCGTCCTGGCGGTCATGGCCTCGTTCGCCTGGATCGACCGGATCTCCGAGGAGAACGACTTCTCCTTCCCCCCGTTCCCCGCGTTCGCCGTCCTGCTGATCGTCGGTCTGATCGGTCTGGTGTCCACCCGGCCGGGCCGGGCCCGGATCACCCCGGCCGGCAAGCGGCAGCTGGCGCTGATGCAGCAGGGCGCGCCCTGGCAGCCCCACGACACCGGCTCCACCTCGACCGCGGACCTGCTGCTCTTCGGCGGGGTGGCGCTCGGCGGGGCGGCGGTGCTCGGCGACGACGTACTGCGCCAGAGCCTGCTGCCGCGGATCGGCTCGCCCTCGGCGGGTTCGTCGGACTCCTCGGGCTCCACCTGCTCGACCGCCGTCTGGTGCGGCAGCAGCTCGGACTCCGGCTCCTCCTCCAGCAGCTGCGGATCGTCCAGCAGCTGCGGCTCCAGCAGCAGTTGCGGCTCGTCGAGCAGCTGCGGGTCCTCCTCGTCCAGCTGCGGATCGTCCAGCAGCTGTGGCTCCAGCAGCAGTTGCGGATCCAGCTGCGGCGGTGGCGGCGGCTGCGGGTCCTGACCGGGACGGTTCGGTCACAGTTCGGTATCGCGCTCCGGGGTTGTGTTCCGCCGGTGTCCCGGACCGGAATACAACAGCCCCATGTGGCTGCTCCTGCTGATCCCCGCCTGCGTCACGGCCGTCCTCTCCTGCCTGCGGCTGGTCCGGGTCGCCGCCACCTTCGGCCCCGACCCGGACGGCCCGGCGGACGCGAGCGGGCGATCGGCCGGCGTCGGCCTGTACGAGACCGCGTACCTGGCCGGCGGGCCGACCCGGGTGGTCGACCTGGTACTGGTGCTGATGGCGGCCCGGGGCCGGCTGCACCTAGCCCACACCGGCTGGACCACCGTGGTCGACCCGCAGGGCCGCAGCCGGCTGGAGCGGGCGCTGATCGGCTCGGTCGGCCGCGACGGCCAGTGCCGGACCGCCCGGCTGCGCACGGCGCTGGCCGGGCACCCGACGGTGCTGGAGATCGGCGAACGGCTCGCCGTCGCCGGGCTGGCGACCCCGCCACGGGTGCGCGAGGCCACGGTGCTGGCGGTCCGTCAGGTCAGGACGGCGTTCCTGGCGGCGCTGGCCCTGCTGGCGGTGGCTCTGCTGCTGGGCGGGCCCGGGACGGCGGGGCCCGCGGCGGCCTGGTTCGCGCTCCCGCTGGTCCTCACCGGCGGGACGCTGCTGATGGCCCGGGTCGACGTGCACCCGTACACCCGGTGGGCCGCACCGGCCGGACAGCGGGTGCTGCGGGCCGCGCGGCTGCCGCAGCAGCACGGCGGACCGGTCGACGACGCCGAGCGCGAGCTGCTCACAGCGGTCGCCATGGTCGGCCCGCAGGCCGTACCGGACGCGCGGCTGCGGGCGGCGCTGCTGCACTGAGGCCGGCGCCGCCCGCGACGGCGGTCAGGCCAGGCCGGCCAGCAGGTCGGCGACGGGCTTGCGGCGGCCGGTGAAGAACGGCACCTCCTCGCGCACGTGCAGCCGGGCCCGGGACGGGCGCAGGTCGCGCATCAGGTCGACGATCCGGTGCAGCTCGTCCGCCTCGAAGGCGAGCAGCCACTCGTAGTCGCCGAGCGCGAAGGAGGCCACCGTGTTGGCCCGGACGTCCGGGTAGCCGCGGGCCATCATGCCGTGCTCGGCGAGCATCGCCCGGCGCTCCTCGTCCGGCAGCAGGTACCACTCGTAGGAGCGGACGAACGGGTAGACGCAGACGTAGTCGCGGGCCCGCTCGTCGGCCAGGAACGCCGGGATGTGCGACTTGTTGAACTCCGCCGGGCGGTGCAGCGCCATGTTCGACCAGACCGGCTCCAGCACCCGGCCGACAGCGGTGCGACGGAAGCGGTTGTACGCCTCCTGGAGGTCGTCCGAGTTCTCCGCGTGCCACCAGATCATCAGGTCGGCGTCGGCGCGCAGCCCGGAGACGTCGTAGGTGCCGCGCACCGTCACGTCCTTGGCGTCGAGCTGGGCGAACAGCTCGTCCACCTCGGCGGCCAGCGCGGCCCGGTCCTCGGGCAGCTCGCCCTTCAGCTTGAACACCGACCACATGGTGTAGCGGATGACCTGGTTGAGGTCACGGGCCTTCTTCTTCACGGGCTGGTCTGCAGTGGTCTCAGTCATGCGTCCATTCTCCCTTCACCGTGCGGGGTGCCCCGCACGGGGTCGGCGGCGCCGCCGGCGCCACCCAGCTCGTCGACGGCCCGGCGGGCACTGGCGATGCAGGCCGGGATGCCCACCCCGTCGTACACGGCGCCGCACACCGCCAGCGCCCCCGCGCCCGCCACCGCGGCCCTGATCCGGGCCACCCGGTCCAGGTGCCCGACGGGGTACTGCGGCAGGCCGCCGCCCCACCGGGTGACCGCCGTGTCGTACGGCCGGGCGCGCAGGCCCACCGCCCGGTCCAGGTCGGCGAGCGAGCGGGCGACCAGTTCCCCGTCCGGCAGGCCGAGCGCCTGCTCCTCGCGGTGGCGGCCGAGCGAGGTGCGCAGCAGGAAGGCGTCGGGTGCGGCGCGCTCCAGCCAGCCCCACTTGTTGGAGGAGAACGTGGCGGCCTTGATCGCACGGCCGTCCACCGGGGGCACCAGGAAGCCGCTGCCGGTGAGCGGGCGGTCCAGCTCCGCGCGGTGGAAGGCCATCGTCACCAGGGCCATCCCGGCGTACTCCACCCCGGCCAGTTCGGCGGCGGCCGCCGGGACCTCGGCCCGCAGCAGGGCGGCGGCCTGCGGCGCGGGGACGGCCAGCACCACGGCGTCGGCGGTGAACTCCTCCTCGCCGGCGGTCACCCGCCAGCCGTCCGCGGTCCGGGCCAGCCCGGACACCGCGGTGCCGGTGCGCAGGTCGGCACCGGCCTTGCGGCAGTACGCGGCGACGGCCTCCGGGAGGGTCCCGATGCCGCCGCGCAGCCCCTGGAACACCGGGCCGGCGGCCCCGCCCGCGGCGTGGGCCCGGCCGAGCAGCCGGTGCACGCCGTCGACCAGCGGACCGCCGTCCCGGGCGGCGGCCAGCAGCTGCGGGACGGCGGCCCGCAGCGAGATCTCGTCCGAGCGGCCGGCGTAGACCCCGCCGAGCAGCGGCTCGACCAGCCGGTCGACCACCTCCCGGCCGAGCCGCTCGGCGACGTAGCGGCCGATGGCGGTGTCCTCGCCGAGCTCCGCCGGGACGTCCCGGCCGGCCCTGGCCAGGCCTTCGGCCGAGAGCACACCGGAGGCGGCCAGGGCGGCCAGGTCGCCGGGGACCCCCATCAGCTGGCCGGCCGGCAGCGGGCGCAGCTCCCCCCTGGTCCACACCGCGGCCTTTGCGGTGGTCGGCGGCTCCAGCTCCGCGTCCAGGCCCACCAGGCGGGCCAGCTCGACCGCCTCGGGCCGCCTGGCCAGCATCGACTCGGCGCCGAGATCGACCCGGACCCCGCCGACCAGGCCGGACATCAGCTTGCCGCCCAGGTGCCCGGACGCCTCCAGGAGGGTCACCCGGGCCCGGGGGGCGCCGCCGGGCGGCCCGCTCAGGAAGGCGGCCGCGGCCAGTCCCGCGATGCCGCCGCCCACGACCACGACATGAGGCACGGCAGGCGGCAGGACGGGCGGCACGACAGGGGGCACGACATGAGGTTCTGCCATGCCCGGAAGTCTTCCAGGTCTTACGGACCGGCCACGAACCAGCCCGGGCGGCTCACTCCCGCAACTGCGACCGCAGCAGGGGGAAGACCGTGCGCACCCGCTCGGCGGTGCGGTGGTCCAGCCGGGTGCGGCGCAGGTCGGCGGCTTCGAGGTGGCGCAGCGCGAAGAAGGACTCCGGCAGCGTGGTGAGTTCGTTGAAGGACAGGTCGAGCCGGCGCAGGCCCGGCATGGCGGCGAAGGCGTCGTCGGGCAGGGCGGTGAGGGCCGGCCGCAGGATCCGGCCGCCGTTCTTCTTCTCGCCCCAGCGGTCGATCTCCAGGTGCTCCAGCGTGGTGATGCCCCACACGGCGTCCAGCAGCGCGTGGTCCGGTTCGGGCTGGAAGGTCCAGGGGGTGTGGCCGCTCAGCCGCAGGACCCGCAGGTGCGGCAGCCGGGCGAGGTCGGGCAGCCGGTGGAGGCCGGCCGAGAGCGAGCCGCGCAGGTCGAGGTGGACCAGCCCGGTCAGGGCCAGCAGCGCGTCCGGGACCTCGGTGAGCCAGGTGCGGGCGAGGGACAGCTCGCGCAGGCCGGTCAGGGCGGTCACCGGCAGCGGGAAGGCGACCGGGTCGTCGTACCCGCCGGGCTGCAGGGCGGACAGGTCCAGCTCCCGCAGCGCGCCGAGGCCGGCCAGGGCCTCGGGCACCGCGCAGCTCAGGTCGGCCGCGCGCAGCACCTCCAGCCGGGCGAGGGCGCCGAGCCGGTCGGGCAGCGCCTCGAAGCGGTTCCCGGAGATGTCCAGCACCCGCAGCTCGGCCAGGTCGCCGACGGTGTCGGGGAGCCGGCGCAGCCCGGTGCCGGAGAGGTCGAGCTCACGCAGGGCGGTCAGGGTGCCGAGGCGCGGGTCGAGGTCGCCGAGGTCCGGGTTGTCGGACAGGTCGAGGGAGCGCAGCGCGGGGAAGCGGAACAGCTGCGCCGGGAGTCCGCGCAGCTTGCGGCCGGAGAGGTCGAGTTCGGTGATCTCGCCGGCGCGGACGAGCAGGGCGTCCAGTTCGTCGAGGGCGGCGAGGTGCGCGGGCCGGACGCCGGGCCGCAGCACGGTCCGGCCGGCCCGCAGCTCGGCGGCGGTGCGGCGCAGGTCCACGTCGCCGTCGGCGTCCAGCAGGGCGGGCAGGACGACCTGGTCCAGCTCGTCGTCGGTGAAGTCGACCGGGCGGTCGGTGCGGTGGGGGTCGGCGGCGAGCAGCGCGGCGGGCTGCTCGCCGAAGGACATCGAGAAGTACAGGCCGCTGATGACCACCGGTGCGGTGGTGCGGCCGCCGACCACCAGCAGGCCGCCGTCGTCGCCGTAGCTGCCCTGGACGCCGTCGGCGGCGGTCAGATCGCCGCGGACCACCACGTTGGGGCAGCCGGAGAGCAGCACCGCACGGGCCGTCAGACCGCCGGTGACCAGCAGGAAGTTGCCGCCCGCCGAGTCCCACCAGTCCAGCGCGCCGCCGACGGTCAGGTCGCCGTCGACGATGACGTTGTACGGGACCCAGTCGCCGTCGCTCTCCGCCGCCAGGTCGCCGGGGACGGCGAGCCCGCCCTCGTAGAGGCGGATCTCCTGCTCGTCGGCGAACTCCCGGAACGGGTACTCGACCTCGGCCGAGACCTGGAAGCGGGCCTCGGCCTCGTCCGCGCCGATGATGCGGTAGCCGGGCGCCGCCGTGCCGTGGGTCGTCATGCCGGGGATGCTAGTGCCGCACACCGACAGCCCGGCGGGCGGGCGGACAGCCGGACAGCCGGGCAGGCAGGAGGGCGGGCGGGCTCCGCGGTCTAACGGCCGAGGACCGCGCCGCCGTTGAGGCCGATGACCTGGCCGGTCAGGTAGCCGGCGTCGGGCGAGGCGAGGTAGCCGACGGCGGCCGCGACGTCCGCCGGGGTGCCGGCCCGGCCGACCAGGGTGTCGGCGACCTTGCCGGCGTGGAACTCCGGGGTCCAGCCGGCGCCGAAGATCTCGGTGTCGGCGACGTACCCGGGGGCGAGCACGTTGACCGTGACACCGTCCGGACCGAGCTGCCTGGCCAGGCCGAACGCCCAGCCGTGCAGGGCCGCCTTGGCCGCCGCGTACGATCCCGCCGAGTGCGGGCCCGCCCCGCCGCGCTGGGCGGCCGCCGAACTGATCACCACCAGCCGGCCCCCGGGCCGGCGCAGCGCACCCTGCAGGGCGCTGGTGAGCAGCACCGCGGTGAGCAGGTTGGTGTCCAGGTCCCGCCGCCAGGAGTCGGCGAGGGCGGCGAGGGTGTCGTCGGCGGGCGGGGTGATGATCGCACCGGCGTTGTTGACCAGGACGTCGACCGGTCCGAGCGCCCGGATCCGGGCGGCCGCGGCCTCCACCTGCCCGGGGTCGGTCAGGTCGGCGGGGACGGCGAGGGCCGTACCGGGCCCGGTGAGCCGCCCGATCTCCCCGGCGGCGCGCTCCAGCGGCTCCGCACGGCGGCCGAGCAGCACCACCCGGCAGCCGTCCTCGGCGAGCCGGCCGGCGATGGCCCGCCCGATCCCGCTGCCGCCACCCGACACCACTGCCAGCCGCTCGGTCATCCCTGCCCCCGGTCCACATCGACGGACGATCATCTGCCCGGCAGCGTAGACCGGCCGCGGTGGCGGGGTCCGGCGGACGGACGGAAGGAGACCGGGACCACCCGGGGGTGCCAGGATCGCGGTATGACCGACGTGCTGACCGTGACGACCACCACCGACAGCGCGGAGTTCGCGGCCGCGCTGGCCCGCTCCGCAGTGACCGCCAAACTGGCCGCCTGCGCCCAGGTGGACGGCCCGATCACCTCCGTCTACCGGTGGCAGGGCGAGCTGGAGACGGCACGGGAGTGGCGGGTGGTGCTCAAGACCACCGTGGCGCGCTATCCGGAGCTGGAGGCGCACCTAGTGGACGGCCACCCGTACGACACCCCGGAGGTCCTGGCGACGCCGGTCACGGCGGGCAGTCCCGGCTATCTGGCGTGGGTGGTGGAGCAGACGGCGCGCGGCTGAGCCCGCCCGCGGCCCTCGCGGCGACCAGCTCCCGGACCCGCCCGGCCTCCTCCCCACGCCCCCCGCGGCCGCCCGCGAGGTGGCGCGCCGGCGCGGTGCGCGGCCTGACCGATCGCCATCCGGTCGGCCTGGAGCGCGAGTCCGGTGAACAGTCCCCCGCTGATCTCGTCCACGCCGCCGTTCTACATCCGAACGCGTCCGGTACGTGACCGGGTTGGGACCAACCGACGGGATCCTGCGGGGAGGCGGCTGCGTCGAACCCGCAGTACGCGCCCACGGCGGGCGCGGCCGAGAACAACGGGGAGGGCCTGGAATCGTGACGGGACGAAGAATCGTGGCAGCCGTGGGGGTCGCGGCGGTGCTCCTGCTGAGCGGCTGCTCGGCGGACTCGGGGAGCACGAAGTCGGCGACGGGCGACCGGGCGGCGGCGCCGGCCGTGGCCGCCCCGGGCGGCGGGCAGCCGGCCGCGGCGGACGGCAAGGCGCCGGCCGACGCGAAGCAGTCCGGGGGCGGCGCGGCGCAGGCCCCGGCGGTGGACCCCAAGCACATCGAGTACAAGGCCCAGTTGAGCCTGGAGGTGAAGGACGTCGGCCGGACGGTGACCGCGGCCACCGACGCGGTGCAGGCGGCCGGCGGCTACGTCGGCAGCCAGTCGGTGTCCGCCGGCGACGCCCAGCTGACCCTCAAGGTGCCCTCCGCCGGGCACCAGCGGATGCTGGACCAGCTGGCCGCGCTCGGTACCAGGACGCTCCGGCTGACCAGCCAGGCCGAGGACCTCACCCAGCAGATGGTGGACGTCGACAGCCGGGTGAAGACCCAGCAGGCGAGCGTGGACCGGGTCCGCGCGCTGATGGCGGACGCCAAGACGCTGGCCGAGGTGGTGTCGCTGGAGAGCGAGCTGAGCCGGCGCGAGGCCGACCTGGAGTCGCTCAAGCGCCAGCAGCAGGAGCTGTCGGCGCGGACCTCCTTCTCCACCATCACGCTGGAGCTGCACACCGAACGGGCGCCGGCGCCGGAGCCCGCCGCGAAGAAGAGGACCGGCCTGGCGGCCTCGGTCGGACACGCCGCCGCGGGTGGCTGGCACGTCCTGGTGCTGCTGGTCCAGGGGCTGCTGGTGGCGCTGGCGGCGGTCGCGCCGTTCCTGCTGGTGGCCGTGCCGGTCGGGGTACTGGTCCGGGTGCTGCTGCGGCGCCGTGCCGCGCGCCCCGCCGCCGTGCGGGCGGCCGCCCCGGTCCGGGTGACGGGCGCCGGCCCGTGGGCCGCTCCGGC
>NZ_JAIZ01000254.1:2043-12532 GCF_000710465.2 Kitasatospora sp. MBT63 | reverse complement strand
AAGCCTCGAGGGTGAGCTGCGTCTCAACCCGGGCAGGCCCCGTTGCCTATGCAACTCGTTGCATAGCAAGATGCGGCCATGGCACTGGAGCACGCGATCCTCGTCTCGCTGCTGGAGCAGCCCGGCTCCGGCTACGAGCTGGCACGCCGGTTCGACCGGTCGATCGGCCGCTTCTGGACCGCCACCCACCAGCAGATCTACCGGGTGCTGCGGCGGATGGAGACGGACGGCTGGATCGCCGCCGAGGAGATCGCCCAGGACGGCCGGCCCGACAAGAAGGTCTACTCGGCGGCCGGCCCCGGCCGGGCCGCGCTCTCCGGCTGGCTGCGCGAGCCGGTCGAGCCGGAGACCGTCCGGCACGAGCTGGCCGTCAAGATCCGGGCGGCCGCCTTCGACGACCCGGGCGCACTGATCTCCGAGGTCGAACGCCACCGGGAGTCGCACGCCGCGCTACTGGCCCGCTACCTGGCCGGCGAGCAGCGGGACTTCCCGGCCGGCTCGACCCTCGACACCCGCCAGGAGCTGCAGCACGTGGTGCTGCGCGGCGGCATCGAGTACGAGCGGATGACCCTCGCCTGGCTGGACGACGTGCTCGCCACCCTGCACCGCCTCGCGCACTGAGCCCGAAGCCCGAGGCCCACCGAACCCCGCCCTCGAACCCTCGACCCCCAGGGAAGCCACCATGCTGTTCAACCCGCGCTCCTACGACCCCGTGCAGTTCGACGAGCCGACCCGCAGGCTGCTGCGCGCCACCGTGGACTGGTTCGAGTCGCGCGGCAAGAAGACGCTGATCGACAGCTACATCGACCGCACCTGGTACGCGGACTTCCTGGAGTTCGCCGCCAAGGAGGGGCTGTTCGCGGAGTTCCTGACGCCCGCGTCCGCCGACGGCACCAAGCGCTGGGACACCGCCCGCAACGCCGAGCTGAACGAGATCCTCGGCTTCTACGGCCTCGGCTACTGGTACACCTGGCAGGTCACCATCCTGGGCCTCGGCCCGGTCTGGCAGAGCGAGAACGAGGCCGTCCGGGCCCGCGCCGCCAAGCTGCTGACCGAGGGCCACGTGATGGCGTTCGGCCTGTCGGAGCGCACCCACGGCGCGGACATCTACTCCACCGACATGATCCTCACCCCGGACGGCGACGGCGGTTTCACCGCCACCGGCTCCAAGTACTACATCGGCAACGGCAACGTGGCCGGCCTGGTCTCGGTCTTCGGCCGCCGCTCGGACGTCGACGGCCCCGAGGGCTACGTCTTCTTCGCCGCCGACAGCCGCCACGAGGCCTACCACCTGGTCAAGAACGTGGTGAACGCGCAGATGTACGTCAGCGAGTTCCGGCTGGAGGAGTACCCCGTCCGCGCCGAGGACGTGCTGCACACCGGCAAGGCGGCCTTCGACGCGGCCCTGAACACCGTCAACGTCGGCAAGTTCAACCTGTGCACCGCCTCGGTCGGCATCTGCGAGCACGCGATGTACGAGGCGCTCACCCACGCCCACAACCGGGTGCTGTACGGCAAGAAGGTCACCGACTTCCCGCACGTGCGCCGGGAGCTGACCGACGCCTACGCCCGCCTGGTGGCGATGAAGCTGTTCAGCGACCGGGCGGTGGACTACTTCCGCACCGCCTCGCCCGATGACCGCCGCTACCTGCTCTTCAACCCGATGACCAAGATGAAGGTCACCACCGAGGGCGAGAAGGTCATCGACCTGATGTGGGACGTCATCGCGGCCAAGGGCTTCGAGGCGGACACCTACTTCGACAAGGCCGCCAAGGACATCCGCGGCCTGCCGAAGCTCGAGGGCACCGTCCACGTCAACCTGGCGCTGATCCTCAAGTTCATGGGCAACTACCTCTTCAACCCGGCCGAGTACGCGCCGGTGCCGAGCCGCCTGGACGCCGCGGACGACGAGTTCCTGTTCCGCCAGGGCCCGGCCCGGGGCCTGGGCGCGATCCGCTTCCACGACTGGCGCACGGCCTACGACGCGCACGCGGACGTCCCGAACGTGGCCCGCTTCCGCGAGCAGGCGGACGGCTTCTGCGCGCTGCTGCTCTCGCACGCGCCCAGCGCCGAGCAGCAGCAGGACCTGGACTTCCTGCTGGAGATCGGCCAGCTGTTCGCGCTGGTCGTCTACGGCCAGCTGGTGCTGGAGCAGGCCGAGCTGACCGGCCTCACCGCGTCCGACGAAGGCCGCGACGTGCTGGACCAGGTATTCGACGCCCTGGTGCGGGACTTCTCCGCGCACGCCACCGAGCTGCACGGCAAGGCCTCCACCACCGAGGAGCAGGCCGCCTGGGCGCTGGCCCACGTCCGCCGCCCGGTCGCCGACACCGGGCGCGCGGCCCGGGTCTGGTCGCAGGTCGAGGCGCTCTCCGGCGCCTACGAGATGCAGCCGTAGCCGTTCCGCCAGGCCGGCCGGTGCACGGCCGCGTGGGGGTGCCGGGACTGCTCCCGGCACCCCCACGCGCGCCGCCGGTCAGAAGGTCAGTTTCCAGCTGTCGAGGTAGCCGGTGTCCTGGGCGGCCACGTCCTGGATCTTGAGCTTCCAGGTGCCGTTGGCGGCCTCGCCGGACGCGTTCACCGTGTAGGTGGTGATCACGTTGTCGGCGGAGTCGTTGGAGCTGGAGTTCTTCAGCCGGTACGCGGTGCCGTCCGGGGCGATCAGGTCGATCACCAGGTCGCCGCGCCAGGTGTGCTTGATGTCGACGCCGACCTGCAGCGCGGCGGGCGCGTTGCCGCTCACCCCGGTGACGGTGACGGACGAGGTCACCGCGGCGCCCGCGTCCGGGACTGCGAGGTCGGCGGTGTTCTCGAAGACCGTGCCGGTGGGCGGCGTGGTGCTGCCGGTGCCCAGGGTCCAGATGGCGTGCGCGATGGCGTCGCTCATCCGGTCCAGCACGGTGTCGTCGATGTTCGCCGAGGTGTCGCAGGACGCGTGGTAGCAGCGGTCGAAGGCCTGGCCGGAGGTGCCGCCCCACTTGGCGGCCTGGGCGCTGGTCTTGATGTAGTCCGCGCCGCTGAACAGGCCGCCGACCGGGATGCCGGCGTTCTTGAACGGCGAGTGGTCCGAGCGCCCGTCGCCCTCGGTCTCCGGTTCGGTGGCGACGCCGAGGCCGGTGAAGTAGTCCTTGAACAGCGAGTCCAGCCGGGCGTCGTCGTCGTAGACGAAGTAGCCGGGGTTGGGCGAGCCGATCATGTCGAAGTTGAGGTAGGCCTCGATCTTCGAACGGTCGCTGCTGGACAGGCCGTTGACGTACTTGCTGGAGCCGACCATGCCGGCCTCCTCGGTGCCCCACCAGCCGAAGCGCAGGTGCTTCGCGGGCTGCAGACCGGCCCGCGAGACGGCCAGCGCGGTCTCCAGGATGCCGGCCGAGCCGGAGCCGTCGTCGTTGATGCCCGGGCCGGCGGTGACCGAGTCCAGGTGCGCGCCGACCATGATGGTGTGCGCGGTGTCACCGCCCGGCCAGTCGGCGATGACGTTCCAGCTGGTGGCGCCGTTGTAGGTGTAGGACTGCAGCACGGTGGTGAACCCGGCGGCGTCCAGCTTGCCCTTCACGTAGTCGGCGGAGGCCTTGTAGCCGGCCCGGCCGTGGGCGCGGTTGCCGCCGTTCGCGGTGGCGATGGACTGCAGTTGGGCGAGGTGCGCCTTGACGTTGGCGACCGGGATGTCCGGTGCGGCCAGGACGCCCTGACGGGGCGCCGGGCTGGCGGAGGCGCCGCCCGGGACGAGGAGGGTGGCGGCGGCAGCGGCGGCGGCCGCGACTGCGGCCACGGCGGAGCGGCGGACACGGGATCGCCGTATCGCACGCCGCACGGCGGGCTCGGACATGGAGGGCTCCGGATTCTGGTGGGGCAGAACTGGACCGGGACAGCACACGTCGGCCGCGCGCCGATTGGGGTGCGGCGCAGCGGGACGGCACTAACTTGACGCGACCATGATGATTGAGCGAAGCAAAGCTTTCGTCAAGGGGCACCGGACGCAGCCCGCCTGAGGGACCGTCCGGAACCGGGCCGGGCCCCGGCGGCTACTGCCCGCCGAGGCGGTTGATCCCACGGGTGGACAGCACGCGCTCGGTGTCACCGTGCACCGCCACGGCCAGCATCGCGCGGCCCACCGTGTCGGTGGCGGTCACCCAGCCGGGGACCAGCCGCCGCAGCACCGGGAACAGCGGGGCCGTCACGGCGTACCCGGCGCGGTACCAGCCGGTGCGCGACCGGGCGCCGTGCCGGGGCTGGATGAAACCGGGCCGGAACATGTAGGTGTCCGGCCCCAGCGCGATCAGGTCGTTCTCGGCCCGCCCCTTCACCCGGGCCCACATCGCCCGCGAACGCCCGGTCCGGTCGGTGCCCTCGCCGGTCACATAGGTGAAGGTCAGCCCGGGGTTGCGGGCCAGCAGCACCCGGGCCGCGGCCAGCGGATAGTCGTACGAGACCCGGGTGTAGGCCCGCTCGTCCATCCCGACCGAGGAGACCCCGAGGCAGTAGAAGCAGGCGTCCAGCCCGGCGAGCCGGTCACCGAGCGGCGCCAGGTCGGTGAAGTCGGCCAGCGCCGCCTCGGTCAGCTTGGGGTGCGAGCGGCCGAGCGGGGAGCGGACCACCGCGAGCACGCCCGCCACCCGGTCGTCCAGCAGGCACTCGCGCAGCACGCCCTGGCCGACCATGCCCGACGCGCCGAAGACGACGACCTGCAGTCCGCTCACAGCTGCGCTCCCTGGATGCCCGGTGGGCCGCCCCGTGGCGGCCCCCCCCGATCCTGGCACCGCCGCCGGGCGGCAGCGACCCCACCCCGGGCAGCACGAAGCCCGGCCGGCACGCGGTCGCGTACCGGCCGGGCCGTCCGGGTGGCGGTGGGACAGGGTCACTTGGCCGGATGGCCCGGTCCGCAGGTGCTGCCGCCGGCCGTCTCCACCGTGGTGCCGCGGGTGGCCGCCTGCTCGCCGGGCTGCGGCGGACGGCCGCCGCCACCGGGCGGGATGTCCGGATGGCCCGGGCCGCCCGCCTCGACCGGCTTCGGCGGACGGCCGGCCGTGGTCCGCCACACTCCGACCACGGTGGCGAGTGCCACCGTCCACACCGCCGCCTTGCCTATGCCTTTCGCCTGCATCTCGGTACCTCCGGGTTCCCCGCCCGCCTGCGAACAGGTGGGCGATTCGGTCCAGCCGTTCCCCCCTCTGCACCGAATATCCCCGCCGGGCCGTCCCGGCCGCATGGGCCTGTGGTCCCCCTTACATCCGGTCACCTCCGGGACGGCGCCGCAGCGGCGCCGGTCAGTCGACCGGGCCGGGTGCCGCGGTGTGCGGGATGGCCGCGGTCACCACCGCGCCGGTGGCGTCGTTCGCCGCCGTGAACCGGCCGCCGAGCTCCTCCGCCCGCTCCGCCATCGACCGCAGGCCGACCCCGGCGTCGGAACCGTGGCTCGGGAAGCCTGCGCCGTTGTCCCGGGCCGAGATCAGCACCCGGTCCGCCTCGACCCGCAGGCTCAGCGTCGCGCTGGTCGCCCCGGAGTGCCGGACCACGTTGTTCAGCGCCTCCCCGCTGATCCGGTACACCGCCACCTCCACCGCCGCCGGCAGCTGCGGCAGCGGATCCGGGTCCAGTTCCACGCTGACCCGCAGGGTGCGCCCGTCCAGACCGCCGGCCAGCCGGCGCAGCGCGCCGTCGAGGCCGCAGGTCCCGAGGGCGGCGGGCGCCAGCCCGTCGGTGATCCCGCGCAGCTCCTTGATGGCGCCGCCGATGCCCTCGGACGCCGCCAGCAGCGACCCGTCCAGCGCGGAGCCGGGGCCCGCCGCCGAACGGGCGGTGTCCAGCCGGAGCCGGACCGCGGACAGTGCCGGGCCGAGACCGTCGTGCAGGTCGTGCCGCAGCCGGCGGCGCTCCTCCTCGCGGGCCAGCACGATCCGCTTGCGGCTGGCCTGGAGCTCCTCGTACAGCCGCAGCGAGGCGATCGCCGGGGCGGCCTGGTCGGCGAGGAAGCCGAGCACCTCGCGGTCCTGCCGGTCCAGGCCGCCCCGACCGGGGCGCGGGGCGACGTGCAGTTCGCCGATCTCGGCGCCCTCGAAGCGCAGCGGCAGCCGCTCGGCGTCCTGCGGGCACTGCCCGACCGCGGCGACCTCGCTGCGACCGCCGGCGGTGGTGATGGTGACCCGGGCACCGGGCACGCCGAGCGAGGTGACCACGGTGGAACACAGCAGCCCGGGGGCGTCGCCGGGGTCGACGGCCAGGCTCAGCCGCTCGGCGAGCCTGCGGACCACCTGGTACGGATGGGCGCGCCGGCCGTAGTAGTACCGGTCGACGGCGTGCAGCACCCAGCCGGCCGCCGGGCGCAGCAGCACCCCCATCACCAGGGCCGCGAAGGCCAGCCAGCGGGCGTCCGCGGTGGCGGCGGCCGGCAGCAGGCGGTACATCAGGTAGCCGAGCACCGCGTTGGCGAGCACCAGCAGGGATACCAGCACGAAGGCGGCCATCACCCGCCGGGTCGAGCGGTCCAGGTAGGCCGAGCGGTCCCCGGCGAAGGCGAAGGCCACGCCCACCGCCCAGGAGGCCGCGCCGAGGTAGAACAGCCAGCGCCCGTCGAAGTCGAGCGGGTACGGCAGGAAGACCGCGGCCAGCCAGATCAGGTACGGGATCAGGATGCCGAGCATCCGCAGGTGCGGCCGGCGCGAGCGGTACCAGCGCACGGCGGCCACCAGCAGCGCGGCCAGCGCGACGGCGGGCGCCTCCCAGACGTCCACCGAGCCGAACAGCGAGCCCAGCCGGTCGTACAGGACGGCCCACCCGCCGTGCCCGAGCGGGTTGGCCAGGCCGTACCAGTCGGCGGTGCCGGCCACCAGGTAGTACTCGTGGGCGGCCACCCAGAGCACCAGCAGCGGGAACAGGAAGCTCCAGCGGCCGGACGGCAGCCGGCCCGACGGCAGCCACAGCGGCAGCGCGTAGACGGTCAGCGCGTAGGCGATGTCGGAGGCGAGCACCAGCACGGTGAGCGCGTCCACCGCCACCGGGCCGGCCCCGGCCAGTGCGGCGGCCAGCAGCGCGAGCATCCGCAGGGAGTGCAGCAGGCCGGCGGCGAGGAAGACCGAGCCCGGGCCGTGCAGGGTGCGGTGCACCATCAGGAACAGCCCGACCAGCGCGAAGCAGACGTCGACGGCGACCAGCAGCCCGTCGTCGACCAGGTACGGCCCCACCCGCGGATCGCCGAGGTGGGTCAGGGCGAGGACCACCCAGCAGAGCGCGGCCAGGATGGTGGTCCCGCAGATCCAGAACGCCGCGTCGAGCCGGCGGTCCCTGGTGATCTCGGCGGGGGCGAGGGCGGTGTGCCGGCTCATCGGCTCCTCCTGGGTGTCGGTCCTCCTCGTGCTGCGGGTGGCCATCCTGGTCGGCCCGGTGTCCCGGGTGCACGGGGCCGCGGTCCCGTCCGGCCCCACCGCGCGGCCGGGACCGCCCTCAGGAGTCGCCCAGGCCCATGTCCCTGGCCCGGGCGACGGCCTCGGCGCGGGTGGCGACGTGGAGCTTCTCGAAGATGTGGGTGACGTGGTTGCGGACGGTCTTCTCCGCGACGAACAGCTCCCGGGCGATCCGGCGGTTGTCCAGGCCGCGGGCGACCAGGTCGAGCACCTCCGCCTCGCGGGCGGTCAGCGCGGGGAAGAGCTGCCCGGCCTCGCGCAGCCGGCTGCCGGACAGCAGGGTGGTGATCCGGGCGGCGATCCCGGCGCCGAACACCGCGCCGCCGGCCGCCACCGTCCGGACGGCGTGCAGCACCTCGTCCCGGCCTGCGCCCTTGACCAGGTAGCCGCGCGCCCCGGCCTGCAGCGCCGCGAGCAGGCTGCCGTCGTCGTCGGCCATGGTCAGCATCAGGACGGGGACGGCCGAGCCGTCCGGTTCGGGCGCGACCCCGGCCGCGAGGGGTCCGGCCGGGACGGACGGGTCCGGCCGGGGCTGCCCCGGGGGCTGCGCGGAGAGCAGACGGACCGCGTCCAGGCCGGAGCCGTCGGGCAGTGTCAGGTCCAGCACCACCACGTCCGGCCGGTGCTCGGCGACGGCGCCCGGAACGGCGGCCACGGTCTCCGCCTCCCCCACCACCTCGACGCCGTCCGCGCTCTCCAGCGCCGCCCGGAGCCCCTCGCGGAACAGCGGATGATCATCGACGATCAGTACACGCACCGATGGGGCACCGCTCTGCTGATCAGCCACGCCGCGGACACTACCAGTGCCATCAGGGTGACTATTGGTGACATGCGGGGACGGCGGCGATTACCGGGGGATCCTCCGACGGTCCACCCATCGGAGCGTCGCGAAAGGCCGCCGCCATGGCACCAAGACTCCTGCGGACCGCCGCCCGGCTGGCCCTCGCCCTCGGGGCACTGGCCGCCACCGCGGTCCCCGCCGCGGCCGCACCGGCCGCCGCGCCCTGGACGGCCGCCCTCGACGGCTGCCCCGGCACCGGCCCGCTCCGCCCGTGCCTGGCGCTCGGCACGCCGCAGCGGCTCGGCGACGGCCTGGTGCGCACCTACGCCCGGCTGGACCACGGCCGGCCGCTGTCGGTCGGCATCCTCTACTCGGACCGCGCGCTGGACCACCTGCCGACCGCCATGACCGACGGCCACCACTGCTTCGACGTCGACGGCGACGGCCGGACCGACCCGATGACCGAGTGCGCCGGCAGCCACGAGCGGGTGCTCCCGCTGCCGGCGGCGCTGCTGCGGATGCCCGACATGCCGCTGAAGTGGGCCCTGGTCAACTGGAACCCGATGGGCCACCCGCCGGCCGCGGTCTTCGACCGGCCGCACTTCGACAACCACTTCTACCTGCAGCCGAAGGCCGAACGGGACGCGATCCGGCCCGGCCCGTGCCGCGGCCTGACCAACTGCGCCGACTACGCGACGGCCACCCGGCCGGTCCCGGCCGAGTACCTCCCCGCCGACCACCAGAACAAGAACATCACCGAGGTCGCGATGGGCAACCACCTGCCCGACCTCACCTCCCCCGAGTGGCACGGCGCACCGTTCACCAAGACCTTCGTCTACGGCTCCTACGACGCCCGGATCACCTTCCTGGAGCCGATGGTCACCCTGGCGACGCTGCGCGACGCGCGGACCTCGGACCCGGCCACCGCCTGCTCACCGGTCAAACAGCCCAAGGCCTGGCAGCAGCCCGGCTGGTACCCGCGCAGCTACTGCGTCGGGTACCGGCCGGACCGTCACGCGTACAGCGTCTCGCTGGAGGACTTCGCCCTGCACCGCTGAACGGCGCCCACGGCGCGCCCGCCGTCCCGGTCACCTCCAGCTCTCGGAGGGCGAGTAGAGCCGGTCGGAGGTGTCCAGTTCGTACGGCATGCCGGGCGGCATCCGCAGGATCTCCAGCTGCAGGCCCCACGGGGTGCGGA
Organism: Kitasatospora sp. MBT63; assembly: GCF_000710465.2. Lineage (GTDB taxonomy): Bacteria > Actinomycetota > Actinomycetes > Streptomycetales > Streptomycetaceae > Kitasatospora. The sequence continues at coordinate 3,153 of NZ_JAIZ01000254.1, read as the reverse complement.
AGTACACCCAGCGGTCACCGTGGATCGGGCCGCCGTCGGTGACCGTCTGCGGCTCGCCGAGCACCTCCACACCCGGCTGCGCGCGCAGGTGGGCGGCGGCGGCGTCGACGTCCTCCACCGCGATGGCCAGGTGGTGGCCTCCCCAGTCGCTGTTGCGCGGCAGCACCCGGCGCTGGTCGGGCGAGCGGTACTCGAACAGCTCCAGGTTGGTCACCGGGCCGAGCCGCAGCATGGCGATCCAGGCCCGCGCCTCGCGGTGGACGCCGAGCTGACGGGTCATCCACTCCCCCTCGGGGTCCTCGACCGGGCCGATCCGGTAGAGCAGCCGGGCGCCGAGCACACCGGTGAAGAACTCCACCGCCTGGTCCAGATCGGGCACGGTGTAGGCGACGTGGTGCACGGCGAGCGCACCGGGGATCGCACTCATGACGGCCTCCCGGCGGGGGCGGGGACGGAGCCCGGGCGCCGGTGGGCCTCCGACTCCTCCTCGGCGTACTGCTGCTCGTGGACGTAGCGCTGATTGGCCAGGGCTCCGGTCAGGCTCAGGCCGCCGTCGACGGTGAGGGTGATGCCGGTGGTGTACGCGGCCTGCGGCGAGGCGAGGTGGACCACCGCGGCGGCCACCTCCGCGGCCCGGCCGGGGCGGCCGGCCGGGATCGCCGGGCGCCGGTAGTCGGCGGCGTCGCGGCCCTCCGGCACACCGTTCATCGGGGTGGCGGTCTCCCCCGGACTGACCGAGTTCACGGTGATCCCGTACGGGGCCAGCTCCACCGCCATCACCTTGGTGAGCTCGCCCAGCCCGCCCTTGGCCGCGCAGTACGCGGCGCCGCCGACCACCGGGACGAACTCGTGCACCGAGGTGACGTTGACGATCCGGCCGCCGCGCCGCCGCGCGGCCATCAGCCGGGCGGCCGCCTGGGCGCAGGCGAACGGGCCGGTCAGGTCGATGTCCAGGATCCGCCGCCAGTCGTCCAGCTGCTCCACCAGGAAGCGTGAACGGCGGTTGACCCCGGCGCAGTTGACCAGGACGTCCAGCCCGCCCAACTGCTCGGCGGCCCGCTCGACGGCGGCGGCGGCGCCGGCCGGATCGGCCAGGTCGAGGCGGAACGG
>NZ_JAIZ01000254.1:0-1975 GCF_000710465.2 Kitasatospora sp. MBT63 | reverse complement strand
TCCGCCCGCGAGTTCGGCGGTCCGGCGGGCGCCCGCCGGGTCGCGGTGGTAGCCGAGCGAGACGGTGTGGCCGGCCTCGGCCAGGGCGACGGCGACGGCCCGGCCGATGCCCGAACTGGCGCCGGTGACGATGGCGTTCATGATGCCTCCTGAGCTGTGGTGGTGCGGATCCGGTAACCGGCGGCGCGCAGACTGCCGGCCCCCAGGTAGCCGTACAGGGCCGTGGTGGCGGCCCCGGGCCGGGTGGTGAAGCCGTGCCACTCCCCCGCCGGGACGTACGCCAGGTCACCCGCGGCCAGCCGGACCCGGCCGCGCTCGGTGAGGTGGTCGCCCCCGCCGGTCAGGACCAGGAAGAACTCGTCCGCGGCCGGATGGCAGTGCAGGGCGTGCCGGCCGCCGGGGACGAAGACCGAGGTCGCGACGGTGAGGCCGCGGGCGCCGACGCTGCGCGCGGTGGCCAGCCAGTGCACGCCCATCCCGGCGAAGCCGCCGCCGCGGGTCAGGGCGGAGCCGTGCTCCGGGCGGCGGACCAGCGGCACCGAGGCCGGGGCCCCGCCACCCGTGGGTCCGGCCGGGCCGGGCGGCCGGTTCCGGACGGGCGGGCCGTACACGGTGAGCAGGGTGAACGGGGCGTCGGCGGCGGCGGTCAGCCCGTACCGGGCGCCCGGCGGGTGGTAGAGCCCGGCGCCCGGCCCGAGGACCCGGGATGCCCAGCGGGCCTGCCCGGCCAGGACCAGGGTGACGGCCTCCGACTCGGCGGTGCTCCCGGTGCGGCCGCCCGCCGGGACGGCCTCGACGGTGAGGCCGCCGAGCGCGGCCGGTGCGACGGCGGGGTCGATCAGCCGGCGGAAGCCGGGCGCCCGGGTGGGGAGCGCGGCAGGGACGAGGATCATCGGGTACCTCCGAAGTCGAGCAGGATCTTGGGGGCTCCGGCACGGCCCCGGCGGAGCCGGTCGAAGGCCGACGGGCCCTCGGCGGGCGGCAGTTCGGCCGCGATCAGCGGCTCGGCGTCCAGGACGCCGGACCGGAACAGCTCCAGCGTCTGGTCGTAGTGGTCGACCCCGTGCCGGACGCCGGTCACCGACAGTCCGCGCAGGGCCAGTTCGCCGGGGACGAAGCCCTCGGCGGGCTCACCCGCGACGCCGATCACCGCCAGCCGCCCGCCGTCCGCCAGCAGGCCGAGGGCCCGGCGGAAGGCGGGAGCGGCGCCGGAGGCCTCGACCACCAGCGAGTACTCGCGGTCCGCGGCCCCGGCGGGGGCGAACGCACGCCGGGCGCCGAACCGCAGGGCCAGCGCCAGACCCGCCGGGTCGATGCCGACCGCGTCGACCGACCCGGCCAGCCGGGCCGCGAGCTGCACCGCGAGCAGGCCGATCGTGCCGGTGCCCACGACGGCCACCCGGTCCTCGAGACGGCAGTTCGCCCGCTCCAGGGCGCCGACCACGGTGACGGCGGGCTCCACCAGGGCGGCGGCCCGGTCGCCCACCTCGTCCGGCACCCGGACCAGCGCGGTCTGCGGCATCGTCAGGTACTCGGCGGCGGCGCCCTGACGGCCGTACAGACCGACCTCGGTGAGCCGCTCGCACAGCTCCCGGCGGCCGCGCCGGCAGCTGCGGCACAGCCCGCAGTGGACCATGGTCCGGCCCACCACCCGGTCGCCGGGCGCGAATTCGGGCCCGCCGGTGACCACCGTGCCGGTCCACTCGTGGCCCGGGACCAGCGGGTAGCCCGCCCGGCCGTCCCGCAGGTACGTGGCGGTGCCGCGGAGCAGCTCCAGGTCGGTGCCGCAGAGACCGACCAGGGCGGTCCTGATCAGCGCCTCCCCGGGCCCGGGGACCGGCACCGGCAGGCGGGCCGGGACGACCCGGTCCGGGGCCTCGATCCGCAGCGCGGCCATGGTCCGGGGAACGGGGGTGAGTGCGGGAACGGGATGGACGGTCATGGCCGGGTGCTCCTGCGGATCCTGGGGCGGCGG
>NZ_JAIZ01000253.1:4584-23152 GCF_000710465.2 Kitasatospora sp. MBT63 | reverse complement strand
CGGCCCGCCACCGGCCGCCGTCGCGGGCCGCGGCGCCCGGCCGGAGCGCGGGTGCGGAGCCGGTGGGTGCCGCCGGTATCCGTACGTCGGTCATGTCGGATCTCCCCCTGGTCGGCCGCTGCGCGGGCCGGAGCCCGGCCCGCGGTCGGGTGATGGCGCATCAGGCCGTACGGCCCGTCCCGGATTCTACCCACCCCCGACGGCCGCCCCCGGGGTCGGGCCTTCGCGGGAAAGGGCGGGAAGTGTGCGAACCGGCCGTCCGGCGGGCGGCACGGGGCGTCCGGCGGCCCGGCCCCGGGCCGGATCAGTCGTCGAGGTGGACGGTGACCAGGGCGAGGGTGATGTTGTCCGGGCCGCCCGCCTCGATCGCGGCCCGCCAGAGTTCGAAGGCGGCCCGGTCGTCGGAGGGTTCCGCCAGGATGCGGATGATCTCCTCGTCCGTCACCGGGTCGGTCAGTCCGTCGCTGCAGACCAGGTAGCGTCCGCCGGTGGCGGGCAGCGGGTGGCTGGTGACGTGCGGCTCCACGGTGCGCGGCGAGACCGAGCCGCCGAGGGTCTGCGTGACGATGTTGGTGGTGCGCTGCCCGGGGGCCGGCGGCGGGCTGTCGTCGGTGCTCAGCCGGCGCAGGGCGCCGTCCCCGGCGTCGAGGACCCGGCTGTCGCCGACGTTGAAGACGATCACCGAGGTCCCGGTCACCACCAGGCCGGCCAGCGTGGTCCCCATCCCGATCAGGTGCGGCGCGTGCTCGGCGGCCTCGAACACCTCCTGGTTGCAGGCCAGGACGGCCTCGCGGACCGCCTCCTCGTCCGCGAGGGCGGTGCCGATCGACGCCAGTCGGCGGACCACCAGCGCGCTGGCGACCTCGCCGCCCGGGTGGCCGCCGAGCCCGTCGGCGACCGCGACCAGGCAAGGGCTGCCGAGCGGGAAGAGCAGAGTCTGCGGGCTCTCGGTGACCGTGGCGCAGACCGTCCACGGGCCGATCACCAGGCTGTCCTCGTTGTGGTCGCGCAGCAGCCCGTCGTGGCTCAGTGCGCTCACCGTGATGTGAGCCATCCCGTCCCTCGTCCCCTCGCCCGCCCGTCGTCCCGACCCCATTGTGGGGGCCGCCGGCCGTCGGCCGCCGCCGCGCGCGCCGGGGCGGGTGCGCCGGTGCGGTGACCTGGCTGCGGGTGCGGGGCGAGGGGGCGGGGCGCGGGCGGACTCCCCTTGACGGCCGCGCGGGGGTCGGCTTACTTTGCTTTCGCATACCAAAACTATTCTTCCGCATCGTGGAACTGCTGGCAGCCGGCGGCCCGCGGCGGAGGAGCCCCCGACCATCTCGGGCCGGACGCAGGAGAAACCCGATGCCTCGTATGACAGCCGCCCGCGCGGCAGTGGAGATCCTCAAGCGCGAAGGCGTTGAGGTCGCGTTCGGCGTGCCGGGCGCTGCCATCAACCCGTTCTACGCGGCCCTCAAGGCCTCGGGGGAGATCCGCCACACGCTCGCCCGCCACGTCGAGGGCGCCTCGCACATGGCCGAGGGCTACACCCGGGCCAAGGCCGGCAACATCGGTGTCTGCATCGGGACCTCCGGTCCGGCCGGCACCGACATGATCACCGGCCTGTACTCGGCGATCGCGGACTCCATCCCGATCCTGTGCATCACCGGCCAGGCGCCGACCGCGGTCCTGCACAAGGAGGACTTCCAGGCCGTCGACATCGCCTCGATCGCCCGGCCGGTCACCAAGGCGGCCACCACCGTCCTGGAGGCCGCCCAGGTCCCCGGCGTCTTCCAGCAGGCCTTCCACCTGATGCGTTCCGGCCGGCCCGGCCCGGTCCTGATCGACCTGCCGATCGACGTCCAGCTGACCGAGATCGAGTTCGACCCGGAGACCTACGCGCCGCTGCCGGTCTACAAGCCGGCCGCCACACGCGCCCAGATCGAGAAGGCGATCGGCTTCCTGCTGGCCGCCGAGCGCCCGCTGATCGTGGCCGGCGGCGGCATCATCAACGCCGACGCCGCCGACCTGCTGGTGGAGTTCGCCGAGCTGACCGGCACGCCGGTCATCCCCACCCTGATGGGCTGGGGCATCATCGCCGACGACCACGAGCTGAACGCCGGCATGGTCGGCCTGCAGACCTCGCACCGCTACGGCAACGCCAACTTCCTGGAGTCGGACTTCGTCCTGGGCATCGGCAACCGCTGGGCCAACCGCCACACCGGCGCCCTCGACGTCTACCGTCGCGGCCGCACCTTCGTCCACGTGGACATCGAGCCGACCCAGCTCGGCAAGATCTTCGCCCCGGACTTCGGCATCGCCTCCGACGCCAGGGCCGCGCTGGAGCTGTTCGTCGAGGTGGCCAAGGAGCTCAAGGCCGCCGGCAGCCTGCCCGACCGCAGCGCCTGGGCCGCCTCCACGCAGGAGCGCAAGGCGCAGCTGCAGCGCCGCACCCACTTCGACAACGTGCCGCTCAAGCCGCAGCGCGTGTACGAGGAGATGAACAAGGCCTTCGGCCCGGAGACCCGGTACGTCACCACCATCGGCCTGTCCCAGATCGCCGGTGCGCAGATGCTGCACGTCTACAAGCCGCGGCACTGGATCAACTGCGGCCAGGCCGGCCCGCTCGGCTGGACCATCCCGGCCGCGCTCGGCGTCGCCACCGCCGACCCCGAGACCCCGGTCGTCGCGCTCTCCGGCGACTACGACTTCCAGTTCATGCTGGAGGAGCTCGCGGTCGGCGCCCAGCACCGGATCCCGTACGTCCACGTGCTGGTCAACAACGCCTATCTGGGGCTGATCCGCCAGGCCCAGCGCAACCTGGACATCAACTTCCAGGTCAACCTGGAGTTCGAGAACATCAACTCCCCGGAGCTGGGCGTCTACGGCGTCGACCACGTCAAGGTCGTCGAGGGCCTCGGCTGCAAGGCGATCCGGGTCACCGAGCCGGACCAGCTGCTGCCGGCCTTCGAGGAGGCCAAGAAGCTGGCCGCGGAGTTCCGCGTCCCGGTCGTGGTCGAGGCCATCCTGGAGCGGGTCACCAACATCTCGATGGGCGGCGCCGGCATCGACGCGATCAACGAGTGGGAGGAGCTGGCCACCGAGCCCGGCCACGCCCCCACCGCCATCAAGGCCCTGGCGGTCTGACCGATCCGGCCCGGGTCCGGTGCCGTTGGGGGTCAGACCGGCAGGGGCCACTGCTGGTTGGCGGCGCCGGAGCAGTCCCAGATCTGCAGCCGGGTGCCGTTGGCGGAGCTGGGGCCGGTGGCGTCCAGGCAGCGGCCGGAGGCCGGGTTGACCAGCGTGGAGCCGGTGCCGGGCTGCCACTTCTGGGCGCCGGTGCCGTTGCAGTCCCAGAGCTGGATCTTGGTGCCGTTGGCGGTGCCGGCGCTGGTCACGTCCAGGCACTTGCCGAGTGCCCGCAGGGAGCCGTCGGTGGCGACGGTCCAGTTCTGGGCGGCGGTGCCGTTGCAGTCGTAGAGCTGGACGGCGGTGCCGTTGGCGGTGGCCGCGGCGGCGACGTCGACGCACTTGCCGCCGTACCCGGTGATCTGTCCGGCCCCCTGCCCGGGTGGGGTGGTGCCGCCGGTGATCCCGTTGAAGGTGCGGGCGAACTGGTAGGCGCTCTGGGGGGTGCCGCTGCACGAGTCCGAGAGGGTGCCGTTGACGGCGCAGGCCTTGTCCCGGCCGAGCGCCCAGAAGGCGAGCAGCTGGATGCCCCTGCTCGCGGCGAAGCCCTCCACGGTGGCGGCGTCGGCGGTGGTGAAGACCTCGTTGGTGGAGTCGTTGACCCCGATCATCGGGGTGTTGCCCTCCATCGCCCACAGCTGCTGGGAGGTCTTGGTGGTCCAGATCTGCCCGAGCTGGGTGTGCAGGGCGGTGGCGGCGTCGGTGGCGGCCTTTCCCATGTCGAGGGTGGGGCCGTAGTCCATCGTCATGATGTTGACCACGCCGACGTTCAGGCCCCGGCTCTTGGCGTTGTTCAGCAGGCTGATCGAATCGGCCCCCAGTCCCGTGGGGTCGACCGGCAGCGTGTAGTGCACGGCGAGGGTCCGGCCGGCCGTTGCGTACTCCTGCTGGAGCTGGGCGAGAGCCTGGTTGCGGCGGTCGTTGGCGGCGGTGTCGCCGAGTGCGCCGCCCTCGATGTCGAGGTCGATCCTGGTCAGGTTGAGGGCGTCGACGACCTTCTTGTACTGGGCCTTCAGGCTGCTCACGGAGGTGCAGGCCTGGCCGAGTTCGGTGCCGGCCGCGCCGCCGAAGGAGGCGATCACATCGCCGCCGGCGGCCCGCAGGCTGTTCACGGCGGAGGTCCAACCGGCGTCCGTGACGGGGGTGTTGCCGTTGAAGGTGGCGTTGCAGCTGCCGTCGCTGATGACGAACGCGAGGGTGAAGTACTTGAGCCCGGTGGCGGACCGGGCACTCGCGAGGGCGCCGGGGGAGCCCCAGGTCTCGACGTAGGGGGCGGCGTACTGCGCGGGGAAGCCCGGGCCGGGGGCGGCGGCCGCGGCGGCGGGCGGTGCGGCGGCGAGCAGGGTGCCGGCGGCGAGGGCGAGCGGGGCGACGGCGGCGGCCAGGCGTGAGCGACGTGGCACGGGAGTCCTCCTGGGGACCATGTGGAGTGCGGGCCATGGGGGGAACGGCCTCTGACGGAGCGTCGGAGGATGGGGCGCACGGGAGGTGGCACCGGAGTCAACTAGTCGCCGGGGGTGCCGTCAAGGGTTACCGTTGGGAACCTTTCCTAACCGATGAGATGTCAATTCTCGAACGATCACTGCCGGATGCCCTGAGCTGAGCCTTCACAGGTTGGCGACAATTGGTTCAGACCAAGGCCTTGACGCTTTGACGTGTCCAGGAGTTGAATCGCACCCCACCCGCCGACCTCTCGGCCACCGAAAGGCGGAGCCGACATGCCCAGGCACCCCCATGCCCACCGTCCCCGCCGCACCGCCGCCGCCCTGCTGGCCGGCGCGCTCGCCGCCACCGGTCTGCTGGCCGGCGCCGGCAGCGCCCGCGCGGCGGGCGAACCCGTCTCGATCTGGCTGACCACCACCGACGACGCCGGCGGACGCCACGTCACCCGCGGCCTGCAGCCGCAGCCGCAGACCGCGTTCACCGCCGGGGCCGGCAGCGGCGGCCAGCAGATCGCGGTCGACGAGTCCACCCGCTACCAGCAGTTCACCGGCGGCGGCGCCTCGTTCACCGACACCGCCGCCTGGCTGCTGAACGGCAGCGGCGCGCTCACCCCGGCCGCCCGGGACGACGCGATGCGCAAGCTGTTCTCGCCCGCCGACGGCATCGGGCTGTCCTTCGTCCGCAACCCGATGGGCTCCTCCGACCTCGCCCGCTACGGGTACACCTACGACGACCTCCCGGCCGGGCAGAGCGATCCAGCGCTGGCCGGCTTCTCCATCGCCCACGACCTCGCCGACGTCCTGCCGCTCACCCGGCAGGCCCGGCAGCTCAATCCGGCGCTCACCGTGATGGCCTCGCCGTGGACCGCGCCCGCCTGGATGAAGGACAGCGGCAGCCTGAACGGCGGCTGGCTCAAGGCCGAGTACTACGACGCCTACGCCCAGTACTTCGTCAGGTACCTCCAGGCGTACCAGGCGCAGGGCGTCCCGGTGAACTACGTGACCGTGCAGAACGAACCCACCTGCTGCGCCGGCTATCCGTCGATGAGCTGGAACGGCTCCGGTCTGCAGTACTTCACCGGCCGGCTGCTGCCCGCGCTGCAGAACGCGGGCCTGCCGGCCAAGGTGCTGGCGCTGGACTGGAACTGGGACCAGTACGGGGCGTACGCCGCCCCGACCGTCGACGACCCGGCGATCCGCAACCACCCCAACTTCGGCGGCATCGCCTGGCACGGCTACGGCGGCGACGTCTCCGCGCAGACCACCGTGCACGACCGGTACCCCGCGACGGACGCCTTCGACACCGAGCACTCCGGCGGCACCTGGATCGGCGACCAGCAGCGCGAGGACATGCGCAACATCATCGACTACACCCGCAACTGGGGGAAGTCCGTGACCAAGTGGAGCCTGGCCGTCGACCAGGACATGGGCCCGCACTACGGCGGCTGCGGCACCTGCACCGGACTGGTCACGGTGCACGACGGGGACGGGCGCAGCGGCCAGGTGGACTACACGGTCGAGTACTACACGATGGGCCACCTCACCAAGTTCGTGAAGCCGGGCGCGTACCGGATCGCCTCCACCGCGAACTCGGCCGTGCCGAACGTCGCCTGGCTCAACCCGGACGGCTCGAAGGCGCTGGTGGCGTACAACGACAGCGGCTCGGCGCAGACGGTCCGGGTGACCTGGGGCGGGCAGAACTTCTCGTACGGCCTGCCGGCGCGGACCTCCGCGACCTTCACCTGGAGCGGGCGCGGCGGTGGCGGCGGCTCCGGGCAGATCACCGGGCTGGCGGGCAAGTGCCTGGACGTGGCGGCCGGTTCGACGGCCAACGGGACCGCCGTCCAGCTCTACAACTGCAACGGCACCGACGCCCAGCGCTGGAGCCTCGGCACCGACGGCACCGTCCGGGCACTCGGCAAGTGCCTCGACGTGGCGGGCGGTGCGACGGCGGACGGCAGCAAGGTGCAGCTCTACGACTGCAACGGCACCGGCGCGCAGCGCTGGACCTACTCGGCCGCCTCGCACGACCTGGTCAACCCGGCCGCGGGCCGGTGCCTGGACGTGACGGACAACAGTCCGGCCAACGGCGCCCGGGCGCAGATCTGGACCTGCACGGGCGCGGCCAACCAGAAGTGGACGGTGCCGGCGGCCTGACGCGCCGCTCAGCCCAGCTGGAGCAGGGTGCCGTGGCCGGCCGCCAGGGTGCCGGCCAGGACCGCGAGATCGGCGACACCGAGGGCGAGCCCGAGCAGGGCCCGCCCTCGGCGCGTGGTGCCGCGCACCAGGGCCAGCGTGGCGAGCGTGATGGCGATCGGGCCGAGGACCAGGTTGAGCAGGAGCAGGCCCGGCAGGGCGAGCACGAAGGAGGCGACGGCCATCTGGTCGGCCTCGAACCGGGTGCGGGGGAGGTTGTGCGCGGTGGGGTTCACGGCGGGTCTCCTGAGGGCGGGTCGGCTGGGTCGGATCGGCCGGGTCGGTTCAGTGCCGGCGCAGGCGCGGCAGGTGCTCGCGGGCGCCGAAGAGCAGCAGCCAGGCGCCGATGGCGCCGGCGGCGAGCAGGAAGACCGGCATCGAGGTGTGGACCGCGGCGCCGGCCAGGACGCCGAGCAGGACGAGGGCGAAGAGGAGCATGGCGGCCTCCGGGAGTTTCAGCTGACAACTGTTCGCTGACATTCACCACTCTACGCTTCCCCGAGTCGGCAAACAGTTGTTTACTGAATGATGTGAGTCACAGTGAGAACGGTGTAGGGGTACGGCAGGCCCAGAAGCTGCAGAGCCGGCGCGCCCTGCTCGACGCGGGCCTGCACCTGTTGGAGCAGCAGAACCTGAGCGGCCTCGGCGTCCGCGAGGTGACCCGGGCGGCGGGGATGTCCCCGGCCGGCTTCTACCGGCACTTCAGCGGCATGTCCGAACTCGGCGTCACGCTGGTGGAGGAGTCGCTCGCCAGCCTGCACGGGATGATCCGCGGCGCCTTCGCCGAGCAGCGGGGGCAGCAGGACCCCGAGGCGCTGATCGACAGCGCGGTGGAGGTGGTCGCCGCGCACGTCCGGGAGCACCGGGCGCACGTGCGCTTCCTGGCGCGCGAGCGGCACGGCGGGGTCCGTGAGGTGCGGGAGGCGATCGGCGCCGAGCTGCGCCGGTTCGCCGACGAGGTGGCCGGGGCGCTGGCGGCGCAGCCGGTGTCGCGGGGGTGGTCGGCGGAGGAGGTCCGGATGCTCGCCGAGCTCTACGTCGACCTGCTGGTGACCTCCGCGACGGCCTTCCTGGAGGCCGGTCCGGAGGGTGAGCGGGAGGTCGCGCGCACCGCGCGCACCCGGCTGCGGCTGATCAGCGTCGGGCGGCGGCACTGGCACGAGGGGTGACGGGGCGTCCGGGACCGGGGCGGTCGTGGGGGCCGCGGTATTGACAGGTCGTCATGGCCGCGTCAAATTTTGAGGACCCCCACACCGAGAGGCACTCTCATGAAGAAGCCGCTCATCGGCGCGTCCTGCGCCGTCCTGCTGCTCTCCGGCGCGACCGCGCTGGCCGGCGCGTCCCCCGCCTCGGCCGCCCCCGTCGCCGTCACCTACGCCGGCGCGGTGGCGCTCAGCAACTGTTCCGGCTCCCTGGTGCGGCTCCCCAACTCCACTGCCGCGGACCCGGCCCTCGTCCTCTCCAACGGGCACTGCCTCGAGACCGGCTTCCCCGGCCCCGGCCAGGTGCTCGTCAACCGCTCCTCCAGCCGCAGCTTCACCCTGCTCGGCGCCAGTGGCGGCAGCCTCGGCACGGTCCGCGCCAACAAGATCGTCTACGGCACGATGACCGACACCGACATCTCGATCTACCAGCTGACCAGCACCTACGCGAGCATCCAGTCCCGGTACGGGATCAGCCCGCTGACCATCTCGCCCAACCACCCGACCCAGGGCGCGGCGATCAAGGTGGTCTCCGGGTACTGGAAGCGCACCTACTCCTGCAGCATCGACGGCTTCGCCTACCGGCTCAAGGAGGGGGCGTGGACCTGGAAGGACTCGGTCCGCTACACCTCCAGTTGCAACACCATCGGCGGCACCTCCGGCTCGCCCGTCATCGACACCGCCACCGGCCTGGTGACGGCCGTCAACAACACGGGCAACGAGGACGGCGAGCGCTGCACCGACAACAACCCGTGCGAGGTCGACCAGAACGGCAACGTGACGGTCCGCCAGGGCATCAACTACGCCGAGGAGACCTACGGCATCCCGGCCTGCTTCGCCCCCGGCAACCGGCTCGACCTGACCCTCGCGGGCTGCGTGCTGCCCCGGCCGTAGCACCCGGGCCGTAGCGCCCCGGCCCCGACGCTGTGGCCGCGCACCTCCCGGGCCGCCCGTCCCCCTCCGGCGGGCGGCCCGGGGCGCGCCGCCCGGGGCGCCCCCTGTTCGAAGAAGTGAATCAGTGCTTCAATTCTTTCCGTGGCATACCGACGAACACCCGCCGTACAGGCCCGGCTGGACGCACAGCGCGAGGCGGTGCTGCTGGCCGCCGTCGACCTGCTCTCGGAACGCGGCTACGGCGGCTGCTCGATGGCGGCCGTCGCCCACCGGGCGGGCATCGCCACCGGCTCGATGTACCAGCACTTCGCCGGCAAGGCCGAGCTCTCCGTGGAACTCTTCCGGGTCACCGTCGGCCGCGAGCTGGCCGCCGTCACCGAGGCGCTCGCCCGCGAGTCCACCCCGCACCGGCGGATCGCCGCCATCGTGGAGACCTTCGCCGCCCGCGCGCTCAAGGCGCCCCGGCTGGCCTACGCCCTGCTCGCCGAACCGGCCGACGCGATCGTCGACGCCGAGCGGCTGATCTTCCGCCGGGCCTTCCGCGACCTGTTCGCCGCCCAGATCTCCGAGGCCCTCGCCGACGGCCTCCTCCCCGAACAGGACCCCGCGATGACCGCCGCCGCGCTGGTCGGCGCGGTCGGCGAGGCGCTGGTCGGCCCGCTGTGCGCGGGCGGCAGCCACCCCGACGACGTGATCCCCGCCCTGGTCTCCTTCGCCATGCGCGCACTCGGCGACCGCGATCCGGCCCCCGCCCCGACGAACCGAGGAGAAGGCTGATGCCCGCCACCCACGAGGTCACCAACCAGGTGCCCGCCCCGTACGGCCACGACGTCGCCGCCGACCCGACCCTGCTCGCCGCCCTGCACCGGGCCGGCGCCGGCTGGGCCGAGCCCGAGCTGCACGAACTCGGCGTGCTGGCCGGCTCCGAGCAGGCCGGGGAGTGGGGGCGCCTGGCCAACGAGCACCCGCCCGTCCTGCGCACCCACGACCGCTGGGGCCACCGGATCGACGAGGTCGAGTTCCACCCCGCCTGGCACGAGCTGATGGGCGTCGCCGTCGGCCACGGCCTGCACGCCGCGCCCTGGCGCGAGGCGCGCCCCGGCGCGCACACCGCCCGGGCCGCCAAGTTCCACGTCTGGAGCCAGGTCGAGGCCGGCCACACCTGTCCGGTCTCGATGACGTACGCGGCCGTCCCCGCGCTGCGGACCACCCCGGCCCTGGCCGAGTGGCTGGAGCCGCTGCTGGCCTCCCGGGAGTACGACTTCGGACTGCGCGAGCCGTCCGCCAAGCGCGGCCTGATCGCCGGCATGTCGATGACCGAGAAGCAGGGCGGATCCGACGTCCGCGCCAACACCACCACCGCCACCCCGCAGCCCGACGGCAGCTACCGGCTGACCGGCCACAAGTGGTTCACCTCCGCCCCGATGTCCGACGTCTTCCTGACGCTGGCCCAGGCGCCCGGCGGCCTCAGCTGCTTCCTGCTGCCGCGGGTGCTGCCCGACGGCAGCCGCAACCGGCTGCTGCTGCAGCGGCTCAAGGACAAGCTGGGCAACAAGTCCAACGCCTCCGCCGAGATCGAGTACGACGGCGCGGTCGGCCTGTTGGTCGGCGAGGAGGGCCGGGGCGTGCCGACCATCATCGAGATGGTCAACATGACCCGGCTCGACTGCACCATCGGCGCCGCCGCCGGGATGCGCTACGGCGCGGTCCGCGCGATCCACCACGCCACCCACCGGCGGGCGTTCGGCGCCGCGCTGGTCGACCAGCCGCTGATGCGCAACGTGCTGGCCGACCTGGTGGTCGAGTCCGAGGCCGCCACCGCGGTCGCCATGCGGCTGGCCGAGTCCACCGACCGGGCGCTGGCCGGCGACGCCGGCGAGGCGCTGGTGCGGCGGCTGGGCCTGGCCGTCGCCAAGTACTGGGTCTGCAAGCGCGGCCCGGCGCACGCCGCCGAGGCGCTGGAGTGCCTGGGCGGCAACGGCTACGTGGAGGAGTCCGGGATGCCCCGGCTCTACCGCGAGGCGCCGCTGGTCTCCATCTGGGAGGGCTCCGGCAACGTCGCCGCCCTGGACGCGCTGCGCGCCATGGCCCGCAGCCCGGAGACCGTCGACGCCTTCCTCGGCGAGCTCGACCTCGCCGCCGGCGCCGACCGCCGCCTCGACGCCGCCACCGCCGCCCTGCGCAAGCAGCTCGGCGACCACGCCGAGCTCGAGTACCGCACCCGCCGCCTGGTGGAGTCCATGGCGCTGGCCTTCCAGGGCTCGCTGCTGATCCGGTACGGCGACCCGGCGGTGGCCGACGCCTTCTGCGCCTCCCGGCTCGGCGGCGACCAAGGCGCGGCCTTCGGGACCTTGCCGGTCGGGGCCGACACCGCGGCCGTGCTGGGCCGGGTCCGGCTGTGACGGAGGCGTCCGGGGCCGCCGAGCGGGCCGAGGTCCGGGCGTTCTGGCGGGAGTTGGGCCTGCCCGGTCTGGTCGACGTGCACACGCACTTCATGCCGGACCGGGTGCTGGCCAAGGTGTGGGCGTACTTCGACTCGGCCGGTCCGCTCACCGGCCGGCCCTGGCCGATCGCCTACCGCCAGGACGAGCAGCAACGCGTCGACATCCTGCGGGAGTTCGGGGTCCGGGCGTTCACCGCGATGCTGTACCCGCACAAGCCCGCGATGGCCGCCTGGCTGAACTCCTGGGCCGCGGACTTCGCCGCCCGCACCCCCGACTGCCTGCACACCGCGACCTTCTTCCCGGAGCCGGACGCCCACCGGTACGTGGCGGCGGCCCTCGAGCGCGGTGCCCGGGTGTTCAAGTCGCACATCCAGGTGGGCGGTTACGACCCCAACGACCCGCTGTTGGAGGAGGTCTGGGGCCTGCTGGCGGACAGCGGCACCCCCGTGGTCGTGCACTGCGGCTCCGGGCCGGCGCCCGGCAAGCACACCGGGCCGGGGCCGATCGGCGCGCTGCTGGCCCGCCATCCGCGGCTGCGCCTGATCGTGGCGCACCTCGGGCTGCCGGAGTACACCGACTTCCTCGACCTCGCCGAGCGGTACGACCACGTCCACCTGGACACCACCATGGTGTTCACCGACTTCACCGAGCTGACCGCCCCCTTCCCGCCCGCCGGACTCCCGCGCCTGGCGGCCCTCCGGGACCGGGTCCTGTTCGGTACCGACTTCCCCAACATCCCGTACGGCTATCCGCACGCGCTGCACGGGCTGGCCCGCCTCGGCCTCGGCGACGGGTGGCTGCGGGCGGTCTGCCACCACAACGCCGCCCGGCTGTTCGGGCTCACCCCGCCTGCGCCCGTCCCACCCGCGCTCACCCCACCTGGCTGAGCACGTCCAGCAGGTCCCGGTGCAGGCTCGGCGCGGCCGCCACGAAGCTGTCCGCCCGGGCCGTCCACGGCCGGCCCTGCGCGTCGGTCACCGCGGCGCCCGCCTCCCGGGCGATCAGCGCGCCCGGCAGCAGGTTGGTGGCGTCCGGCCCGTACTCCCAGAACAGGCCCAGGTGGCCGGAGCCGACCTGGGCGACCTGCAGCGAGGTCGGACCGAGGTTGCGGACGGCCAGCACCCGGGGCAGGACCGCGGTCAGCGACTCGCCGGTCCGCCGCCGCGCCACCGGGTCGTGGCCGGCCGTCGGCGGGTGACCGCCCGCCGCGACGGCCACCGCCAGCTCCCGGGTGAGGGGCGCGACCGGACGCCCGCCGAGCCGGGCGCCGCCGCCGTCCACCGCGGTGTAGGTGAGCCGCTGGAGCGGCGCGTGCACCACCGCCAGCACCGGCTCGCCGTCGCGGACCAGGGTCGCGGTGACCGCCCAGTGCGCCAGACCGCTCAGGTACTGCACCGCGCCGTCGGTGGCGTCGCAGCTCCACCACTCGCCGTCGGCCGGCACCGCGTCGTCCAACTCGTCCTCGCACCACCGGGCCTGCGGGTACAGCGCGGTCAGCCGCCCCCGCAGCAGCTCGGCCGCCGGGCCGTCGACGGCGGCGAAGCCGGCCATCGCCTCGGCGACCGTCGCCGCGGGCAGCGGCTGCGGCCGCTGACCGCGCGCCAGGTGCGCGCCCACCTCGTGCACGGCCTCCACCACATCGGCCAGCAGATCCATCCCGGTACTCCCGTTCCTGTGTCGTGATCGTCCGGCCCTCGTCGGCCGGGCGGACAAGAAGTACCGTGGATCCGGCCGCCGGGGACGTACGGCGGTGGGGATCCTGCGGAGATCGGACACCATGGACACGGATTCGGCGGATCCCGCCGGGCTGCTCGATCTGCTGGACCGGCAGCTGGTCTGCGCGCTCCAGGTCGACGGGAGGGCCGGGACCGGCCGGATCGCCGAGGTGCTCGGGGTCTCCGCCCGTACCGTCACCCGACGGCTGTCCCGGCTGACCGGGACCGGCCTGGTCAAGGTGGTGCTGATGCCGGACGCCCACGAGGCGGCGACGGGCGCCGTGCTGCTGCGGGTCCGGGTGCTCAAGGGCAAGGTCCGGACGATCGCGCAGGCGCTGGCGGCCCGCCCGGACGTGCCGTTCGTCGACGTGATGCTCGGCGGCCAGGAGATCGGCGCCGTGGTGCTCGCCGACGGCGGCGCCCGGGACCACCTGCTGCACACCCAACTGCCCGCCACCGGCGCGGTGGTGGAGACGGCGGCACACGCGGTCCTGCACCTGTTCGCGGACGCGGGCCACTGGCGGGCCGGCTGGCTGAGCCCCGAGCAGGAGGCTGCCCTCGCCGCGCCCGCGGCCGACCCCGCACCGGCCGGTACGCCGCCGCCCGGGCCGGACGCGCTGGACCGCCGGCTGCTGGCGGCCCTCGCGGCCGACGCCCGGCAGTCCCACGCCGCGCTGGCCGCCGCCGCGGGCGCGCCCGAGTCCACGGTGCGGAGCCGGCTGCACCGGCTGGCCGCGGCCGGCCGACTGCGCACCCACGCCACCGTGGACCCGCGGCTGCTGGGCATGGCGGTCGACGCCAACCTGTGGCTGGACGTGCCGCCCGGGCGGCTGGCCGCGGTCGGGGAGGAGCTGGCGGCCCACCCCCAGGTGCACGGCGTGCTCGCCACCAGCGGCCCGGCCAACCTGATGGCGACGGTGTTCTGCGCCGACCACCAGGGCCTGTACCGGTTCCTGACCGGGACGCTCGGACCGCTGGGCGTCAACCGGGTGGAGACGGCGATCGTGGCGCGGGCGGTGAAGCGGGCCGGCGTGGTGCTGCCGAGCCTGCCGTGACCCGCCCCGGCCGGCGCCGGGCGCGGCAGACTGGAGGCATGTGCCGAAGCATCAAGACCCTCAGGCCGCCGATGGCGCTCGACGTCACCGACGAGGACATCCGCGCCGCCGCCCTCCAGTACGTCCGCAAGATCTCGGGCTTCCGCGCTCCGGCCGCCCACAACCGGGCGGTCTTCGACGAGGCCGTCGAGGCCGTCGCCGAGGCCACCGCGCGGCTGCTCGACGGGCTGGAGGTCCGCGGCGCCGCCGACGCCCGGCAGGCGGCGGGGTAGCGCCCGCCGGAGCGGTGCCGCTGTCGGGAGCGGAAGGCCCTGCCCGTACCGCGGAGCAGGCGGTGCGCGGGGCCGGCGGCTGCGTCCCGGCGGGCGCCGGCTGGGAAGACGATCATCGGTCAGGAAGGACGGGCGCCCCGCTGGGGAGAGCCGTCCGGTGGCCGACCCGGCGGCCCCGCTGCCACCATGCTGGGGCATGGAGATTGCAGTTGCAAGTTATGTGCAACAGTGGCGCCCGATGGGCGGTCCCCACGCCGGGCTTCAGTCCTGCGGCCGGAACTGGACGACCGCGTACCCGCCGCCGGTGCGCCAGGCCTCGCCGCCGCGGTCCAGCTCGGCCACCCGGGCCCCGTCGAGGCCGACCACCACCTCGGACTTCAGCGTCCGCAGGGCCGCGACGGCGGACGGGAAATGCCCGGCGGCCCGCGCGAACGGCGTGGTCGGCGGCCAGCGCCGGTCACCCACCAGCCGGCGGTAGTTCAGGTCGCCCTTGACGATCGTCAGCGAGGCGCCCGCGAGCCGCGCCCGCAGATCACCGGGCAGGTCGTGGAACGGCAGGGGCGCGCACAGGAACGGGTGCGTGCGCACGGCCAGCCTGCCGTCGCCGACCGCCCGCCACAGCCGCCCGCCGACGGCCGCCGCCTGCTCCCCGGGGGCCTCGCGCAGCCGGGCGAGGGCCGCGAACACGTCGGCGGCGGTGGCGTCCGAGACGAACCAGGGCTGCGGTTTCACGAACAGGTCGACCGCGGCGGCCGGTCCGGCCGCCAGCAGGTGGTCCGCCAGCACCAGGTCCGGCAGCAGCTCCCGGCCGGCGTTGTCGGCCAGCAGGCAGACCCGGCCGCCCGGATGCCGCTCGAGCCACTGCCACAGCAGGGCGCCGTCGTCGGCGAGCAGCCCGCCCCGCCCGCCGTCCGGCGCCGCGGTCAGCCCGAAACTCAGGTCCGCCCGGTTGCCCCACAGCGCCGAGGACAGCAGCGCCGCCCGCCGCTGCGCCTCCGGCAGCCCGGGCAGCCGGTCCAGTGCGGCGAGCTCCTCGTCCACCGCCGGCCCGGCCAGCTCGGCCGCCTTGAGCGGACCGAACGGGTCGACGCCCTGCCGGGCGCCGGGGCCGGTGAAGCCGGTGGCGTCCAGCAGCCGCCGGTAGAACCAGCTCTCCGCCCACAGGAACGGCGCGCTCTCCCACCGGGTGCCCCAGAGCCCCTGACCCCAGGTCAGCCACTCGGCGCGGTCCGGCGCACCGGGCCCGGGCGGCTCCAGCACGCCGGTGGTGCTCTCGGCGAGCAGCCGTTCCAGGGCCGCGCGCTCCGCGGGCCCGTACGGCAGTGCGTCCAGCACCTGCCGGATCAGTACCGGGTGGCGCCGGTGGAAGACGTCCCGGGCGAACGAGCCGGGCTCGTCGAGGCGGATCACGGGGGCGTCCGGCACGGATCGGTCCCTTCGCTGGTCGGCCACCGAGCCCGCGCGGAAGGCCCCGGGCGGTGGTGCTACGCGCCGGTGGTGGAGCCGGGGCGGATCACCATCATGACCACCACCACGGCCCACAGCAGGTTGAACACCCCGGCCGTCATCGGGAGCAGCCGCAGGGCGCGCTCGGCCCGGCCGAGCTCCTCCCCGGCCGCCTCGCCCGCGTCCAGCGCGTCCACGGTGGCCTGCTGGCCGGGCACCACGGACAGCAGCAGGGTGCCCGCCGACAGCGCGGTCAGCACGATCGAGACGATCAGCCAGGGCTCGCCGATGATGCCCATCACCTGCGCGGTGCCCACTCCCAGGACCGGTACGGCGATCCCGAGCAGCGCGTAGACCTGGGTGATCCGGTGCAGCAGCCGGACCGAGGCCCCGGACGCCGCCCGGTCGGGGCCGGCGGCCAGCGCCTCCTTGGCGCGGCGCGGGAACATGCTCACCGCCACCGCCACCGGGCCGATGAACAGGACCGAGGCCAGGACGTGCAGGCTCAGCAGGAGCTTGGCCATGGTGCGGGAATCCTTACGCGCAAAGGGTGTGCCGCAGAGCTACGGCCGGGCCCCGGGAGGGCCGCCAGCACGCTAACACCCGCTTATCCGGCGCCCGGTGGGCGGGGGAGCGGCCCGGCTCAGGCCGTCCCGACCACCACCGGCACGGTGCTGACGACCGCCGCCAGTGCCCCGCGCAGCCGGTCGTCCCGGTCGAGGACGTGCAGGTCCCCGAAGGTGTGGACGGCGTCGGCCGGGCCGCCCGGCCGCCCGGGGGGCAGCGCGGAGAGGTCCAGCGAGGCCAGCGTGTCGAGGTCGGCCCGGCCGATCTTGACCATCGCCTCCTTGCGCACCCACTGCCGCAGGAACGCGTACGAGGGGTCGGGATGCCCGGCGACCTGGGCCTGTTCGGCGTCGGTGAGCACCCGGGCGAGCAGCGCCGGATCGGGCTGCGGCCGGTCCAGCACCTCCACGTCGACGCCGACCGGCGCCCAGCCGGCGGCCGCCGCGACCACCCCCGCGGTGTGCGAGAGGCTGAGCCAGAAGCCGGGCCGGTCGGTGAGGACGGGGCGGCCGTGGCCGGACAGCCCGCAGCCCGGGCAGACCTGCTCCAGGGCGAGCTCGGCGGGCCGCAGGCCGAGCTGCCGGGCGGCGCACAGCCGGACCAGGATGTGCGCGGCGATGAAGTCGCGCCGGGTCGACTCCCGGCGGAAGCGGTCGGCCCGCTCGCGTTCGATCGGGTTCAGCAGTTGGCGGCTGGCGTCCGGGTGCCCGAGCACCTCGGCGGTGGTGGCGACGATCGCGAGTGGTGACTGGCCGTCGGTTCCGTTCGGCATGCCGTTCCTCCCCTGGCCGTTGTCGGCCGTCACCAACCTACCCGCCGGCCGGCCGCGGCGGTCGGCGGGGCCGGGCGGATGAATCGGGGCGGCGGCGGGGCGTGGCAGCCGTGGGCGGGGGAGCGGCGGCCTTTGGGTGGCAGTCGAATACCCGTTCCCCGACCGGATTGGAGACCTCCGTGCGACCACGGACCCGCACGCCCGCTGCCCCGCCGGCCGCCCCGCCCACCGCCCGGCCGCGCCGTACGGCGCTGCGCCGCGCGGCGGTGGTCACCGGGCTGACCGCGCCGCTGTTCGGGGTGGCCGCGCTGATCAGTGCCGCGCCGCTGCCGCCGCCGCTCGGCGCGTGCACCGGCGCGCAGTGCCCGAACCCGTTCCCGCGGCCCGCGCACAACGGGAACTTCGCCGGCCGGGACGCCTCGATCAGCGTCTTCGCCGGGGGGACGTTCACCGCGACCGGCCGGGCGGCGGAGGCCGAGGGCCAGGTCGTGGTGCTCGGCGACATCACCATCGACAAGACCGGCGGCGGGGTCTACAACATGGGCGTGGCCGGGGTCGGTTCCCGGGTGCCCCCGCCGGACGGCAGCGACCACGTCACCACCGGCGGCAACCTGACCGTCGCCGCCACCAGCAGCCTGCTGATCGGCGGGAGCGATCTGTCCCCCGCCACCGCCTGGGGCAACGTCCGTCACCGGGGCACCACGTCGGGCAGCGTCGTGCTGACCCCGCCCGGACAGCAGATCCAGGACGCCGCGGCCGGGGACAAGTACGCGTCGCTGCGCACCACCATCGCCGACCTGTCGAAGTGCGCGGGCGCCGCGACGGCCACCGGCACCGTGGCCACGGCCGGGCCCACCGTCACCTTCACCGGCGACGGCACGAGCGCCCGGCAGGTCTTCACCGTGACGGACTCCATCGGCACCACCGCGCAGGCCGCCGATCTGGTGTTCAAGGGCATCCCGGCGGGCGCCACCGTGATCGTCAACCTGCTCGCCGACGACGCGCTGGTCAGCACCAACACCGGTTCCGGCAACCCCGGGGACCCGGTCACCGACCTCGGCCCGAAGCTGCTGTGGAACTTCCCGAACGCCACCACCGCGCGGATCGCCGGCGGTGCGCAGTTCCAGGGCTCGGTGCTCGGCGGCAACCCGGCCGGCACCACCACCGTGTCGACCCCCGGTCTGGACGGCCGGGTGTACCTGGCGGGCAGTCTGGTGCACACCTCGGCCTCGACCGGTGTCGAGATCCACAACTACCCGTTCAACGGCGACCTGCCCGACTGCGCCACCACCCCGCCGACCACCTCGGCCAGCGCCTCCGACTCCGGCAGTCCGACGCCCACACCGACGCCCACGCCCAGCCCGACGCCGTCCCCGACGGCCTCCGGCTCGGACA